>CAVGTL010000035.1:4030-19310 GCA_963632005.1 Succinivibrio sp.
CATGCCCGCCCGCCTGCAACGGCGTCCTGCATTAAATTCTCCTGCGGCGCAGCATATACTTCGGGGCTACGGCATGCGCCATTTTTACTCGAACGAGCTGCTGCGCGTGCGGCGCTACGTCTATCGGCTCGCCGCTTTTTGCATCGTACATTTCTTCTACAGTCTGTGAGAAGAAGCCTGCGCTGCCCGGTCCGAATATCTCAATTTCCTGACCTTTTTTGAAATTATTGCGCTGCTCTACGAGAGCGTAGCCCGTTGCTTCGTCATAATCTCTGACTATTCCTATAAAGTCATAGTCTCTTATATACGCGCTCGACTCATAATTCTGCGCGCTCTCATCCGTCTTTCCAAGGAAGAATCCCGTAGTGAAATGACGATTGCTTACCTTGCAGAGCTCCTCGAGCCATTCAGGTCTGAATTTATAATTCTCCGGATCAGCGTAATAAGCGTCTATCGCTTCTCTGTAAACACGGACTACAGTCGCTACATAAAATATAGTCTTCATCCTGCCTTCGATCTTTGCGGATGATATACCTGCGCCGACCATTTCAGGGATATGTTCTATCATGCAGAGGTCTTTCGAATTAAACACATAAGTGCCGCGCTCGTCCTCATCTACAGGGAAATACTCACCCGGACGCTGTTCTTCCATGAGCGCATAATTCCAGCGGCATGGATGCGCGCACGCGCCTCTGTTTGAGTCGCGCCCCGTCATGAAGTTGCTCAGCAGGCAGCGGCCTGAATACGATATGCACATGGCGCCGTGTACGAACGCTTCTATTTCCATATCTGCAGGAATATTATCACGGAACTCTCTCAGCTCCTTAAATGACATCTCGCGAGCTGCAACTACGCGCTTCACGCCCTGCTGATACCAGAAGTTTGCAGTCATGTAATTTGTTGTATTAGCCTGAGTACTCAGATGTATCTCAGCGTCAGGGAGCACCTGCTTAAATACAGAGAACACGCCCGGGTCAGACACCAGAAACGCGTCTATCGGCAGGCCTTTAAGCGATTCCAGGTAATCGGGAAGCAGCTTTATATCCTCATTATGAGCAAATACATTTACCGTCATATACGCTTTTGCGCCATGGGCGTGCGCGTACTCAAGGCCTTCCTTCATTTCTTCGATATCGAGGTTGCCTGCTCCCGCGCGGAGCCCGAACATAGGTCCGCCGAAATACACGGCGTCGGCGCCGTAGTCTATAGCGATCTTAAGCTTTTCAAGGTCGCCCGCAGGTGCTAAAAGTTCCATTTTTTCCATAATTTACATTCCTTATAACTATGCGCCAGATGTCCCCCGCTTCTATAAGCGGGGGACATTCACGACTTTCGGTGGTGTGTCATAATCGCCCACCGAAACTCGAGCGGAGCTAAAGCCCCGCTGGCGCCGTTGCAAGCGTGCGCGTCGCTCTGATCAAGCGAGCTTGTCAGAGGCTTTGCTTCGCTTTAAATTAAAGTACATATGACACCGATATGCCGTCGCCCGCAGACGATACAGACGTTACGACCTTGTCATCATTAGTTATATAGTCAAGGAACTCGCGCATGTGGCGCATATTTGTCCTGAACTTGTGAAGCGGGTCGAAATCGTCAGAGGCAGTCTTGCCGCGCATGAGTACGTTGTCGCATATTATTACAGTACCCTTATGGCAGTTCTTTTTCATGATCTCCTTCCAGAAATCCATGTAAAGACTCTTCGCCGCGTCTATGAATATCATGTCAAACTCGCCCTCTACGTACTGCGACGTTATGAGCGCGTCGCCCGCGATGACGTGTATCCTGTCCTCATATCCGAGACGCTTTATATTCTTTCTCGAAACGACGTTCATCTCATCATCTGCCTCAAGCGTCGTTATTTTTGTATCCGGTCCGCATATTTCAGAAAAGCACATAGACGAATACCCTATCGCCGTGCCGAACTCAAGTATGCTTTTCGGCTTTATTATCCTGAGCATCACATCAAGAAATCTCTCCGTGTCCTTTAATATAATAGGAACGAAATCCGCCTCTGCCTGCTTTCTGAGCTCTCCGAGCTCCGGAGTCAGCGGCTTGTACAATGAATCGAGATAATCTATGACCTGCCTGCTCGTTATATTTTCATTTCTCATTTTGTTATTATTCCCCTTAATAAGTCAATTGATCAGTCGATCTATCAGTCCACTAATCAGTCAATGACGCGAGGTAATCCTCTCTGTAGCTGCTGAAATCATCGCCCGTAGCAGCAAAATTATGCTTGCCGCTTCCCGCAGAAGTCAGCACGAAATACAGATAATCAGTATTTTCAGGATGAAGCGCTGCGTTTATAGACGCCTGACCCGGCGAAGCTATAGGTCCTACAGGCAGACCCGCGTTCTGATAAGTGTTGTACGGCGAATCTATCTTGAGGTCGCTGTTCATCAGGCGCGCCTTCGGCGTTCCGAGCGCATACTGTACAGTCGAGCACATCTGCAGCTTCATATTTTTATTTAACCTGTTATATATTACGCTCGCAACTAACGGCCTTTCCTCGTCAAGCTTTACCTCGCGCTCTATAAGAGAAGCGACAGTCACGAGATCGAACACGCTGTATTTCGAGTCAGCAGTCTTATCCTCCGCCTCTGTATCATACACCTGCTCAAATCTCGTCAGCATGCGCTGTATGATGCCGTGCGCCGACTCGTTCTTGTATATCTCATAGGTATCAGGATACAGGAACCCCTCATAACGCTTGCTTCCTGAAACCATCTGGTCGTTATACTCAAAATCAAAATCGCCATGCTCAGTCTCATACAGGAAGTCATCGGCAGTACCATTGCCCGTTTCTGCAAACTTGTCGGCTATCTGCTGCAGCGTATAGCCCTCAGGCACCATGAACCTAAGAGTGTTCTGCGAACCGTCCATAAGTATCTGCATGATCTCGTCCATAGACATAGACGGCGACAGCTCATAAACGCCCGTCCTGTATTTTCCGTCGTTCTTATCCATGCGAGACTTTATCTTGAACTGCGTCGCGCTCTTTATAACGCCGTCCTGTTCAAGGATATTTCCGATAGCGGTCGTTCCGCTTCCCGACGGTATATCTACGCTTATCCTTTCCTGCGACGAGCTATCCAGCGGCTCCCCTATGCCGTGGATATACTTGTACCCGAAGCCCCCGACGATAACTGCTATGAGCAGCACCACAATGAGCCCGAACGACGCTTTTCCTGAGTTGCGGCTTTCCCCTGTTCTGATCTTTTCTGAATTCATTTCTCTGTCCCTTTCAATAAATAAATTTTAATATATTACTGTAAACCGCCGCGCATGATCGATCCGCAGCGCGGCTCTGCTACATCCTTCCGCGAGCCCGGCTCGCCCACAGCAGACGCCATTCATTCGTGCCCCCTGCATCTGCCAAAAAACAACACGCGGGCGGGTCAAAAGCGGCCCGCCCGTCTTAATTTTTAAACTACTTCTTTGAACGACCGAGGTACTCGCCTGTTCTTGTATCGATCTTGATAACTTCGCCTGCTTCGAGGAAGATAGGAACCTGGATAACAGCACCAGTTTCTACTGTAGCTGCCTTTGTAACGTTAGTAGCTGTATTGCCCTTAACGCCCGGCTCAGTCTCTGTGATCTCAAGGTCAACAAAGTTAGGCGGTTCAACGATGAACGGACTTCCCTGGAAGAACTTCATAGTTACTTCGTCATTTTCTCTGATATACTTGATAGCGTCTTCTACCTGGTCGAGTGAAAGCGGTATCATATCAAAAGTTTCAGGATCCATGAAGTAATAGAGATCTCCGTCATTGTATGAGTACTGCATAGTCTTTGTTTCGATGATAGCTTCATCGAACTTGTCGTCAGGGTTGAACGCTTCTTCGCGTGTAGCGCCTGTTATAACGTTTCTGTACTTCGTTCTTACGAACGCAGCTCCCTTACCCGGCTTTACGTGAAGGAAGTCGAGAACCACGCAAGGTTCTCCGTTCATAATGAATGTTCTGCCCTTTCTGAAATCACTAGCGTAAATTACTCCTGCCATGTATAAATCCTCCGTTAAAATATTAATATTCTTTATAGCTGAAAATCTATTTAAGTTCCGCAAAAGAACCGTTTATATACTGTCTTCAACTAAAATCGATCAGTCGTTACAGGATTATTAAGTCCTTTTCTGACCCAGTTAAATTGATTATACCATTTTCTGTTACAATCGACAAGTCCTCAATGCGAACACCGAATTTTTTCGGTATATATATGCCCGGCTCTATAGTCACGAGCATTTTCGGCTTTAATATCTCGCTGCTGCGCGGGTTTGCTGTCGGCGCTTCGTGGATCTCGAGACCGACTCCGTGCCCCAGACCGTGACCGAAGCATTCTCCGTAGCCCGCATCGGATATTATCTTCCTTGCGACCGCGTCTACTTCTGAAGCCTTCATGCCCGCCTTTATAGCATCGCATGTAGTTTTCTGTGCATTTAACACGATATCATATACTTTGCGCTGCTCATCAGTCACACTGCCTACAGCTACGGTGCGCGTCATATCCGAGCAATAGCCGTTGAATACGCATCCGAAGTCCATCGTAACAAAATCGCCGTTTTCTATCAGCTTGTCGCTCGGCTCTCCATGCGGCATCGACGTACGCTCGCCTGAAACGACTATAGTATCAAATGAAAGTCCCGACGCTCCGAGCTCGCGCATCTTCATTTCAAGCTTAAGAGCTATTTCTTTTTCTGAAACGCCCGGCTTTATCTCGCTGAGTATATATGAAAACGCCTGATCGCCGATCTTTTCCGCCATCGCTATGCTTGACAGCTCTGTATCGTCCTTTACGGCTCTTATACCTTCGAGCATTCCATCAAATGAGATTATTGCTGCATCCTCAGGCAGAGCGCTTTCTATCCTCGCATAATAATCAACAGTAGCGTTCTTAAACTCAAGTCCGACATTGCTGTATCCATGCTCCTTCAAAAACTCAAGTATCGAATAATTAGCATTTGTAATTATTACTTCATATACGTCACTAAGCGCTGAAGCCGCCTCCGCATATCTGAAGTCTGTCAACAGATACGCCTTTTCGCTGTCGACTACTATTTCATACGACGTCGAATGAAACATCGAAAGATAATATTTATTTTCTTCTTTTGTTACTATTGCCGCCTCTATACCCTCGGATGAGATAGCTGCTCTGAAAGCCGCCAGTCTCTCCTCAAGCAGGCGCTTTTTTTCAAATTCGTCCATGATGCATATCGCCTCCGATATTAATTACACCTCAAGGAATATAGGAAGTATTATAGGGCTTCTCTTTGTCTGCTCATATATAAATGTACGCAGCTCGTCTCTTACTGCGTTCTTGAGAGCCGACCAGTCTCTTAAGCCCTTGTCCTGACAGTATTCGAGGACTTCCGTAACTACTTCCTTAGCTGCGTTTATAAGCTCTTCTGATTCTCTTACATATACGAAGCCTCTTGAAAGTATCTCAGGACCTGAAACGAGAAGTCCCGTACCCTTTTCTATAGCTGCGACTACGATTATAAGGCCGCTCTCTGACAGAAGCTTTCTGTCTCTGAGGACGATATTTCCGACGTCACCAACACCGAGACCGTCAACGAGCAGCTTGCCGCTCGTAACTACCTCGTCCTCTATCTTCGCTGACTGCTGCGAAACACTCAGGATGTTTCCGTTTTTCATTATGAAGATATTTTCGTGAGGCATTCCGAGCTCCTCTGCAAGCTTTGCGTGTGCGTCGAGGTGCTTATACTCGCCGTGTACCGGCATAAAGTACTTAGGCTTCAGCAGCGAGTGTATAAGCTTAAGCTCCTCCTGGCACGGGTGGCCCGATACGTGTATGTCCGCTATATCGGAATATATTACATGCGCTCCTTTTTCGAGCAGCTTGTTTACAACGTTTGAAATAGTCTTTTCGTTTCCCGGTATCGGGCTTGATGAGAGCACTACCGTGTCTCCCGCTTTTATCTGAACGGCCTTGTGGTCGTTTGAAGCCATTCTCGTGAGGGCCGACATAGGTTCGCCCTGGCTTCCTGTCGTTATTATCACTACCTGATCGTTTTTCAGGTTCTTTATGCTGTTTATATCAACCAGCGTTCCATCAGGTATTCTGAGGTAACCGAGTTCAGTCGCAAGAGCAACTATATTTACCATGCTGCGGCCTGATACCGCTATCTTCTTTTTGTATTTTACAGCTAGATTTATTATGAGCTGTATCCTGTCTACGTTTGATGCGAATGTCGCTATTATTATACGGCTGTTTTCAACAGTTGCGAAAATGTCATCTAATGTTGCGCCTACAGTACGCTCTGACGGCGTCTGTCCAGGCTTGTGGGCGTTTGTGCTGTCTGCGAGAAGCAGGAGCACTCCGTTTGTCCCTATCTGCGCGAATCTGTTGAAATCTATAGGCTCGCCCTGAAGCGGCGTGTAATCTATCTTAAAGTCGCCTGTGTGGAAAACTGTTCCTGCAGGCGTATTTATGCTGTACGCTACTGCGTCAGCTACCGAATGCGTCATTCTGAGAACTTCTGCGTTGAAAGCTGTTCCGAGCTGTACTCTGTCTCCGGCTTTTACGACTCTCATGTCAGCCTTAAGTCCGTGCTCCTTGAGTTTGTTTTCTATAAGACCGAGCGTAAGGCGCGTTCCGTATACAGGTATGTTTATCTGTCTGAGCAGATAAGGTATGCCGCCTATGTGGTCTTCGTGACCGTGAGTTACGAGAAGTCCCTTTATCTGATCCTTATGCTGCACCAGGTATGTCATGTCAGGTATTACGACATCTATTCCGTACATTTCGTCACCCGGGAACGTCATACCGCAGTCGATCAGTATCTTTTCGTCTTTGTATTCGAGGACTGTAAGGTTTTTACCGATCTCATTAAGTCCTCCGAGAGGAATGACTCTCAGCTTTTCAGTATTTGCGTGAGGTCTTCTTCTCCTTCTGTAGTTTCCGTTTCTCAAACTTTCCTCCATTATTAAATTTTCAATTATTTTTGTCCGTGTTTCTCAATGCGCCCGCGTCCGCACGTACATTAGAGACCGCCGGCCCGGCCGGCCCGAGTTTCATATCGTTTGCAGCTCAGGCTCTTATTCAGTCTGTCAGTCGGCGGTCATATATTTTATTATTTATTACTTCACAACGATATTAACAAGCTTGCCAGGAACCGCAATGACCTTTACTACATTCTTGCCGGCTGTGAGTTCCTTTACTCTTTCGTCAGCAAGCATGATGTCAGCAAGTTCCTCTCTTGAAAGACCGTTTGCTACGTCAGCCTTCATCTTAACTTTACCGTTAAGCTGAACTACTATCTCTACAGTGTCGAGAACGAGAGCTGATTCGTCATATTCAGGCCACTTCTCGAAATAGAGCGAAGTTTCAAATCCCAGCTTCTGCCACATTTCCTCGCAGATATGAGGAACGAACGGTGAAAGCACGAGTACGAGCTTTACTGCAGCTTCCTTCATAAGAGCGTAGTTAGGCGCTTCTGTTTCCTTGTAGCGGTACATCTCGTTTACGAGCTCCATGATAGAGCTTATAGATGTATTGAAGCTGAATCTGCCTGCAGCGAGGCATTCAGTTACGCGCTTTACAGTCTTGTTGAGCTCGTAGTAGAGCTGGCGGTCGTCAGCAGTTGCAAATTCAGACTTCTGAGTTCCGTCTGCCTTTTCGATGATCTCGAGAACGAGTCTCCATACTCTGTTGAGGAACTTGTAGCTTCCCTCAACTCCTGTCTCAGACCATTCAAGGTCTCTGTCAGGCGGCGCGGCGAAGAGTATGAAAAGTCTTGCTGTATCTGAGCCGTACTTGTCGATTATCTCTGTAGGGCTTACGATATTTCCCTTTGACTTTGACATCTTTGAACCGTCCATGAGCACCATGCCCTGTGTGAGAAGGTTCTTAAACGGTTCATCTGCATCAGTGAGTCCCAGATCATGAAGCACCTTTGTATAGAATCTTGCATAGAGCAGGTGAAGTATTGCGTGCTCTACGCCACCGATGTACTGGTCTACATTCATCCAGTAATCAGCCTTTTCCTTGTTGAACGCTTCTTTATCATTCTTTGCGTCTGTGTATCTGAGGAAGTACCATGAAGAGTCAACGAACGTGTCCATTGTATCCATTTCTCTCTTTGCAGGCTTTCCGCAGTGCGGGCAGACAGCGTGAGCGAACTTTTCGCTCGTAGTGAGCGGAGATTCACCCTTTCCTGTAAATTCAACGTCTGTCGGAAGGAGTACAGGCAGGTTTTCTTCCTTTTCAGGAACCCAGCCGCAGTCCTCGCAGTAGATCATAGGGATCGGTGCTCCCCAGTAACGCTGACGCGAGATCAGCCAGTCTCTGAGTCTGAAGTTTACAGTCTTCTTTCCGAGGCCCTTTGATTCTATATATTCTATGATCTTAGGCATAGCTTCTTTATTGTTAAGACCGTTGAAGTCGCCTGAGTTTATCATAGTTCCCTCTGCAACGAACGCTTCCTTGAGGTCGTTGATATCGATCTCAGGGTTCTCAGGGTCGATAACAGGTATTATATCTATGCCGTATTTAACAGCGAAATCAAAGTCTCTCTGGTCATGAGCAGGAACTGCCATGATAGCGCCTGTTCCGTAATCCATCAGGATATAGTTTGCGATATAAATAGGAACGTTCTTGCCTGTAAGAGGATTTACAGCGTAGCTTCCTGTGAAGCAGCCTTCCTTTTCAAGCGTCGTAGAGTTTCTGTCTATATCGCTGAGGTACTGGAGCTTGTCCATGAAGACATCTACCTCTTCCTGGTGCTCCGGTGTAACGAGCTCCTTAACGAGCGGATGCTCCGGAGCAAGTACCATAAATGTAACACCGTAAAGAGTATCAGGTCTTGTAGTGAATATCTTCATCTTTTCATCGTGACCTACGATGTCAAAATCTACCTCTGCGCCTACGCTCTTGCCTATCCAGTTCTTCTGCATAAGCTTGACCTTATCCGGCCAGCCCGGGAGCTTGTCGAGGTCATCGAGAAGTCTTTCTGCGTAATCAGTGATCTTGAAGTACCACTGTGAGAGCTCCTTCTTGCCTACAGGCGACTTACAGCGCTCGCATACGCCGTCTACTACCTGCTCGTTTGCCAGAACTGTCTGGCATGAAGGGCACCAGTTTACAGGGTTCTTTTTCTTGTAAGCGAGACCCTTGTTAAAGAACTGGATGAAGAGCCACTGAGTCCACTTATAATAGTCCTCTTTACATGTGGCAACTTCTCTGTCCCAGTCATAGCTGAGACCGAGTGACTTGAGCTGATTCTTCATTTCAGCGATATTGTCATGAGTCCAGATGTCAGGACGGATACCGTTCTTTATAGCGGCGTTTTCAGCAGGCAGACCGAAAGAGTCCCAGCCCATAGGATGGAGCACGTTCATGCCCTTCATTCTCATGTATCTTGCTATTACGTCGCCTATAGAATAGTTTCTTACATGTCCCATATGAAGCTTACCTGAAGGGTAAGGGAACATTTCAAGAACATAATACTTTTCCTTGTCCGAATTTTCATCTGTATGGAAAACGTCGTTTTCCTCCCAGTACTTCTGCCATTTCTGCTCTATGGCGCGGAAATCGTATCTTTCTGCCATTTATTCAGCCTCCCAATTAATGATCTCGCAATCGCTCCAGATCTTTTCCAGATTATATTTCTGACGATTTTCTTCCGAAAATACGTTAACTACCACATCACCGTAATCCATGAGGACCCAGCCTGTTCCGTTCCTTCCTTCTATGCTGCGGACGAATCTGCCCTGAGCGGCTGATTTATCCTCGACATACTCTGCGAGAGCGTTTATAAGTCTCTCTGAGCTTCCTGTCGCTATTACGAAATAGTCAGCAAATGAAGATTTTTCTGCTATATCCATTATCACGATATCCCTGCCCTGCTTGTCGTCAAGGACGCCGGCAATGAATTCAGCGAATTTTCTGCTGTTTTCCATTGAATTTCCTTTCAGAATTTTTTTGAACCAGTCGCGGGCGCTTACGGTATCTTTGTCAAGATAGCGCCCTTCTTCGGTAATTATTTTAAGACTCCACTCAGCGACCTCAAAGCACGCTTTGTCGAGATCCTCAAAAGCAAGAGCATTCAGTCTTTTCGCGTCAGGATACGTCCTGTTAGGCTCTGTCGCATCTGCTACATACACTATTTTTTCCAGAAGAGACATATTTTCTCTGCCTGTCGTATGATAGCTTATAGCGTTTACTATATCCTCATCATCTACACCGAAGCGGTCCTGTATGACAGCCGCCGCCAGCTTGCTGTGCGCCAGCTGCGGTTTGTCTATGTACACCTCACCGATATCGTACTTCTCGACAAGCATATTCATTTCTTCGATATCGAGATTCTTGCACGCGTCATGAAAGAGCGCTGCTATATGAGCCTTCTCGACATCCGCTCCGTGCTTTTCGGCAAGCGCCACGGCAGTCTCGACGACTCCCATGGTGTGTCTGTAGCGTTTTGCTGTAAGTCTTTCTCTTATATAATTATCAAGCTTTTCGATAAGCTTTTCATCCATGAGATGCACCACCTTTTCAGTCTGATATATATATGAAACTAAAAATGTCCACAACAATACCGGACATTCAGAATTTATCCGCGGTAAAGCCCGTTCCGGGCGATATATTCTCCGACAGCGTCAGGCACGAGGTATTTTATGCTCCTGCCTTCACGGCACCGCCTGCGTATATCTGTCGATGATATGTCTACCTTAGGTATATTTACCGTTATTATATCGGAGCCGTATTTCTTTCTTATACGCTCCGCATGATCGGTCAGCTCCTCATCGCGGTATCCCGGCCTCGTTCCTATGACGAAGCCGTAGCGCGTCAACAGCTCATCAGAGCCCCACCATTTTTCTATACCTAAAAATGAATCTGTACCGGCTATGAAATACAGCCTGTCATCAGGATACATCGCGCTCAGTTCAGCCATAAGGTCTACCATATACGAGACCTTACCCTTTGCGACATCAAGCGCCGATACTTCAAAATGCTCATTGTCACGCGCTGCAAGCTCTGTCATTTCGAGCCTCTGGCTGCTGTCAGCTCCGCTGCGCCCTACCTTGAACGGGGATTCGTAAGCAGGCAGGAGTATGACTTTATCAAGCCCCGCTCCGTCTCTTACATGCTCCGCCAGAACGAGATGACCTGTATGCACCGGGTCAAAGCTCCCGCCGAAAATTCCGATATTCATTACTACTGCTCCCGTTCGTCTACAGTCCTTATAGCGAGCTCTTCAAGCTGCTCGTCGTCTATGACACCAGGAGCCTCTGACATGAGACACTGAGCGTTCTGGTTCTTAGGGAACGCTATTACCTCTCTTATGCTTGATTCGCCGAGCATGAGCATAACGAGTCTGTCCATGCCGTATGCAAGACCGCCGTGAGGAGGAGTTCCGTACTTGAAGGCTTCAAGCAGGAAGCCGAATTTTTCCTGAGCTTCCTCAGGTGAGATGCCGAGACCTCTGAACATTCTCTGCTGCAGCTCGTCATCATGTATTCTGATGCTGCCGCCGCCGACTTCTACGCCGTTGAGAACGATATCATAAGCCTTTGCCTTTACCTCACCCGGAGCAGTCTCGAGCTTATCGAGGTCCTCATCGCGAGGGCAAGTGAACGGATGATGCATTGCGTAGAATCTTCCGTCCTCTTCATTGTATTCATAAAGAGGGAAGTCAGTTACCCAGAGGAATTCGAACTGTGAATCGTCGAGCATGCCGAGCTTTCCTGCGATATCTCTTCTCAGGAATCCGAGAGAATCAAATACTACCTTTGCCTTGTCAGCAACGATAAGTATGAGGTCGCCTGCTTTTGCGTTCATTCTCTCAAGTATCTGAGCAGTCTTTTCTTCATTGAAGAACTTTGCTATAGGTGAAGTAACGCCTTCTTCTGTTACCTTCATCCAGGCGAGTCCCTTTGCTCCGTAAGACTTTATAGCTTCCTGAAGCTTGTCTATGTCCTTGCGGCTGAACTTATCAGCGCCGCCTGTGATGTTTATAGCCTTTACTCTGCCGCCGTTTTCGAGAGCGCCTGTAAATACCTTGAAATCGCAGTCAGCTACGAGGTCGCCGAGCTCAGTGAGCTCAAAACCGAAACGCAGGTCAGGCTTATCGCTTCCGAAGCGTTCCATAGCTTCATCGTAAGGCATCTTTCTGAACGGGATCTGTATATCTCTGTCAAGGAGCTCCTTGAAGAGAGTCTTCATGAAGCGTTCCTGTATTTCCATGATATCCTCAGGCTCTACGAAAGAAAGCTCCATATCTATCTGAGTGAACTCAGGCTGTCTGTCAGCTCTGAGGTCTTCGTCACGATAGCAGCGAGCTATCTGGTAATATCTGTCAAGACCTGATACCATCAGTATCTGCTTGAAGAGCTGCGGTGACTGAGGCAGCGCGTAAAATCTTCCGTGATTAACGCGGCTTGGGATGAGGTAGTCTCTTGCGCCTTCCGGAGTCGGCTTTACGAGTGTAGGAGTCTCTACCTCTATAAATCCTTCCTTATCGAAGAAATTTCTCGCGCAGATAGCTACCTTGTGTCTGAATTCCAGATTTCTCTGCATCTTCGGCTTTCTGAGGTCGAGATATCTGTACTTGAGACGCAGATTTTCATCAACATTGTCGTCGTCCTTTATATAAATAGGAGGAGTAGCAGCTTCAGAGTAGATCTTGAATTCGTCAACTATTACTTCGATATCGCCTGTAGGGATATCCTTGTTCTTTGACTCTCTCTCTACGACTTTGCCCTTTACGCCGATAACATATTCACTTTTCAGTGAATCGGCAGCCTCGAATACTTCCTTTTCTACTTCATCGGTAAAAACGATCTGCGTGATACCTGTTCTGTCCCTCAGGTCGCAGAATATAAGTCCGCCGAGATTTCTCTTTTTGCTTACCCAGCCGTTGAGGACGACTTCCTTGCCGACGTTCTCCTGTCTGAGAGTTCCGCACATATCTGTTCTTTTCCAGACATTTCTCATTTTTTCATCATCTCCTGATTTGTTTATTGTTTATTTATTCAAACGGCAGATACAGCTTCTGATCCTTGCGCTGTATCATCTCGTCTATGCGCTGTATATATACTTCAAAATTTGAAACGTTAGGCACGCGTTCGAGCCTGTTGCCGTCATCGTAATAAGCTTTGCTTATGCCGCCCGCGCCAAGCGCGATTATAGTCTGGTGCTCGTCCATTATACGTATATTGTAAACAGACTCAGTACCTTTTTTTGCGTATGAAACGTTTTCGAAATTTCCTGTCATGTGCTTTTGCCTGTACATGTAATACGGGAAATAACCGTTGTCGCGCAGCGTCGCCGCTGCATCACTGACCATGCGGCCGACCTCATCGCCGCCGCTGTAGTGATAATCAGAATCCTGCTCGCGCAGGCGCGAAGCGCGCTTTACTGCAAGCGTATGGACTGTGATATTATCAGGCGCAAGCTTTATTACTTCATCGAGCGTATGCATGAACATCGCGTGATCCTCGCCGGGAAGTCCGGCTATGAGGTCAGTATTCACATGCTGTATGCCGCTGTCAGCCGCTATATTGAATGCTTCATATATATCGTCAACGCAGTGCGACCTTCCGATCAGCTTTAAAGTGCTGTCGTTCATCGACTGTGGGTTTATGCTTATGCGATCGACTCCGTGAGCCTTCATAACTGTGAGCTTTTCTGCAGTTATCGTATCAGGGCGTCCCGCTTCTGTGCAGAATTCCTTAACTTCTGACATATCGAAGCTCTGAATGACTTTATCGAGCAGCCTTTGCAGCGCATCGGCGCTGAGCGACGTCGGCGTTCCGCCTCCGATATAAACACTCTCAGGCTTTATGTCAAGAGCTTTCATCTTTGCTCCGACCGCACTTATCTCTTTTAAAAGAGCTTCGAGATAGCGCTCCATGGCGCTCTCATCGGCCTGATTCGAAGTAAACGAGCAGTAAAGGCATCTTGTCGGACAGAACGGTATGCCTATATACACGCCTGCTGTCCTGCCTGCGGGCGAGCCTGTTATGAAGCTCTGGTTCCTGCATGTGTCTAAAACGAGCTGTGTTTTTTCGTCGCTGACATAATATACATTGTGAAATATATCTGCTGCCTGCTCATACGTCAGTCCGTCGCGCGACATCAGCTCGTTTGCAAGCTTTGTAGGGCGCACACCTGTGAGCGTTCCCCATGCAGGTCTGTATCCCGTAAGCTCTGCGAGGCTGTCGTATATAAATCTCTTAGCCTTGTTTTTTTCGAGCTGCTGCGTGCCGCTTTCATACGGCAGGCGTATATCGGGATATTTTCTCGCAAGTAAATTATTCCATTTGCTTCCTGCTGCGGGCAGCTCGCTGAAGGCTGTCCCTTTATTTCCTGCTCCTGCTGCCGCGGTGACGCGGAGATCTGCGCCCTTGTTTCTTGATCTGTTGGGCTTATTCTGGCGCTTTATGGCGCTGTTTATAAGCTCGTATTCATCGGGACGCAGGAATTCTTTTATTAATTCCTCAAGCTCGTAGCTGTTGCTGTGGTTCCTGAGGTCTATCCTATAAAAACGGGTTGAATTTCTTTTCATGTCCTATCGTCGTCTGGCCCATGTGTCCCGGGAGCACGTATGTGTCGTCAGGGAGCACGAAGAGCTTTGTGTGTACTGAATTTTTAAGCGTTGTGAATGACCCGCCGTTGAAGTCGGTCCTTCCGATGGAATCTGCAAATAATGTATCTGCTGAAGAGGACGTTGCCTACGAGTATGCAGATGCCGCCGAGCGAATGTCCCGGCGTTTCCATTATCTTGAGCTCCATGTTGCCGACTTTAAGAGTGTCGCCGTCCTTGAGGTCAATGTCAGGCGTGAATTCTATCTTCTGGCCTGTGAATGCGGCAGACATGTTTTCGTTTGCATTATTAAAAAGGTAATTATCCTTGCTTGATGCTGCTATAGGGCAGCCGAACATCTTCTGATAGTAAGGCACGCCGCAGATGTGGTCGCCGTGGCCGTGCGTGAGGACAATATATTCTATATCGTAACCGTGCGACTTTATATAATTGTCGAGCGGCTTGCTCGGACCGCCCGGATCTACGATAAATCCCTTGTTTGTCTCTTCATCTGCGCAGAGGTATGTGTTTACCTGCATAGGCCCTGTGTAAAAGAGTTTCAGATCCATGTTTTTTCTCCTTATTAATTTATTTATTTTTAAGCGTTCAAATATATTTAATAACATTTAATATACTTTTATTACTGTGCGCTGCCTCTGTATACGTCTATTACGCCCATAAGCGACTTGAAGCGGCTTATGAGCTGGGATATCTGATTTACGTTCGATATCTGGACCG
>CAVGTL010000036.1:0-19304 GCA_963632005.1 Succinivibrio sp.
TTACGATAATCGTCCTCGTATGCGCCGGAGTAGATTACGATACATACAACGCAGGAGCAAAATACCTGAGCTGGTTCCTGACACCTGCCACAGTATGCCTCGCAATACCGCTTTACGAACAGTGGACGCTGCTCAAGGCAAACTACAAAGCAGTCCTGCTCGGCATCACATCAGGCGTACTTACGAGCCTGCTCACAGTATTCGTACTTTCAAAGCTCATGGGACTCGACCACGCCGAGTATGTCACGATGCTTCCGAAATCGATAACTACAGCCATCGGAATGGGCGTATCAGAAGAGCTCGGCGGCTACGTTACTATAACAGTCGCAGTCATAGTACTTACAGGCGTGCTCGGAAATATCATGGGCGAAGCCATATGTAAAATATTCAGGATAACAGAGCCTATGTCTAAGGGACTCGCGTTCGGCTCCGCAGCGCACGCCATCGGTACAGCTAAAGCCATAGAGCTCGGCGAAGTAGAAGGTGCGATGAGCAGCCTTGCCATAGCAGTGGCAGGCATACTGACAGTAATACTTTCATCAGTGTTTGCCGGATTTATGTAAAAATATGCAATACACCGAAACGGTGTATGAATTTAACGTGCAAGTATACATATCGAAAAAAGGAGACAGAGATCATGATAATTACAGTTGCAAGACAGTGCGGCTGCGAGGGCGACCAGATAGGAAAGGCTCTCGCCGAAAAGTACGGCATCCCTTATTACGACAAGGCCGCCATCATGGAGATAGCAAAAGAAAAGGGACTTTACGAAAAATACCCTGATTTTTACAGCGAAGTGCCGGTAGACACGCTGCTTTACACGATATCAAGAGGCGAAGACCCGCAGGGCTCGTTCAAAATACCGGAAAAAGCCCTTTCAGACATAGTCGGCAGCGATGATTTCGTACTGCTCGGCAGATGCGGAAACTATGTATTCCGTGACCACAAAAATCTCGTTTCAGTATTTCTGAACGGAGAACTGAAAAAACGCGAGGAAAACGCTGCCGCCGAATATCACGTACCGGCGCGCAAGTCGCACAACCTGGTACAGAACATGGATCAGAGCAGAAGGTCATATCACAAATATTACACAGGTGAAGTATGGGGCATGGCAGACAACTACGATCTGTGCATCGACGTTACAGAGCTGGGCGTACAGGGCGCAGTAGCAATGGTCTCAGCATATATAGATCTGCTCGGAATAAATAATGTAAGCCAAAAGTAACATTATGCCGTGGGGCGGCCAGGCCGCCGTATCAAAAAGTTATTACATATTATTAAAAAAATAAAAAATGAATTGTGTGTCAAAAATCGGGAGCACGTATAACGGAAATGCGTGCGTAATGTCTGAAAGTCTGATAAAATACTGATAGCAGAGCGCATTTATGCATATCAGCTAAAAGCGCTTTTAGGAATAAACGTGATTGTGAATAATCGAGGTGAGTATGCGCGGAAATATGTCGCTTGAATATGAGAAGGCCATAAACTACATTTACGGGCTGATGAAAGATGGAACTCTCAGAGAAGGCAGTCGTCTGCCTGCTGAACGCGCTATATCCGAGGAACTGGGTATAGGTAGAAATTCAACAAGAGAGGCTTTGAGTATCCTGCAGGGTATGGGACTCATAGAGAGCGTGCGCGGATCAGGAAATTATGTCACCAGAAAAGCAGGACAGTCGATAAAGCAGACCATAAAAATGATGCTCGCTCTCGGCAGCATTTCGGAACAAGACGTATGCGTGTTCAGGCGCGAGATGGAAAGATCGGTGTGCTCACTGCTTATGCGAAAAACGCTCCCCTCGGAGAGGAAACAGGAAATGGAATACCTGCTTCACAAGATGAAGCACTTGAGAGGCAAAAGGCTGGCAGAGGCAGATAAGACATTCCATGATCTTCTTATACAGGCGACTGAAAACGATCTCTGGATCATAATAATGGAAGCAGTTACGGAAGTTTACAGTGAAATGATCGACCGTGCCATCAGAAATGCTGATGAAGACGGACAAAACAGACTGAGACAGTTTCATGAAGATATTTTTATGGGACTTGTGGACAAAGACAATGAAAAGATGATGCGCGCTATAGAAGAGCACTACGATATGATAGAAGAGCTGCTTGACGTGTGAGCGGCAGGATGACCGGAGCTGTTGGTCTGACTTCATTTGCGCATGGAAATTACACGGAAGGCATAACAGGAGACACACAATGGAAAATAACGGTGGGGATCTTAAAAAGAAGCTGCTGGATAGTTTACCTGACGAAATGGATGAAGAACTTTTCAGAAAGCTGCAGAACGACATTAACAAAGCTGTAAAGGAACATGAACGTGTATCTGAAGATCATGATGATGCTGAGTTTGAATACGACCGCATAATGGAAGAAATGTCAGACGTTCAGATGCCGCCTGAGCTTGAGGAACGCCTGAAGCGGATAAATGAAGAATACCTCGCTGCGAGTGAAGCGAGGGCAGCTGCTGAAGAAAAAGAACGGAAACGTGCCCGGCGAAGAAAGCATATGCGCTCCGCAGCAGCAGTAATAGCCGCCTTTGCTGTGATATCAGGCGGTATACTGTGGAAAGCGCCGCAGGCAGAAGCTTTCAGGCTCAAGCTGTATGATACTGTATTTTCGCCTACTGATGAGGATGTAGGAGTAGAGTTTGTCGATACTGTCTATAACAATATGCCGGTCATAGAGGATGAAGAACTAAAAGCTAAGGCTAATGAGATCATTGAACGGGATGGTTTCATACTTTATCCGAGTGTTTTGCCGGATGGGTATGAGTTGAGTGAAATAAAAAATCCGGATGATGGTAAAAAAATACAGATTGTTTTTAATAATATAACGTTAGGCAATAGAATGGATTTTATATATTATCCATCAGCTGTAATAAAAGAATATAATGATTCTGAAAACAGTAATAATGTGAATGTATTAGTTAATGGACAGGATGCAGTTGTCAGAAGCTCTGATAAAGCGAGTGAAATTTATTGGCAAAATGATAATATCTATATGAAAATAATAGATTTTAGACAAGATGCTGATAATACTAGATTGGTTAAGATAGCGGATAGTGTGAAAAAATACAATTATATAAACAACTAAAATTATATCTGATATATTTTTATGTCACAAAACACCTCTTTAAAATTGTTTATATGTTGAGAGGTAAGCAAGGAGGTGTTTTTTGAAATATATTAGAGTTTTGCTGATGATGATATCATTTGTGATGATTTTTACATCAATATTTAGTGTTGCAGCTGAGTATGATATCGATGAAAAGATTGAGACAAATATATCATCACCAAGATATGCGATACCAATGTCGATAGCATTAGGTTTAAACTTTAATAATTCTGATAAATATGTATCTACATCAATGGTTGATATTTCAACATATCCAGGAGATGTGGACTACTTTATATTGAGAGTAGTTTTAGAAAAGTATAATGGATCGGGTTATACTGTCACAAAAACATGGAGAGATGTTAAAATTTCTGCTGATGATGGTGGATATATCTATTTTTCAAGAAATTATAAGCATACTGAAAGTGGTTCATATCGCATCAGAGTTTCTGGTGAGGGATACAAAAATTCAAAATGTATAGTTACATTTTCAGATAAAACAAGTAACATTGCAAGCTGCTAATACATAAATTTAAACTAACCATAAAACTTCCCCACCTCAAGAACTATAACAAAGGGCAACGACAGACAAGCCTCTCCCCGGAGTTACAGGGATGAGATAGGGAAAACACATACAGCCTGGCATGAGAGCGTATGACGTGCAGCTGTATGATGCGTGAAAACGCGCAATAAACAAATGATTGATAAATTCCAAAATAAAAAGGAACCGGGATCGCAGCCGGTTCCTTTTTTTGTCGCCGGTGACGGCGCCCCCGTTTCTTCGAATCTGTTCCCTATATATATTTATTTATGTTGTAAAAATAAAAAAATACTTGACGCTGCTAAAAAAATATATTAGTCTATCAAGTGTCAACTTTAGTGACAAGACACATAGAAAGACATTCGAATCAAGGAGAAAGATCTATGAAAGAATTTCTGAAGAGAAAGAACATAATTTTTTCAGCTAAGCGCTACGGCATAGACGCGCTTGGCGCGATGGCGCAGGGACTTTTCGCATCGCTGCTCATAGGCACTATCATAGGGACTATAGGCGAGCAGGCAGGTATAGAGATGCTCGTCACTGTAGGCGGCTATGCAAAGGCTGCCACAGGCGCGGCCATGGCGATATCTATCGGGTACGCGCTTCAGTCACCGCCGCTCGTACTGTTTTCGCTGGCGGCAGTAGGACAGGCAGCAAACGAGATGGGCGGAGCAGGAGGACCGCTGGCGGTCTTCGTTGTGACTATATTTGCTGCAGAGCTCGGTAAGGTAGTATCTAAAGAAACGAAGCTGGACATAATAGTAACACCGTTCGTGACTATATGCACAGGCGTGCTCCTGAGCGCATGGTGGGCGCCGTCGATAGGTGCAGCCGCAAGCTCTGTCGGAGGAGCGATAATGTGGGCTACAGAGCTGCAGCCGTTATTTATGGGTATCATAGTTTCGGTCCTCGTAGGCGTAGCACTCACGCTCCCTATAAGCAGTGCTGCCATATGCGCGGCTCTCGGACTTACAGGTCTTGCAGGCGGAGCAGCTGTAGCAGGCTGCTGCGCTCAGATGATCGGCTTCGCTGTCATGAGCTTCAGAGAAAACGGCGTAGGCGGACTTTTTGCACAGGGCATCGGTACATCGATGCTCCAGATAGGAAATATCGTAAAAAATCCTCGCATATGGATACCGCCGACGCTGGCATCGGCAGTTACAGGACCGATCGCTACATGCCTGTTTCATATGCAGATGAATGGAGCAGCAGTAGCTTCAGGCATGGGAACGTGCGGTCTTGTAGGTCAGATAGGAGTTTATACAGGCTGGCTCAATGACGTAGCTGCAGGCACTAAGGCTGCTGTTACGCCGATGGACTGGGCGGGCATGCTCCTGATATGCTTCGTGCTCCCGGCTGTTCTCACATTAATTTTCGCTGCTCCGCTAAGAAGAGCCGGATGGATAAAGGAAAACGACCTTAAACTTGACCTTTAATGAAAAATAAATAATTAAATACATAAACATAAACACGACAGGCGCCGGGCGCCGCGGCAAAGATCGCCCGCGGCATCCGGCGCTTTGCTGTTTTACAGTGTTATGTGGGCGGTGACGCCCGGTTTACGTGGCTATTAGTATTTTTTTATGTTAGAATATTCGATAATGAAAGAAACGGATGGGATGCCGTTTCTTTAAAAATGTCACAAAATACACAGGGGAAGGCATTGATATATGAATGGAACAGAACGCAGGACGCAGATCCTGAAGGATATAAAAGAAAGCAGCAAACCTGTTTCGGCATCGAAGTTAGCGGCAGCTTACGGGGTGAGCCGTCAGGTCGTTGTGCAGGACATAGCGCTCATAAGGGCGGTAGGGCATGAGATAATATCGACTAACCGCGGCTATATACTTAATGAGGCTTCGGCTATCAGCCGTATTTTCAAGGTAAGCCATACGGAAGATCAGATGGAGGACGAGCTGACGACTATAGTCGATCTCGGCGGGAAGGTAAAGGATGTAATTATCAATCATCGCGTCTACGGCCGCATGGAAGCGCCGCTCAACATAAGTTCAAGACGAAATGTTGCAGAATTTATGAGTGATATAAGGGCCGGAAAGTCGAGCCCGCTCATGAAGGTAACTTCAAATTACCATTATCATACAGTGGAGGCCGACAGCAGCGAGACGCTTGACCTTATAGAGAACGCGCTCGCGGAAAAAGGCTACCTCGTAAAGCAGAAGGAGGGTGAAAGATAATGAATACTGATATAAGGACTCTTTACAAAAATTACGAATCGCCCGAGTTTGCGGAAAAATACCGCGATGTTGAATTATCAGGCTGGGTGCGTACAAACAGAGCTTCTAAGGCCTTTGGTTTTATAGAATTAAACGACGGAACGTTTTTCAAGTCGGTGCAGGTAGTTTACGAGGAAGCATTCCTTGAAAATTTTGCAGAAGTATCAAAGCTTACGCTTTCGTCTGCCATAACTGTAAAAGGCGAGCTCGAGCTTACGCCTGACGGAAGGCAGCCGTTTGAGATAAAAGCGCGTGAGATCGTTCTTGAAGCAGCGTCCGATACGGATTACCCGCTTCAGAAAAAACGCCACAGCATGGAGTTTATGCGAGAGATAGCGCATCTCAGACCGCGCAGCAATACGTTTTCAGCCGTATTCAGAGTACGTTCACTGGCGGCTTATGCCATCCACAGATTTTTCCAGGAACGCGGCTTCGTTTACGTCCACACGCCGATACTGACAGGCAGCGACGCAGAGGGCGCGGGCGAGATGTTTCATGTAACGTCGCTCGACTTGGCAGATATCCCTGTTGCCGACGGCGACGCAGATAAAGTTGATTATAGCAAGGACTTTTTCGGAAAGCCTGCATCACTTACTGTAAGCGGACAGCTCGAAGCTGAGGTGTACGCTTTAGCGTTCAGAAATGTCTACACATTCGGACCGACATTCCGTGCGGAAAATTCAAATACTGCGCGCCACGCATCAGAATTCTGGATGATAGAGCCTGAAATCGCGTTCGCAGACCTGAACGACGACATGCAGCTTGCCGAGGATATGGTAAAGTATATTATTTCATATGTGCTGGAAAATGCGCCTGAGGAAATGGAATTTTTCGATTCCTTCGTATCAAAAGGCGTTCTCGAAAGAATGCAGAGTATCGTTGCTGCCGACTTCGGCAGAATAACGTACACAGAAGCTATAGAGCTGCTGAAAAAATCAGATAAAAAGTTCGAGTATCCTGTAGAATGGGGCATAGACCTTCAGACGGAGCACGAACGCTATTTAACAGATGAAGTGTTCAAAAAGCCTGTATTCGTAACTGATTATCCAAAGGCTATCAAGGCGTTCTACATGCGTATGAATGATGACGGAAAAACGGTAGCCGCGGCAGATCTGCTCGCGCCGGGCATAGGCGAGATAATAGGCGGAAGCCAGAGAGAAGAGCGTCTTGACGTCCTCCGCGCTCGCATGGAAGAGCTCGGTATGGAGGAGACCGGTTATGAATGGTATCTTGACCTCAGAAAATACGGCGGCGCAAAGCACGCAGGCTTCGGACTGGGATTTGAGCGCATAGTGATGTACATGACAGGTATGTCAAACATCCGCGATGTCATCCCGTTCCCGCGCACACCAAGATCACTTGAATTTTAAATGAAAGGAATTGTATGAAAAAAATAAATACTGTCATGTTCGATTTTGACGGCACGATAATGGACACGAACGACATAATCTTAAACTCGTGGAACTACACATTCAACAAGCTGCGCGGACACGATGCAGACAAAGACCTGATGCTCGAGCACTTCGGCGAGCCGCTCGAGCTTTCGATGAAAATATTTTTCGGAGCGGAAGGTGATACAGTAAAAGAATATATCGACATCTACAGAAGCTACCAGACAGACAACTTCGTGAACGACATAAAACTGTTTCCGGGTGTAATTGAAATGCTTGGATCCCTCAAAAATGCAGGCTACACGCTCGCGCTCGTCACCTCGCGTCTGAAGCACACGACGATGCAGGGCGTAGAAAAGTTCGGACTCGACAAATATTTCGACGTAGTTATAACAGCAAACGACTGCACAAAGCACAAGCCCGACCCGCAGCCGATAAACATAACACTCGAAAAGCTCGGCAAAGCTCCCGAAGAAGCAGTAATGGTCGGTGACACCGTAATGGATCTCGGCTGCGCCGCAAACGCAGGCGTAAGATCAGTCCTCGTAGGCTGGAGCATGGCGCTCCCTCCTGAAAAAGCAACAGGCGAAGCCGCGCCTGACTACATACTGAGAGACGCAGCAGATATGCTCCCGTTTCTTGAAAAACTTAACAGTAAAGCAGAATAGCTAAAAACCGCATGAGAATGAGTTCTTCAATTCATCCTCATGCGGTTTTTAAATGATTGTATATTTTGCATGATTATAAAGTTCATGATAAATTGCTGCTTTAAAGAACAATTTAGCCTCTTAAAATAGAAGCCACAGCCCCCTTATATTCCGTAAGACTCTGCGCCTTCTTGATAGTCTTGAGCTCCTTCTTAGCGTCAGGAAAGCTCTGCCCGACATAAAACCAAAGCTCCTTCATTTTGAAGAGTACATTCTTGTCACCATCAATTACCTCACGATAACCGTCAAGCAGCGTGGCGTGGAATTTCCTGAAACGCTCACGGTCAACGATCGGAAGATATTCACCTTCGACAGCGATATAGTCTGGAACAGCCGAAACATCGAAGCCGGATATGTCAGCGGCGGCGACAGTTCCGAAAACAACACTGTCATTGACAGCAGCCGCACTGTCAGCTTTTTTATCCTCATGAACATTACAGATCTTACGCGCTACGCCGCCCAACTCGGGATTTTTAAGTATTCCGCGCCCCAACATGACGGAGCACGCATCGGGAAATGCTCCCAGAAATCTCTCAAGACCTTCAGCGGTGAATATATCACCGTTGTAGCATACAGGAATGCTCCCATAACGATCAGCCTGCCACGAGGACGCGCCCGGCGCGTCAGCAAACCAGCACGGCCTTACAGGCCTTTTATAAAGATCCTTTTGCACGCGCGGGTGGATAATAAGCTCATGTACAGGAAATTTATTATATATCTCGCGTATGAGCAGCCATTCCTCGGGAGCATCCATCCCAAGCCGCGTTTTTATTGATATATCAAGCGGACACTTTTCATATATTTTAGTCAAAAATGCCTCAAGCATAGGCAGATCGGAGAGCATCCCCGCCCCGCGCTTTTTCTTTATAACAGTCCCTGACGGGCACCCGAGATTCAGATTAACTTCCTTATATCCCATATCCCCCAGCTTATCAGCGATACTCAGAAAATCAGACGCCCTGTTCGTAAGTATCTGCGGCACAGTGTACATCCCTGTATTATGCTCCGGGAGCACGTCCTCAAGCTCCCTGTGACTGAGCCCAAGGTGCGATACAAACGGCGTAAAATACTTATCCATCTCCTCATAATATTTATGGTACGCATTCCGAAACACATACCCTGTAAGCCCCTCCATAGGAGCAAGATAAAGCTTCATTTAAAACAGACCTCCATACAATTATAACGTAGCGCCAGATGTCCCCCCCGCGCAGCTATTGATTATACCATAAAATCATGACAGCTTTATGCCAACAGAAATGCTTTTGCTAAAATAAAAAATCATGCTTGTTTTATGCAAGCATGATTTTTTATTTAGGGAAAGAGACTGCATAATATTTTTAATGAAGCAGTCTCTTAT
Source organism: Succinivibrio sp. (assembly GCA_963632005.1). Taxonomy (GTDB): domain Bacteria; phylum Bacillota; class Clostridia; order Peptostreptococcales; family Anaerovoracaceae; genus CAKQOE01. The sequence goes on from CAVGTL010000036.1 coordinate 9,354, forward strand.
GAAATTATTTTTACTTATACTGTCTGTACAGGAATGTAACGATCTGTGCACGGTTGCAGGCAATATCAGGAGAGAAAGTCTTCTCGCTGGTACCCTGAGTAATACCGTTCTTCACAGCCCACTGTACAGCTGAAGCATAGTATGAGGATGCAGCGACATCACTGAAGCTGCTGCCGCTTACAGTCGGAGAGCCTGCAGCCCTGTAAAGGAACGTAACGCTCTGAGCACGTGTGCAAGTGCTGTCCGGGCTGAAGAGACCGTGGCCTGTTCCTCCGGTAATACCGTTTTCAACAGCCCACAGGACTGCCTGGTAATAGTATGCAGATGCAGATACGTCACTGAAAGGATTAAATGACATCTTTGGTGCAGGGCTTCCGGCAGCGCGCCACAGGAATGTAACGATCTGCGCGCGAGTGCAGTCGTCCTGTGAGCCAAAGAGACCATTGCCTTTGCCGTTAGTTATACCGTTGTTTAAAGCCCATTTCACAGCATCAGCATAGTATGCACTGTCAGGTACGTCAGCAAATACGCCGCCGCTTTCCTTTATGAATGATGCCTGCATAGTTACTGCAGAACCCGGCATAGTAAATGTAAACTTACCGTTGCCCTTGTTAGTCAGTCCCATAAGGTTGCCGTCAGCATCAGTTACCATCAGCTTATCCAGAATATATCCGCTGTCAGGTGTAACAGTGACAGTTACATTGCTGCCGCGTGATGCTTCATCAGGTGTAACAGTTACGCTGCCGTTAGCAGTTTTGGCAGGCGCGCTGATCGGATACTTAGTGCCCGATGTTGAAGAACCACCGCCTGAAGAAGAGCCTCCGCCGCTGTTTCCGCCTGAGCTTTTAGCATTTACCGTAACTGCTATAGAAGCTGTCAGATTCTTCGGATTTGCAATACCGTCAGTTAAAGTCAGTGTACCGATAAACGTGTATGTACCTGCTGTATTACCGTCATAACTGTCACAGCTCCATGCTACTGATAATTCCTTAGTAGTACCATTATCTAAAGTTACCTGTACGGTCTTAGGCAGATTTAAGTCTGCCTTGGCAGTACCATAAGCTACAGATTTACCATTCTGCTGTGCTACTGCAGTGATGCTCAGGCTTTCCTCAGATGATTTTGCCTGTACGGTCACTACTACATAAGCTTTAAGACCCTTAGTGTTCTGGATGCTGCCGGTAAGAGTCAGGATACCTTCAAATGTGTATGTACCTGCTGTATTACCATCATAATTATCGCAGCGCCATGTTACCTTAAGATCCTTTTTACTATTGTCGCTTAAAGTTACCTGTACAGTTTCAGGCAGGTCAAGCGCGCTCATGGCAGTACCGTAAGCTACCTTCTGCTGTTCAAGTAATTCAACAGATTCAATATCTGTTGTTGCAATCGCTGTGTCGCCGAAGAGTACTCTGTCATCTGTAAGCTTCCACGTATAGAATCCGTTATCGAGTTTATCTTCCAGATCTGCAACATTTTTATCAAGAATGTTATTTTCTGAGAAGTAAGCATCAGCGGCATTTTTTATTGCGTTCTTCAGATTTGCGTTCAAAATTGAAGCAAAGCTTTCCGATGCTAATTCAGAAGCTGTTTTTGCTTCTATAAAGGTTTCATCGGTTTTTACGTTAGAACCATTATCCCAACCGGTAGCCTGACGGCGTTCAGTTTTGCCTTCACTTGGATCACCGGCCATATCTTCGTTGCTGAACTGATCTGCATTCTTATCGTAATAGCAATCATATAATGCTGCGCCTGTTGCAGAACTGCCGATCAAGTGGCCTATTGCCGTAGAAGCATCATTATTGATAAATCCATTTGTAGTAGGTTCGCCCATAACGTTTGCTTTGGTCAGGCTGGAAGTGTAGCAGTTATATATCGAACCTGACGTATGACCTGCAAGGCCGCCTATTCGGAGATCACCAGTCAAGATCATGCCCGGTACAGAACCAAAGCTTGCACAGTTTGCGATAAGGCTGTTTGTTGCCTGCTTACCGCAGATACCTCCCATAGAAACATCTACATCAGTATCAAAAGTACCGTAGCTAAGACCGACATCTGTCCAGCTGTTTGCGATAATTGTTTCGGATTCGATCTGACCTGCCAGCCCGCCTACAGCTGCCTTCGGACCGCTTGTTTCGGAAACTACCTGAGATCCGCCGCTGACTGAGCAGTGATCTATGATACCTCCGCGTGCAAGTATACCGACCAGACCACCCATTGAAACGATCTGACCGTCTGCATCATGATCGTTATAATACTTATCAATTGAAATATTGAGATTCTGTACTGTACCCTCTACAACACCAAAGAAACCGATAGCTTCATAATCTGCCGGTTCACTTCCGCTGCCGCAGTTTATATGGCTTATAGTGTATCCGCAGCCGTCAAAAGTACCTGCAAAGCTAGTGTACTTGCCATGATCTGAAATACCGATCGGTTCCCATGCAACATCCTTTAAATCAAGGTTTGTACTAAGGGAAACATACTTGCCGTCGTAGTCTGTGCCTTCATTGACAGACTTTGCAAATGCCAGCAGCTGTGCAATAGTGGAGATCCTGTAAGGATTCTTCTGACTGCCGTTGCCTGAATCAAATATACCGGAATCATCAGCAATGGCATTCTTCAGAGCATTCTGTACTGCTTCCTTGATAGCCCGGCTGCTTTCAGTTGCGCTGGAAACAGTATCCACATCAGAAATTGATTCATCATCGCCAAGGCCGATCAGCTTTTCTATGATAGCGATTGCGCTATTCCAGTAGCTGTCTGTTTCCTTCTGGTCAGTCACTTCAATTTTTGAAATGTTGCCGTTTACAACAGTTACAGTTACAGAAACATCACCACCATGACCTCTTGCAGTACCATTATAAGTACCGTCCTTATACTTGCCCGGTTCAGAATCAGTTTTATCCTTTTCAAACAGAGCAGTAACAGTTACTTCCTTTGCCGGCATTGTGAATGTATTGCCGGAGATAACCTGATCGTTTGCCATCAGCGAACCATTTTTAAGATGATAGCCCTCATCAGGAGCCACAGTCAATGTTATAGTGTCTCCCGCTGCTGCGATCGTCTTATCTGATGTTACAGTACCGTTTTGCATATCAGCTATCTTTATGCCGTACATGTTAGGCGCCGGTGAACTGCTTACATCCAGAACTACGTTGTCTACTGCTACTGAACCGCCTTTTTTCTGAGCAGATTCAAATACAAAGGCAAACTGTGCAGAACTGTCACAGAACTGTGCCGGGATAGCGATATTGCCTTTACCGGTAATATTTTCAGGTGTATTTTCCTCATCGATAGTGCCCATGTGTTCCTTTGCATCCCACAAAGTCGTCCATGTCTGTCCTTTATCCTTCGTTGCTTTTACTGTAAACTTGAAAGAATCGGAAGCAAGAGTTTCATAAGATGCGCCGAAATCAAACGTGAGCGCCATACTGTCCTTCATATTTATCTGAGGAAGGATGAGCTTTTCATTCTGTTCCTGAGAAATCGACATCATGTAGTTCTGGCTGCAGATCGCCGCATTACTCTTAAATTCTGTATAGCGGTCGACCTTCCATGTGTCAAAATTATACTTGGCGCTTGGACCTTCTATGATCCATCCGTCAGGAATTGCGCCGGCATTAAAGTCCTCGTGAATGCTGTCAGGAAGTATCACAGCTTTTTCCTTAAAGGCTGCTTCGATAGTATGTGCTTCCGTTACATTCTTGAATGTATATTCAGTTATTTTACCTGCTGATACACCATCTACCTTGACATCTTCGATTTCATAGTTGTCAGAAGGTGTAATAGTAAACTTCTGGTCTTCACCCTTTGCAACAGATACAGAACCGTTCGGACTTATGCTGCCGCCCTGACCGGCAGACGCAGTGATCGTAAATGTTGCTGGCTTATCTGGTTCGCTGCCGCCGCCAACAGCAGTCAGCTTTACATCATCAATAAATACTGTGCAGCCGCCTGTATTCCTGTTTGCAGTCTGATAGCGGAATGCAAACTTGACATTTGCAGTCTGATATTCGGCAGGAATCGCAACTGTAGCATCAGCAGTTTCAATATTGCTTGCCAGAATGCCGGAAGTTAAGTCACTTGCAATGCTTGCCGCATTCCATACAGGATTCCATGTTGTACCGTTGTCTGTGCTTGCTTCCAGTGTAACAGTTGTCTTTCCTGCTGTAACTTTCTCGCTAAGTGAGTTTTTCTTACCGCTGAACTGGAATGTCATCGTTGCATTGCTCTTTCCGGAAAGATCAAGGGATGGAGTGATCAGATATTCATCCTGACCTGCACCCCAGGTCTCATATACTGAGTCATAATCAGAAGAGCAGGTAGCGCCGATCTGGTTGTAGCTCTTATTGATCCTCCAGTTGTAAGATGAACCGGCAGAACTGTTTTTCACGATAGTCCAGCCATCAGGGACTTTACCCTGATAATCATTAAAGTTTTCATCAAGCAGAGTAGATTCCTCACCGCCTGAAGAAGCCTGATTTGCCGTGATACGGATGTCATCGACAGCACCTCTGCCGGAATTCTCGCCTGCAGGACGTTCATAACGGAACGACAGTTTAGTCGTATTGCTCTGCAGCTCAGCCGGAATATTTACAGCTACGTTAGCAGAAAGCGTGTTGCCGCTGTATCCGATCTCATCATAATAAGGCTCCTTCAGGTCTGTAGAAGTCCAAAGCGTTGTCCAGCTGCTGCCATCCTTAGAGGCTTCAAGCTTTACAGTATAATCTCCATTGATAGTAGGTGTTTTGCCTCCGATATATCGGAAAGATATCGCACCGCCGCCATTGCTCATATCCAGAGCCGGAGTGATAAGTCTCTCATCCTGCTTGGCCTTGCCGTTCCAATCCTCTGTGCATGAAGCTGTCAGAGTATTATCAGCATAGTAATATTTGTATACAGTCCATGTGGAATTAGTATTAGTATTTTCTACTGTCCAGCCAGCAGGCATCGCACCGCCTGCGGTGCAATTCTCAAAATCTTCTTCCAACAGAAGATTTTTTTCACCGCCTGAGCGAGAAGTAAATTCTGCTGTGATAGAATGATCTTCCTTGACATTTGTAAATGTATAGCTTGTTTTTGGACCGACGGATTTTTCATCTACCTTAACATCAGAAATAAAATATCCATCATCCGGAGTAATTGTAAATGTCTTGCTCTTACCATCAGTGATCTGAACAGCACCTGATGGGTCTATTGAACCGCCTTCGCCCGCAGCTGCAGTGATGGTATGGATCTGAGACGGATCCTCTACATAGACCTGGACGTTATCCATCCACAGAGAAGTACTGTCTTTACCTTCATAAACAAAGGCAAACTTTACATTCTGTGCATCCTGATACTTATCAGGAACAGTGACCTTAGCCTGAGTTTTTTCCCATGGACCAAACTCATTCTTCGGGTTCCAGTCCCATAGCTGCCAGATCTGTTCCCATGTGCTTCCGTCATCAGAAGAAGCCATTACCTTAAGATTATGATGATGATTCTGTACGCTCCAGTAGTAGTTAGTGTAGAAATCAAAGATCATGCTGGCTTTTGTAGTCTGAGACTGCAGATCGATAGCCGGTGTGATCAGCCATTCATTCTGCTGCTGAGTCTTTGAAAGATCTACCATCGCCATTTTTGAGCCGTATTCAGTTCCCTGATACCATGTCTTTTCTGATTCAGACTTTAAGCTCCATCCTTCAGGAGGGAAGGAAGTTTCTTCAAAATCCTCTGTAAAGACAGATTTAGTAGGTACGATCACTTCTGAAGCATCAGTATTGCCCTCTGCCTTTATAGAATATACCTTTCTATTGCAGGCATAGTCATTGACAACGATCTTCAGATTTTCGCCAAAGCCGGTAATATCATAAGAGCACTTGCTCTCTGCACCTGCTGTAGTTTCAGTTACAGGATAGCTTGCAAGCTCCTTACTTTCAGCATTATTGGAAATGGTTACGTTAGATACGAACTGATTATCGCTGACCGTCAGATCTACGAAATATTTTCCATTTTCAGTGCGAACAGTAATATCCTTAGCTTCTGGCTCTTCCGTATCTATCGTGACAGGGAATGACCATGAGCTTCGCTTATTTTTAGAATTATGCTGATCATAAGCCAGTTCTCCGGAAATAGTTACGATCGCTTTTGTGTTGTTTGAAAGCTTGGAATAGCCGTCCTTTTTAGTACCATACCATGCATCGAACTTGCTGTAGTCCGATACGCCTGAAGGCACTATCTGATAATAGTTAGAGTCATAGACCGACTTTGTTTCGTAATCTATGGTTTTATCGTAATAGACCTCATTTGTTTCAGCATCTTTGATCTCATATTTTAAGGATCTTACATTTCTCAGCAGACCGGTATATACGAAACTCAAAGAGTCCATATAATCGTCATCGTTTGGAGAAATAGCATTCCTGTCTGATAAATATGCGATATTACTGTGATATGGGTTATCACCTAAATATGTATTTACAGTTCCCTCTAAAGAGCTGGATGCTGCAGTATTTGTATATGCCTGAGACCAGTTCGCATTACCGTTGAGATCATCACTGTAATCTGATGCATCAACAATAGGAGCCTGTGTCCAGTCACCGTAAAAACCCATATACGGAATAGATAATGTTGGCTGTGTTTCAGATAGTGGTGTCAGTGTTACGAAACCTTCAACATATGTACCGTTTTCAAAGCTGTTCAGATAATGCTTGTTAGCGTCAGTAAGATCTACAGCAACAGAAACTGTCTTTGTTTCACCTCCGGCAATAGTTACAGTTTCAGCGTTTATCCTGCCCAGCAGGTATGGCAGCTCTGTTACCTGGTTCACATCTGAATCGCCCAGCTTTTTAGTTACTTCCCTGGCATCAGCCTGAATGTAACCGCCAAGAGTATAAGTAAGTGTTTCATCACTTAAATTATGCAGCTTGAACTGTACAGTGTATTTGCCGCTTTTGCTGACATCATCACCAAGCGCAACTTTAGGACGATTACCGTCGATATCAGTAAGATAAGCCTTAGTAGAAGTTGCAGCTGCAATATTAACGCTGCCGGCGCCCTGTTTTCTTGGAGAATAAGGTGCCGTTCCTGCCATTACTAAATCAGCTGTACTCATAAGCAGGGCATTTGTCAGTGCAGCCTTGTCAGTTTCACTTTTAGCAAGATCCTTCTGCTCAATGTACTGCTTTACGATTGCCATTGCACCTGATACAAATGGCGCTGACATTGATGTACCGCTCTTGGTAGTGTAGCCGTTATTGACTGTAGTAGATTTTATATTACCACCGGGCGCTGTTATATCAGGCTTTAATGTCAGCTCCGGTGTAACTCCCCATGAGGAGAAATCTGACATTTCACCTGATGTAGGGTTTTCCACTTTACCGTATGAAGAGGAAACTGTCAGCTTGCGTGCGTTTTCTGCAACTGCAGCAAGCGCTTTTCCGTCTGCCTGAGAAATGAAAGCACTTGGCAGATCATATTTGTCCATCTGCATATACAGCATTCCTGGTTCGTTATTGTATACAAGAATGCCGGCTGCGCCTGCAGCCTTAGCTGCTTCCTTCTTTATGTTGTATTCTACCGAACCCCTTGATACAAGTGCTATTTTGTCTTTAACATCAAGGCCTTCGTAGTCTGACGTTTCACCTGCATTTGGAACGACTACATAGCTCAGTTCTTTACCAGCAAGAGAACGAAAACTCAGAGAACTGTCATCAACACCAGCAACTGTTTTATCCTCTACTGTATCCTGAAATGCTACCTTGCGATCGCCTGCAGTCAGATAACATGATTCTATAGTGTCAGCCTTTTCTACGCTGGCGATCGACAGAGGCTCGCTGTAGCTTGAAGGACTTGCTACAGTGCCGTAATCCGGGTTCTGCGTAAGCGCATGTCCTTTGCCGATTCGAGTACCTAATGCAGAACTATATTCATTACCGGCAGATATCGAAAGCATCACACCGGATTCTGCAATATGATCAAATACATTTGCAACTTCCTCATCACCCTCTGGTGTGCTGAAGCCGCAAGTAGAGCCTAAACTCATATTGATAACATCTGCGCCCAATGCAACTGCATCGTCTGCTGCAGCCAGAATATCATCCCATGTGGCACCATTTGTTCCGCTGGAACTGAATACCTTCATGGCGAGGATCTGAGCCTGAGGAGCGACACCCTTTACATCTGCAACAACACCGGCGTTTGCAGCTGCGATACCTGCTACATGTGTACCATGATCACCGGCAGAACCTGGTGTTACATCCAGATCATTATCAGCATAGTCAAAAGCAAAAGGGACCTTGGCAGTATGGTATACCTGGCTTGCAGTAATACCGGGCTTTTTTTCTTCTGCCTTTAAATTCATGGTAGCGAGAACATTTTCAATGTCTTTTTTCTGCAGAGCAGGGTTTGAGGGATCAGCCTTAAAGCATGCATGGCTGATTTCCAGACCGCTGTCTACAATAGCGATGACCATGCCCTCACCTTGATAACCGGAACTGTTTTCAAGGCCTCCAATCTCAGTAGTGGTAGACTTCATGTCCGGTGCTACCTTGAACTCTGGAGCCGGATATGCTGCAGCTACTCCGGAAAGAGCCCGGATCTCAGCCAGCTTTCCGTAAGCTACCTTAATAGCAAAGCCGTTGGTAGCTGCCGTATAGGTATGCAGGACCTCAAGCGGCTCACCATCCAGCACTTTACTTGAGATTTCTTTCTGAACAGCTGCCTGACGTTTAAGCATAGCCGCTTGATTTCGGATCTGGCGTATTCCGCCGTTTTCCGTAACAACAGGCTGATCTTCCAGTGTTACGATAGCGATGATCGATTCAGAAGGATCAATAGGGTCTGCAGCCTCTATTTCTTCCAAACCGGAATCTCGCAGCTGTTCCACGCGTTCTGTGCTGGCAGGCGGCTCCTTTGACGTTTTGTCATACGCAAAAGCCGTTACATTTGCCGGGATCAGCATGACTGCTGTCAGCAACAGAGACAGGATACGATGTTTTTTCAATTTTCAACTCTCCTTCTATTAAATGTAGTAGTTTATACCCCTCTCCAGGGGTTTCTTTTTCAGGCGTGACACCTTTTCAGGCGTGACACCATTTAAGTTAGAATAGGCTAACCGCGTTTCAAAAATAAAAGGCTAGTACCAGATAAAAGCACTGTACTGACCAGAGTTGAATTGCGGTATTTAACCAACTTAAATAAGTTAGAATAGGCTAACCACGTTTCAAAAATAAAAGGTTAGTAGCAGATAAAAACACTGTACTGACCAAAGTTGAATTGTAGTATTTAAATAACTTAAATAAGTTAGAATAGACTAACCGATACCTGAAAATAAAAGCCATCCAAATAGGAAAAGCAATTATATGTATATCATATATATCCGTGCACGTCAATATTAAAAACGGGGTCGGTAAAACGCCGACCCCGAAAAAATGAATTAGGAAGCGACGATTCAAACGCCGCCGCTTTTCTCGTCTGTAATTCGATGCCCTCGGAAGACATCATATTTTGTAGCTGATGTAAAAAGGTTTAAGAGTTTATCGAATGATTATTCGATAGCAATATATTTAGTTTCAGGAACTTCTTTAGGAGCTTCCTTAGGGAATGACAGGTGAAGAGCGCCGTCCTTGTAAGCAGCCTTTACATCATTTTCAGTAACATGGTCACCTACATAGAAGCTTCTGCTGCAGCTGCCGTAATTCCTTTCACGAACAACATAGCCGCCTTTTTCTTCCTCAGTTTCCTCTTTTTCTTCCTTCTGTTCTGCTGAGACTGTCAGATAACCGTCTTTCAGTTCGATCTTTATATTCTCTTTATCGAATCCCGGCAGGTCCATAGTCATAAGATACAGACCGTCTTTTTCACGGATATCAGTCTTCATAGTCGGCACAGCAGGCGCAGTTCTGAAGAACGGAGTATCAAACATACTGTTCATGTCGTCAAATAAACTCATTCCGAAATTATTAGTTC
>CAVGTL010000037.1:0-18699 GCA_963632005.1 Succinivibrio sp.
ATCAATATTCATACAGCCTGAGTTCTACTGAATCTGTACTGCCTGATGTATCCAGTGCCGTTACAGTGACCTCAGACCCGTTGCTTTCAGCTGTAAATCTTTCACCGTAAAAATCATTTACTGCCTTTGCTATATCCTCGGCGACAGATCCTTCAGTCGCCCACAGGAATTCATGTTCATGTATGCCTGCCGCAGTATCATCCAATATATCAGGAGATGACAGGTCGTCAGGCTGTACAGGTTCGCCGTTTACCACGAGCTGTATCCATACCATGCTGCGATGAGACGGCGGTGACATTACCTTTATCCTTGTCCACGCCGGATGCTCTGCTTCTGCAGATGCTTCCGTCTGCTCGACAGTTACGCCGCTCGGTATCAGCTTTTTTATTTCAGGCGCTTCAGCACAGTACTTTCCGCTTTCATCTTTAACAGACTTTATCGTGCTGCTTCCGTCTGCCGCTGTTATCTCGAGCACACCATTTGTTACTTTGTTCAGGCTTATCCTGAAGTTTATCTCATCTTTTGATGAGTCATCCTGCGATACTTGTATATTGTCGCTTTTTACTCGCTCGCCGCCTATAACGACACGCAGATCATCTGTAATACTGTCACTGCAAGTGACATTTCTGTCAAATTTCATTAAAATATTTACATACTGATCGTTTTCACCGCCGTCACAGCCAGCATCCACCGTGCAGTCAACCACACTCGGAGCGTTTCCGGCGCCCTCCGCTGCAGTCTTGCTGCCACCGCAGCCTGAAGCTCCCAATACCAAAACACACAAGAATAAACTGTAAATCAAGATTCTTTTTAACATATCTGTTTCTTTTTTCGTGTTGAACATTTCTATTATTAGTTTATAATTAGTATTAGCACTAAATTAGATTTTGTTTGGTTTCTTAACTTTTTCCGTTTTTTATTATAAACTTGATAGTTGCTACCAAGTCAATATCAAATTTAGATTTTTTTATCCATCGTCAAAAGGGAATTAAAAGGTAAATAGGATATGGCTGATAAAACAGACAACAAATATATAACACTTGGGAATCTTGCAAAGCTTGCTCATATAAGCAGGGATACGTTATCCTTTTATGAAAAAAAGCATATTATAAAGCCTGTATTTAAAGGAGATAACGGATACAAATATTTTCTGCCGGAACAGATACAGGACCTTAATTTTATAAGATTCTACAGAAAACTCGGATTCTCGCTCGAAACTATACAGAGCATGATGAACGATATCGACCAGAACTCTGACACATTGAATCATCACGACCTGTTTTCTGCTCAGCAGCAATACATAGAAGAAAGGATCGCAGAGCTACAGACAGCTTCAAAGTACTTAAAGCGTGAAGAGGACTTCCTTTCGTTTATTGAAAATAACAAATGGTACGAGCCGTTTATCACAGAACTCGACGAACGTGATTTCTCGCTTGCGCCTATAAGATTCTGTCATTCACTGAATGTAATAGAAAACGCGCAGAAGCTTACTGATTTTTTCTGTGCTGACGGTGATTTTACAATACCTGAAAACCCTGTATGCTGCGTTATACCTGAGCATGTACTGCAAAGCGACCAGTTCAGAGCTCACAAGCATAACTGTGCTTCTGACGATAAGGCTCTTCATAAGCGCAATATTTTTACACGTGAAAAAGGACTTTACGGCTGTATCATAAATCAGGGTACTGCCGACGGCATAGTTACAGCCGTCAACAGCGTACTTGATTATATAGCAGCTAATGGATATTCCATATCGGGAAATGCTTTTGTTATAAATTCTCAGAATATACTTAATATAACAAATAATCAGGATTCTATATACACCATTCAGATACAGCTTGAAAAAGCTGACGACTGATGATAGATGATACTTACCAGAACTTAAAGAGACGCATGGCGCGCAGCGCGACCCTTACGGGAGCAGGGGTCAGTGATCTGCGCGCTTTTTTCAGCTCGGCCGGGATATCTATGTGCTGCGGACAGTGGCGCGCGCATTTTCCGCAGCCTGTGCAGGCGCCTGCGTCAGACATCTCCTTCTGAAGCGCCATTATCTGCAGGTATTCCTTTCTGCCTGACATTTTATTTTCTGTATACATCCTGTTCCAGCATCTGAATGCCAACGGTATATCTATGCCGCGCGGACATGGCAGACAGTAATTGCAGCCTGTGCAGTTCACCTTTACATTTTTGTTTATCTCTGTCTTTATTGCTTCTATCATCTCAAAATCAGACTCGCTGAACTCTCCGACTGCTGCATCTGAGGCATTTGATGCGTTTTCCTCTACCATCTGCAGGGAATTCATCCCTGATAATACGCATGTGACCTCAGGCTGATTCCACAGCCATCTGTAGCCCCAGTCTGCTGCAGACAGCTTTCTTCCGTTTTTTTCGGGAGCATCATCTATCAGCTTTTTTGCTGATTCGGGCAAAAGCTCTACGAGCTTTCCACCGCGAAGCGGTGCCATTATTATGACAGGGATGCCTTTTGCGGCTGCGGCCTGCAGGCCGCGCTTACCTGCCTGCGTGTGCTCATCGAGATAATTATACTGTATCTGACAGAAATCCCAGTCATATGCATTTAATACTTCAAGGAACATCTCAGTATTTCCGTGAAATGAAAATCCTATATTTCTGATGCGCCCGCTGCGCTTCTGCTCAGTTATCCATTCCTCGATGCCAAGCTTTTTCAGCTTCTCCCACGCCGCTACATCGGTTATCATGTGCATCAGGTAATAATCTACATATTCAGTCTGCAGCCTTTTAAGCTGTTCGTTGAAATACTTATCGAGCGCCGCACTGGATTTTATAAGATACTGCGGCAGCTTAGTAGCTATATTCACCTTATCCCTGCATCCGATTCTCTTAAATATCTCCCCGACCGCGACCTCGCTGCCCGGATATATATAAGCAGTGTCAAAATAATTAACACCAAGCTCGACGGCGCGCCTTACCTCGCGTTCCGCTTTGTCAATGTCTATAGAGCTGCCATTCTTAGTAAATCTCATGCATCCGTAGCCCAGTATAGATACCTGCTCGCCGCTTCTGTTGTTTCTATAATTCATAATATTTTTTCCTGTTACTATAATTATACTTTATTATAACAAAAAGACGCTACATAATGCCGAAGAATATACGGATAAGCGCAGTTGAAATTCCCTATACCACGGAGCGTTACGTATATTTCGTAGGCAACATAGGCGTCCTGTAAATTATAAAAAACAGAAGCATGATATACCCGCCTGACCTGGTCTTTGCCCCCACACTCGCCTGTGAACATTGGGATTTTATAGTATTTTTCACAGGTCTTACATCTAAACCGCGCCATGCTCACAGCCCGCGAACGGTCTGCTTACGTGGATCCTTTTGCCCGCGACTGGCCTGGACTTGCAACCACAGACACGGGTATATCATGCTTCTGTTTCAAGAAGTTTACCTTATTCAGTTATCTACAGGTGCCTGCGGCAGCTCGCGCTGGTTTCTTCCTGCTGCGAGGCTTAGTACAGTCACTTCTGCTGCGCCTGCCTTTTTTAAGGCTTCTGTGCAGTTCTCTGTTGTTGTCCCTGTCGTGTATATGTCATCGACAAGCATGACGCGTCTGCCGTTGACTGCTGTGCGGCCTTCTTCTGTTACTGTGAAGGCGTTTTCGAGGTTCCTGCGGCGTTCGCGTGCGTCGAGCCTGTTCATCGGCGCTGTATTTCTCGTGCGTACTATCGCATCGGCGCAGTACGGAAGTCCGAGCCGTCCGGCTGTAAACTCTGCGAGCAGCGCTGCCTGGTTGTAGCCGCGTTTTTTCTCTTTCTTTTTAAACATTGGAACGGGAACAAGTATATCACATCCTGCGCCGACTGCCACTACTTTATCAAAAAGAATTTCAGAAAGATTTCTCGCCATATAGCTTTTACCATGATATTTGAACTCTCGTATCATCATTCTTTCGGCTTCTTTATACTGAAAGCACGTAACGCCCGCGTCGAAGCTCCTGTCCTTGTTTATGCACTCGCTGCAGTACATATCTGGATACCAGTCCTCGAGCGGCTTGCCGCATGCGGCGCACAGCTTTCCGTTTGCCCAGTTTATGTCAGACAGGCAATCATCACACATCGAGTACAGCCTTCCGGACTGAATGTCCTTTCCGCAGCAAATACAGTATATATCAGGCGGATATATCAGGTCAGCAATTCGTTCCGCCTGTTTGCGCGCCAGGCGCGCCCCTTTTCGCATCAGGGCGGCAGCCACAGCAGCCGCCGTTATTTTTTCATTTTTATATATTTCATCTGTCAAAATTACAGTTCTTCAAGGATAAGAAAATGTTTAAGTCGTGATTTTAAACCTGAGAAGCGTTCGTGTATCCTGTTATTGTCTACCATGGCGTGAAGCACGCGCTCCGAGCCTACGAGCACTACGCTCTTTTTTCCTCTTGTAACTCCCGTATACAGGAGATTCCTGTTTGCGAGCATCGGCGGGAAATTCGCCATAGGCATGACTATTACAGGAAATTCACTTCCCTGGCTCTTATGTATCGTCATAGCGTAAGCCAGCTCAAGCTCTTCAGCCTGACTGAACTCGTACTCTACATGCTTTACATCGTCAAAGAGAACGTGTATCTTATTGTTTTCGTTATCTATGTCAGTTACAAAGCCGATATCACCGTTGAACACACCCTGACCGTCAGAAAAATTATCAGTCCGCTTCCATTCCATCTGGTAATTGTTCTTTATCTGCATGACCTTGTCGCCTACGCGGAATATCCTGCTCTGCAGCTCCTTTTCGCGCTTGACGGGCGAACGAGGATTCAGCACCGCCTGAAGCTCTTTATTCAGGTTAGCTGTGCCTACCGTTCCCTTTCGTGTCGGCGTAAGGACCTGTATGTCGCGCATGCGGTCGCATTCAGAATAAAATTTCGGAAGGCGCGACTCGCACAGCTCAAGTATAGTCGAAAGCACTGCTGCCTCGCTGCGCCTGTTCATCATGAAGAAATCCTTGTCCTTTTCATTGCAGAACGGGTAATCGCCGTTGTTTATCCTGTGGGCGTTCACTACGATCATGCTCTCTTCTGCCTGACGGAAGATCTCAGTAAGTCTCACAGTGCTTATTATCTCGCTGCCGATTATATCACGCAGCACATTGCCCGCACCTACTGACGGCAGCTGGTCTGCATCGCCTACCATTACGAGCCTCGTACCCGGCACTACAGCCTCAGTCAGCGCATCCATAAGCATTATATCGACCATGGACATCTCATCTACGATAACTACGTCGTACTCAAGTGGATTTTCAGCGTCTCGTCCAAAATTCATCGAGTCCTCGTCCTCGGAATAATAATATTCAAGAAGCCTGTGAACAGTCATAGCAGGCTTGCCGGACGTTTCGGTTATACGCTTCGCCGCTCTGCCGGTAGGCGCTGATATAGCCACAGTCAGACCGCTGCTCTCAAACACGTTTATTATCGTGTTTATAATAGTAGTCTTACCTGTACCCGGTCCGCCGGTTATGACGCACACTCCGTTCTGCGCGCAGGCGCGCACAGCGGTCCGCTGATTTTCCGAGAGCTTTATGCCGTTTTCCGCTTCAGAGCGGTCTATCAGTCCGTCTATATGCTTGCTTACATTTTTTACCTCTGCATTATGAAGTGAAAACAGCCTCCGTGCTACGTTGCTTTCGGCTCTGTGATAAAGCGACGGATATATTACCTTGCGCTTGTCTATCTCCTCAAGCCTGACTACATCATCTATAACGAGCTGTTCAGCCATATCACGCACATCTGCCGACGGTACATCGAGCAGACGCGCCGTTTCCTCGCAGAATTCCTTAAACGGCGCATATGTATTTCCATTTGCAACATAACGCTGCAGCATGAACCTTATACCGCTCGTCAGCCTGTACTCCGAATCACTCGCTATGCCGAGCTTTGCAGCTATCTGGTCGGCCTGCGCAAAGCCTATGCCCTTTATATCCGTTATGAGCCTGTAAGGGTTCTGCATGACCGCCTTTACAGTTTCTGCGCCGTATATTTTATACATCTTCATCGCATAAGACGCGCCGATGCCGTAATTTGCAAAAAACATGGAAACATCGGCAAACTCTCTGTGCAGCTTATATGATGATGATATAGAATCAGCCTTAGCCTTTCCAACTCCGCTTATCTCAGTCAGCCGTTCAGGACTTTCTTCTATTATCTTAAGCGTTTCATCACCGAAATGCTGAGTTATAGCTGCCGCCAGCTTTGGTCCTATGCCGCGTATAACGCCCGATGCCAGGAATTCGCGTATGCCCGCGCTGCTTTTCGGAACTATCTCGCTGCAGTTTACAAAAGCGAACTGTTCGCCATAAGATGGATGATTTTTCCATCCACCGGTAAACGAAAATACCATACCGCATTTAGCCGTCGGAATATTTCCGACAGCTATAAACTGATCCATTTCTTCATCGTTTTCTATCACAGCGACCGTATAGAAATTTTCTTCGTTTCGAAAAATTATCTCAGCGATCCGTCCGGTTTTTTCTATCATCTGCAGCACACACTTTCATTAAGGTCTGAATGTAGGCTTATACACCCTTCTGTTTTCAAGCGTCCACACCTTGTCGGAAAAATCTCCCGGCGCAACAGGTCTGAGCGCTTCTTCCATATCAAATATCCTCGCATCAAAAATATCAAGATAATGCAGGAGCTCCGCTTCAGGGAACATCGGACGCTTAGGACTTCCGAACTCCGGCTCATAATGATGCGAAAGTATCATATGCTCGAGCATTATAGCCTTTTCCCTGTTTATTCCAAGCTCGTCAGCCAGCTTATCTATCATCTTTACGCCCTGCGCTATATGTCCGAGCAGCTGTCCTTCCATAGAATAGCCCGGCGATATGCCCCACTGGTTTGACATTATCTCATTGAGCTTTTCCATATCGTGGATGATAACGCCTGTAACGACCCAGTCGCGGTCGAGGTCAGTATACACCTCGCACGCTTTCTCGCCCATGAGCAGCATACGCTTTATATGATAGAGCAGACCGCACATCTCAGCGTGGTGATTCTTTGACGCCGCCGGATAGTACATCAGCTTTTCCTTGTTGCGCTCCATGAGCGTAACTGCGACCTTTCTGAGCTCCTCGTCGCCGACTGACTTCGCCTTCGCAAGTATCTCTTCGTACATGTCAGGGCCCCTTTCAGGCGCAGTCTTTATGAACTCGTCTATATCAAAATCGTCGTCAGCAGTCGCCTGTCTGAAACGATTTATCCTGAGCTGCTTCTTGCCCTGCCATTCGCTTACGCTTGCGCGGACTTTTATGATGCAGTTCTCCCCGTAAGCGCCTATCTCTGTGATATCACTTTCCGAAGCATCCCATTTCTTAGCCGATACCTCGCCTGTTTTATCTGCGAGCACCATATCTATATACTGTTTCTGATTTGATCCTGTTCTGACTGCAGCTGATTTCATCATGAAAAAATCATCAAAATCTGCTCCGGTGACAAGGCTGTCTACATAAACATTTTTCAATCCCTATACCTCCTTCAGGAATATTTTACCAATATATACTCTTAAAGTAAACTATTTTCTAAAATATATTTTTAATAATACCACAAATTCATATTCTAAACAAGCGTTTGTTTTTCACAAATTGTTTTTTCTTTTTCATATTTTAAAATTCGCCTGAAACAGTATATAATAGAAACGGCAGTTTTTGAACATAATTTATTAAAATACCAAAAACAAGGTCAGTGCACCAAGTGCGTTCATGGCCCTAAACTATTTAAATCATGCAGACCATTCAAATCACAACCAACAGGAGAATCTAAATGTTTGAAACAGGTTATATCCGCACAGCAGCCGTAACACCGGAGCTGCGCGTCGCAAACACGGAATTCAATACAGAAGAAATAATAAAGCTGGCAAATGAGGCTGCCGGCAAGGGAGCAGGCATAATCGTCTTCCCTGAGCTTGCGCTCACATCGTACACGTGCGCTGACTTATTTTACCAGCAGCATCTCTACGAATCAAACCTTGAAGCGCTGAAAAAAGTCATCGATGCTTCAGCCGACATAAATGCAGTGATAGTCACAGGCTTCTACTTCAGATACGAAAACAGCCTCTACAACTGCGCCGCTGTCATACAGAACGGCAGCCTCATGGGTATCGTTCCTAAAATGTTCCTGCCAAACAACCGCGAGTTCTACGAATCACGCTGGTTCGCAGCAGGCCTGCGCATCGCTGATAATATTTCAAGCGTTCAGCTTTTCGGCGAGGAAGTCCCGTTCGGCCACCTTATATTTACAGACAACACACACAGTCTGAGCTTCGGCGTAGAGATATGCCAGGACCTCTGGATGCCTATAACTCCGGGAGCACGTCTCTGCCTCAACGGCGCTCACATCATAGTAAATCCGTCAGCGAGCGATGAAACTGTCGGCAAAGCTGACTACAGACGCCAGCTCGTCCACCAGCAGAGCGCGGCAAATATCTGCGGCTACGTTTACACATCTTCAGGCGTTTACGAGTCAACGACAGACCTCGTTTACAGCGGTCACTGCATCATATCCGAGTATGGTACGCGTATCGCCGAAAACGACCGTTTCGAACGCCAGAGCACCATAACCTACGGCGATATCGATTACGAGAGGATAAAATTTGAACGCTCGCTCGACCACAGCCTTGAGGAATGCACATCGCGCTACACAGACCGCGAGCTTTACACTTATGTATATATCGACCCGCTCCGCGTCCTGACTTCAGAAGAAAAATTAATAAGAAAGTTCGCGCCGAATCCATTCGTGCCTGCCGACCGCCGGACGGTCGATGAACGCTGCGAGGAAATATTCCGCATACAGACAGCCGGACTCGCAAAGCGCCTGGAACACGCCCGCGCAAAGACTGCAGTAGTCGGCATATCAGGCGGACTCGATTCTACGCTCGCGCTGCTCGTATGCGCCGAGACTTTTAAGCTTCTCGGCCGCGACCCGAAAAACATCATAGCCGTGACTATGCCTGGCTTCGGAACTACAGACAGGACATACGAAAATGCACTGACTATCATGCGCCTGCTCGGCGCGGACGTGCGCGAGATGCCTATCGGTGATGCTGTAATGGCTCATTTTGAAGCGATAGGTCATGACCCTTCTGTACACGATGTCACATACGAAAACTGCCAGGCGCGCGAGCGCACTCAGATCCTCATGGATATCGCAAATGAAACGGGCGGATTTGTAGTCGGAACTGGCGACCTTTCAGAATCAGCTCTCGGCTGGAGCACGTACAACGGCGATCACATGTCTATGTACGCCGTAAACGTCAGCGTTCCTAAGACTTTAGTTTCATTCGTAGTCGGCTGGGTCGCAGACAACAGGCTCGCTGGCGAGCACGAGGTGAAGGATTACAGCCTCGACAACGCTACATTGAGGCGCGCGCTCCATGACATAATGGACACGCCTATTTCACCTGAACTTCTCCCGCCTGACAAGGATGGAAAGATAATCCAGAAAACTGAGGAAAGAGTCGGACCGTATATACTTCACGATTTCTTCCTTTTCTATACTATAAGATTCGGTATGCGCCCGCGCAGGCTTTTATACATCGCGCAGCAGACGTTTGAAGGAATGTTTGAGCCTGCATATGTAAAAAAATGGCTCAGAGAATTTTACCGCAGATTCTTTATGCAGCAGTACAAGCGCAGCTGTATCCCTGACGGTCCGAAGGTCGGTACTGTAACGCTCTCGCCTCGCGGTGACTGGAGGATGCCGAGCGACGCAGATCCTACGCTCTGGCTTAAGGAAATAGATGAATGTGAGCTTTAGCTCATTTGTTCTATAAAAGAAAGCAGCCCTTACAGGGCTGCTTTCTTTTCATAACGTAAAGTTTTGCGTAATGAACGCAACACTTGAATGCCGGCCAATGTGCAATATCCGGCATTCAAATTTGGGATGAGTTGCCAAACGACACAACGATATATCGCTCGGCAATTATTATTATATACGCATATAAAGCGTATATCAAGTTATTTTTACCATTATGGTTTAATTTTTGTTATCTACCTATAATGCCTGTACAGCACGTTCAAAACGTTCTACCGCTATATCTATCTCATCTTTTGTAACATTAAGAGGCGGAAGGAAACGAACTACTTCATTACCGGCGCCTGCAAGCAGGAGATGCTGCTCTATTGCGTTGTTTATGACCTTGCTCTTATAGCCTTCCTCCATCATAACGCCTATGAGGAGGCCCTTGCCTCTTACCAGCTTTATCTTGTCGTATTTTTCGCAGAGCGCGTTCAGCTTGCCAAATATATACTCGCTCATTTCATTTACGTATGAAAGCAGGTCGTTGTCTATAAGCGCCTTCATTACTGCATTTCCACATGCGCATGCGAGCGGGTTGCCTCCGAATGTGCATCCGTGGTCACCCGGAACAAAATGCTCAGCAGCCTTTGCATTAGCCATAACTGCACCTATAGGGAAGCCGCCGCCGAGCGCTTTCGCTGTAGTGCATACATCAGGCATCACGCCATATGTCTGGTATGTAAAGAGCTTGCCTGAGCGTCCCATGCCGCACTGTACTTCGTCAAATATCAGCAGCGCGTCATGCTTGTCGCACAGTGCTCTTACACCTTCCATGAAGCTCTGCTCTGCTGGAAGTATGCCGCTTTCGCCCTGTATCGGTTCGAGTATTACAGCGCACACATCATCGTCCATAAGCGCTTCTACTGAAGCCAGATCGTTGAAATGTGCTTCATAAACGTCGCCGATCAGCGGTCTGAATGCTTTTCTGTACTTCTCCTGGCCTGTTACTGACAGCGCGCCCATGCTTCTGCCGTGGAATGAGTCTACCATGCAGATTATCTTTGTCTTTGTGTCGCCGCCCTTTACTTTACCGTATTTTCTTGCTATCTTGAGGGCTGTTTCATTTGCTTCTGTGCCTGAGTTTCCGAAAAATACCTTGTCGAGGCCTGATGCTTCTGCGAGGCGGCCTGCGAGCTCTATCTGCGGTTCGCTCCAGTAAAGGTTTGATATGTGGATGAGCTTTGATGCCTGTTCGTTTATAGTGTTTACTATTTCCGGGGCTGCATGGCCGAGGCAGTTTACTGCTATGCCTGATACGAAATCGAGGTAATCCTCGCCTTTGTTGTCTGTGAGCCATGGACCTTCGCCTTTTACGAAAACGAGGTCATAGCGGCTGTATGTATTCATTACATGATTTTCCATTTTGTTCTCCTTCTGCATATTATCTTAATATTTTATACTTAATTAATTCAACCAACGTATTTAATATTGCATAATTATACAACCGTATAAATATTTATGCAACACCTGATGTCAAACTTTATGTAATTTTTCTAGCGGGCGTCTTTTTTGCTTTTTCGGCTTTTGCGGCCTTCTTCAGCTACTTTTTTAAGGAGCTCTATTTCTTCCGCGAACTTTGCGTTCTTCATTTCAGGGAAGGCACGGAGCAGGCGGCGCTGGCCGCGGGCCTGTGGGGCGCGGAGCTTTTCGAGGCGCGTTTTGAGTGATGCAAGTTCCTTTTCCATCTGCTCGCGTCTTTCCGCTCTTTCTTCGGCTGATTCCTGACGTTTTGTTTCTATTTGTTCTTTTATGTCGGCTGAAACTTCGTTGAACTTTTCCTTTCCTTCAGTGAGCTGCTTTTTGAATTCATCTGATTTTTCATCAAGTCCCTGCAGCACAGCCTCTGAGCGTTCGTTTATGAGCCGCTTCTTTTCTTCAAGATCTTTCTTCACTGCGGCTGAACGTTCATCGATCTTTTCCTTTGTATCGTCAAGCTGTTCCTTTACCTCCCGGCTCTTTTCGATACCGTGCAGCGTTGCGTCTGTTATATCCTCGCCCATGTTTTCAGACAGCTTCCTTATACGCCCGCCGATCTCATTCATGAGGCGCAGGCGGTTGTTGAAGCCGCGTATCGTCATTACAGTCACGATGCAGTCAGCGGCAAATACAGCAAGGCATACGACAAGCAGTATGACACCCGGCACCTTCGGGAAATGCTTTATGATGCCTGCAAAGAACGCATGAATAACATCTACCACTATCAGACATGCTATGCCCCATTCTATCGAAAATTTCAGGCATATGTACCCGTGAAAATTAAACGGCTCCTTTGAGTAATCCCACCAGCGCTCATGAAACAGCTTTTCCAGCAAAAACCCCGTCACGAGCTCGAGCAGCGTCGCAAGCACTATCGAGCCGAAAAACATTATGACCTTGTTGTCCTTAAGCGGCAGCAGGCATATTATAACTATTATCATTCCGAACCCGTATATTGGGCACACAGGGCCGTTCAGAAATCCCCGGTTGATAAAATGTCCCTTCGTTACTACATGATAGCTGACCTCCAGGCACCAGCCGCCGATGGCGTATATTACAAAGAACCATAAATACTCGTACAAGCTGTACTGATGAACAGCATCAATAAAATACTGCATTCGTCCTCCTTAAATAAAAATCCATGCCTTCCGCCGGTCACCCGGCAAGCATTGCGCGCCGCAGCGCGCATTCCCAACTTCAAAAAATAAACGACCCGCCCGGGCGGAGACGCCCGAAAACGCAGTTCGCTGAACGAACCGGTCATACGGCATTCCGCCCTGACGGGCTCGTACATTCCTTCATATACATCACAAATAAAATATATCCGTCAATTACCTTACAAGCAGACGCTTTGACAGATCAACGAGCTCCTGCCCGCCTGAGTTTATTATCTCTATATCTATCTTTCCGTGCTTTATCTGATTTAAGAGATCCTTTTCCTCTATCCTGCGGCGCAGCTCACGCGCAACTCCTGCGCCTCCGTCATAAAATACTGCATGCGGTCCTACTATCTCGCGTATCTGCTCAGCTATGAACGGATAATGCGTACAGCCGAGGACTACCGCGTCTATCGGCTTGTCGCTTATAGGGTCAAAACGTTCTTTGAGATAATCCATCATCTCCTGAGAGTCCGTCCTGTCCTGCTCTACAAAATTGACAAGACCGGGGCATGGCACGGGTATTATCTCTGCGTTCTGCGCGTAATTTTCCATTAGATTCGCAAACTTCTGACGGCGCAGTGTGACTGAAGTCGCCATAACTACTATACGGCCGCCCTTATGGTTTTCTGCGGCCGGCTTTATCGCTGGCTCTATTCCTACGATAGGTATGTCCGGATATTTCAGTCTGAATTTCCTTACAGCCACGCTCGTAGCAGTATTGCAGGCTATTACAACAGCCTTTGCGCCCATGTCGAGCAGCCTGTGAAAAACATTTTCAGTCAGGACGTATACCTCTTCATCTGTCTTTGTACCGTAAGGCGCGTTAGCTGAATCCCCATAGTATATATAACGTTCATTTGGCATGAGCTTTATTATCTCTTTAAGTACGCTTATGCCGCCGACACCTGAATCAAAAACGCCTATAGGCGAAAGTCTTCCCACGATAAGCCACCTCCCGCTGACTATGTATCACATTTCATGTATATTATCATATATAAGTATAATTTACGTATTTATCGCGCCATACCTCATCGTCAGCGCTTACAACAGTCTCAGACGCCTGACATCCGTCGTAAAGATCCTGCGCCAGCTCGAGCAGCACATCATACAGCTCGAGAAGCATCACATACTTGGTAGGCATGTTTGAATTTCCGATGCCCGCGCCTATTATCGCGCCTGTAAGAGACGCTGTGGAATCGCTGTCGCCCGAATGATTTGCAGCCACTCTCACGGCAGTCTCAAAATCATCGCCGAAGCGCAGACAGCAGTATACTGCTATTGCAAGCGTTTCCTCCGCTACCCAGCCAGCGCCGAGCTTTTCGAGACGCGCCGCTTCAGCCTTCATGTCTATGTCGCTGTATTTTTTCGCAGGCGGCGCAAGGACTACAGGCTGCGTGAAGAGCGCCGCGTCCTCTGCTATTTTTGTCGTACGCTCGAAATGCCTGCGCTCCCTTATGTACGGCTCATCATCAGGTATCGCGAGCTCAACGGCCTTCGTCAGGAGTTCTATGAGGCGCACTGTTTCAGGATAAGTGCCGTACTCTCTGCTGACCATCTTTACGCAGTCTGATATTATATCAATAAGATCATCTTCAGTGTAAACTATCCTGTTTATTATATACGCATAAGCGGCTGACGATATATAGCCGAGCGGATGTCCGTGAGTGAGCGCCGCATCATCAGCCGCTATGCGAGCCGCCCTCAGCGGGTCTTTTACAAAAAGGCCTATCGGCGCTACTCTCATGATACCGCCGCATCCCTTGCTGTTGTTTATCGGCTCGTCCACCGTGCCGCGCTGTCCGCTCCTGAGAGCCGACAGGCATGTGTTTCCAGGGGCGCGCTGGGCGCGCATCTCTTCTATATTCAGTATCCAGGAAACTGTATTTTTGTCAGGTAATGACGCTTTTCCCGCATTCTGGCTGTGCAGCCAGTCCATGTATGCATCGTGAAGACACGTATTGAGCGACCTGCCTGCAGGCCCGCCGCTCGTCGCATAGTACAGGAGCCCGTTCGCAGTAAACATCGTCATCTGCGTGTCGTCCGAAATAAATACGTCCTCTTCCTGTGAAAAATCTTTTATCCCCTCGTCGCCGTATCTCTGAAAAATAGACTCCGAATCTTCAAATTCTATAACATACCCCAGAGCGTCGCCGATGGCTCCGCCGACAAGACATCCCGCAAAATTATCCGCAGTAAATCTTTTCATTATTGTTAAACCCTGCCTTTCATGACGGGGGCGTTACTCTGCAGCACTCTCCTGTGCCTGAAGCACGTCCTCGATCGAACTGTCGTCCGCGAATGTGTTCGCATTATACAGGAATAAGATCTGGTCTATACCGTTCTCATTTATCAGCGAATACACGTCATCGGTGTAATATCTCGGGTCTACCATAAATATCTCGCTGTAGTACGGTATGAGAAAAGGAACGAAACTGTTGGCGTACGAATCCTTGAAAACAAGGAGCTTTTTGCCTGTTCCCGCCATAGTCGTTATATGAAGCAGCGGATAATTTCCGCCGAAAAATACAGCATACTTGTCTGAAGTCTCAAGCTTGTCCGGGTCGAATACAGACGCAGATTTTTCAGACGAGCTGACATTTTCCACCAGATAAGTCACATCGCTGTCGCCCTCCGGCACGAAAACATTTATAACATCGTCCTTTACATTAAATCCGCTCTTCGACTCCAATGTACCGTTGAACTTATCCGTCACCGGATACTCGGTAAACTTCGCAGCCATCGCATCGTAGCCGAGCTCCTGAGCTGCGTATTTGAAGGCTTCATAAGCGCCGTCAGTAGTCCAGTGGTGGTCAGTCCTGTAATACAGCTGCTCACCCTCGCTGTATTTCTGTTTAAACGTTTCACGAACGTCTATCTTGTGTATCTTTGTGCTCAGTCCGTTGTAAAGGCCGTCCAGATAAGCGTCCTGGTCTGCTATCGGAGCATTGTCCGGCAGACAGTCGCGCATGACAGACGCTGACGTCGGCACGACCATCATATATGAAGGAACTGTATTTACAGTTTCTGCAAAATTATTTATGGCCGCGAGCCTTCCGGCAAGCCCTTCGCTGTCCTGGACCGTTATATCCTCAAACAGAAAATCATTGTCGCCGCGGTAGACACCGTTTATGAAATAATGACCGAGCGTCATTTCACACCTTGCTCTCAGCTTTATCCAGAGATTTCTGAGAGGGAACTGGTCTGCTATATACGAGTTCATATCTGAAGTGTACTCACCGCTCTTAAGCGCTGTAAACGAAAATACAGGGCGCTGGGCGAGATTCCTGTTTTCCTTTTCAGAAAACTTTTTATCAGGCAGCAGTATGCTGCTTACAGCGAGAGCTATTATCAGCACTGCCGCTATGCTTCCCGTGCAGAGCTTCGGACTGAAAGCATTTTTGATCTTATTCCTGAGAAAAGCTTTTGCTTTATCTTTTGTTACATCTTTATTATTATACAGAACATTCTTATTATCTTCCATTACTTTTTACCGTCATTTTCTGCGACTGAGCATGCCTGCCCGGTGACGGGCGCACTCGTTTACATATTAATTATTGCCGCTGTATTTAGAATCTGAAGTATAAAAACGGATTGTACGTTTCATTTACGAGATATGCCACCGAGATCAGCAGGAATGCCGTCATAACGGCCGCTGCCACTCTATATGCTGCCTGTTCCTTAAATACAAGCATGAATCTGTGCGCGATATCTCTGATGTACGACGTACTTCCTATTATCATGATCGCGCCGAGAAGCGCATTTGTCTGCAGGTAATACATTCCCGTGCCATCAACGAGCGACGATGCGCCGAAGCCGAACATTACCGATATCACCTTGCCTGCTGCGTGCATGTCAGGTGACGAGAATATCACCCAGCCTACTACGAACACCACTATCGTGTATATATGAAGCAGTACTCCCTTTATGCCACCTGAATCCTCGCTTACTACCCTGAGCAGGAAATATTTTTCAAATATCAGCAGAACGCCGTAGTACAGACCCCATATGACGAAAGTCCAGCTTGCGCCGTGCCACAGTCCTGTGAGCATCCATACTACCATGATATTCCTTATATGTCTCCACTTGTCAGTATAGCTCCCGCCAAGCGGTATATACACGTAATCACGGAACCAGCTGCTCAGCGATATATGCCAGCGGCGCCAGAAATCAGACGCGCTCTTTGACATGTACGGATAGTTAAAGTTTTCCTTAAAGTCAAAGCCGAGCATCTTTCCGAGGCCTATAGCCATGTCCGAATATCCGCTGAAATCGAAATAGATCTGGAACGTATATGCGGCTGCCAGCAGCCAACCGGTCAGCACTGACATGTCACCCGTCTCGAGTGCTGACAGTGTGTCAAAAAGCGAGCCCGCGCTGTTTGCAAGCAGAACTTTTTTAGAAAGACCTACTATAAATCGGCTCACGCCCGCGCTGAAAAGCTCGCGCGATATGACGCGCTGCGCCAGCTGCTTCTCTACATCTGAGTACTGAACTATAGGTCCGGCTATCAGCTGCGGGAACATCGTAACGTAAACACCGAGCGTCAGAGGGTTTCTCTGGGCCTCTATCTCGCCCTTGTACACGTCTATGATGTATGACATCACCTGGAATGTATAGAATGAGATTCCTACCGGAAGCCCTACCGCTCTGAACGGGATGTCGCAGCCGAAAACAGCGTTTATATTGTCAACGACGAATCCCGCATATTTGAAGAATCCGAGAAGCCCCAGATCGAATATCAGGCACAGTATGAGCGCCGTTTTCTTTCTTTTTGAGTTGTCTGCATTCATGCTTATGTCAAGCCCTGCGACATAATTAAATGCTATGTTAAGTATCATGAGAACTACATACACAGGCTCGCCCCATGCGTAGAACACAAGGCTGCATAAAAGCAGCACGACGTTTTTGGCTCTGAACGGCACAAGATAATAGAGCGCCAGCGTCAGAGGCAGAAACGCAAATATAAAAATCAAACTGGAAAAAACCATCGAACCTAATCCCTCACAGCCTTATAAAACAGATCATACATTTTGTCCGCGCCGTCTCCGACCGCGCAGAAAACAAAGCCCTCGCTCTCGACGGCTTTAGCCTTCATAAGCAGCGCGTACTGCTCCGGTGCGTAGCCCTGGAACACATCACGCTTCTGCGACAGATGAGAATCTATCGCTTTTTCAAGCTTTTCTCTCGCTTCTGCCGACGATGATTTTGCTATTATGATCTCAGTAACATCCATGCCTGACTCAGGCTTAAAATACACGATGCCGTCGTAATCTGATGCAGTAACGCCCAGAGTCCTCTCGAACTCAAGCTTCGTGCCTGCGATCGACCTGTCAGGCGCTGCCATTTCTTCTCCGAGCACCGCCTTGGCTACGTCGTCGCACGAAACGTCTGACACTCGCTCTGTCGAAGAATATACTGATACAACAAAAAACAATGTAAATATTATTATAATTATCTCACTCAGATGTACTGCCATCTGCTTTACAGTGGTATTCCCATGAGCATTGATAAAAGCACTCATAAACTCTCTATCCCTCCAGACTCAGCAATCCCGTCTCCGATGCAGCGTAGCTGAGCCAGAGCTTATGGAATGCCTTGTTTGTGTGTATGTGATCAGGCTCGTAGTACTGCTCTGTCAGCAGCGGATTCGTATCTATGTACGTCCATCCGTTGTCGGCGCAGAGCTTTTTAAGAGCCTCATTCATCTGCGGTATGTTTGCCAGTCCCGGCTTTTCGGCTATTACGGACTGCTCCGGCATAAATACGGAGCATACTACAAATCTTGTATCAGGCAGCTGCTTTTTCATTTCTGTAAGGAATTCACCGTATTTTTCTGCTGCCTTTTCGGCATTTCCGTTGCTTCTTTGAAGTGTATTCTGTCCGTAAATAAAGAATATAGTTCCCGGTTTCGCCGTCAGGACCTTCTTTCTGTCCTCATCGTTGTTGTTTACGTCCTTGCCGACGGTCGCCGCTACCATAGACTCAGGCAGCAGACCGTAAGATGCAAAGCCCTCTGCGTGCGAATCGCCCATTATCATGCAGCCCTTGAAAAGAGCTTCGTAATTTCCTGAATTGTAAAACTCGATCTGCTGGCTCTTCCAGTAGTAATCGAGCTTCTTTTCAGCTTCTTCAACATCTCTGTCGGATATCTCTTCTACAGCGCTCACGCCCTGTGCGATGTCGCTGCTGCTGACTTTTTCTTCCTTAATATTTCCTTTCGATGACGGACTCATTCCG
>CAVGTL010000038.1:0-18209 GCA_963632005.1 Succinivibrio sp.
GCGCCCAGCTCCTCATAAAGCTGCCTGTTCATCGCGTTCGCAGGCGGTCTGTTTATTGTTATGTACGCTATATGATCTTTTATTTCTTTCTTAATAAAATCCATCGGGATCTCCTCCTGTTTTTGTACGAATGCACTCGTCTGCCCGCGCGCCCGGCGCGCCCACGTATATATGAATTAATATTTATTCACATTAATATTAATTCACTTTCATGGGGCCGCTGGGCGGCCGCGTTTGTATTCTACTTGTTTATTATTGATCTATTCATCGTCGCCTATGAGCAGCTTCTTGCGTTCTTCATATTCCATCTTGCCGCCGCGGATATTATACGCGAAATAGACGATGATCGCTACGACTGCGAGCACAGCGAGCCCAGCCCATTCTACAGGCAGCAGGCCGGAAGGTCCCCAAGGCGTGTATATAAAGAGGTATGCTATGCAGAATACTACTGATATCCAACCTATAACATTTCCGCACGGAACCGTGTACGGCCTCTTTATGTCCGGCATAGTCTTTCTGAGACGCAGGAACGAGAATGTCACGAAAAGCCACGTTACGATAAGACCGAACGAGCTTATATCCATGATACCGACGTAGATCACTGAATTAGTTCCGAGGAACGGCGCGACTGTGCCGAGTATGAACATAAGTATGATAGCGTTCTTTGGCGTGCCGTAAACAGGGTGGAGCGCAGCCAGCTTGTCAGGTATCATCTTTGCTCTGGCGAGACCGTAAAGGAAACGGCTGCCCGCTATGTACGCTGCATTCCATGTAGTCAGCATGCCGAGCAGCGACGCGAATGTTACAAATCCCGTTGCTATCTTTGAACCGCCGAAAAGCATGCCTACAGCCTGAACTACTACGAGTCCGTCGCCCGCGCGCTGAGATTCAGGCATCGCGAACGCCAATCCGAGTATTATAAGTATGTAGAAAAGCGCCGAGCCCCATACTGTCATCAAAACAAGGCGGCCCACCGTCTTTGGCGCTATGTTCGTCTCTTCTACCGCCTGCGGTATCGCGTTGAAGCCGCTCAGAAATCCCGGAACCATGAGCATTATAGTCGTCAGTCCCGCAGCGTCTGTAAATATCGGCTGCGCGTTAGCCGCGTCGCCCATCGTTATGCCCGACCCGCAGAAAAATACTGCCGCAATCGTGAGTATCGCTACCGCCGCCGTCTGTATCCAGCCCGAAAGCTTTACTCCGCGATAATTTATAAATGCAAAAAATGTATTGAAAATAATTGCAATGATAACATTTGTAAGCATGACCGGCTTGCCCATTATCGTATAAAGCTCGCCCGCCACAGGTATATTTATGCCGAGATTTCCCAGTATTATCGGGAACATTATCGCCTCGACCAGTATAAATCCGACCCACAGCAGTATGACGCACCAGCTTACTATGAGCGCCGGTATCTGCCCCAGCCCGAGGAACGTTATACTGACGTCAACGCCGATCTTCGGGAACGCAGAAGTCAGCTCCGCATAGATAAGCCCTATAAGGCTGCACAGCAGCGCCGCCACAACGAATGCGAATATTCCGCCTCCGGTCCCCGGAGTAACGCTCCAGTAGCCTGCGTAGATGACCCATGACCATCCTATGACCGCGCCTATACCAATGGAAAGCAGGTTCCATTTCGACAGCGATCTCACCATCGTAGTTTTCTTTTCTTCCATAATAAATCTCCTGTAAATAACTTCCTGCTTTAACTGATACACGCCCGCGCCCGGCGCGGACACAAAATCAACAGCATGCATTTAAAAGCATACATTTGATCGTATATCTATTATATTATATTTTTGTACAGTATTGATATAGTTTTTGCTGAAATTTATTGTATACAAATACGTGCGCCCGGCGCACCCACAAAAAAGACGGAGATGCATCATACATTCTCCGTCATTCGTTGCGTTGTTATCTTATTTTTCCTGTTCTCCTGCGGCTTTGATGCCGATATAGCTTATTATCTCATCGGCTATGTCGTCTGTAGCGCGCCCGTCCACGTCTATTATGTAGTCAGCCGCGCCCATGTACGCGTCGCTCCTTTTTTTCATAAGCCACGATATGTAGCCCCTGCTCTGGTACTTGCTGAGCACCGGGCGCTTGTCGCCGTTCTTTTTTACGCGCTCAAGCACTGTCTCAGGCTTTGCCCTCAGCAGGATTATCCTGCCTGATTTTCTCAGCGCATCAACATTCTTACGACGCATTACCGTTCCTCCGCCGCATGATATCACCACATTTTCAGCCGAAGCTACTCTCTGCGCCATATCGCTTTCGAGGTCTCTGAAATACGGCTCGCCGCGCTCCTGAAATATCCGCGCAACGCTCATTCCCATATCCTTTTCTATAAGCTCGTCCATCTCACGGATATCATAGCCTGTCTTTTCGGCGATCCTGCGCGCTACCGTAGTTTTGCCCGTTCCCATAAAGCCTATGAGAACTATATTGCTCCTTACCATGCCATCCCCATCGTTCGGTGATTTTGCTCCTTCCGTCGGCTCTGTATCACAAGGCTGCGACGCTACCATAGAATGGTGTATCGTATTGAGCACAGCATCAAGCTCGTCCGCGTCTATCTGACTCGGCGCAGAAGCTTTGCCTGCCGACGCAAAAGTCACTGCCGAACCGAAGGTTTCACCTGCTATCCTCGATATCAGACCGGCAGAGCCCATAGATATAGTTATTACAGGTATAGGATCTTCAGCATTCTTCATATTTTCAGACGCAGTAAACAACGCCAGCACGTCAGACGAGCTCTCAGGCATGACTGCGATCTTTGCTATATCAGCTCCGAGAGCCTTCATTTTCATAAGGCGCTCAGTCATAACATCGACAGGCGGCGTCGCGTTAAAATCATGATTCGAAAGCACCGTCTTAACGCCGTTCTCATGCGCCTTTTTTATAAGACTGCTCACGATCTCATCGCCGAGCATCAGCTCGATATCTACCAGCTCTGCCTTTCCCGACTCGATCACAGTCTCATATATCTCAATATATTTTTCAGTCGAAACAGCCTTCTCACCGCCCTCTGCAGCAGTCCTGAACGTAAATAATACAGGCTTTTCCACAATATACGCTCTGAGCTTATCGAGTGCCACCAGAACGGACGGTATATCATCAGCCCTTTTCAGGTGATCCACACGCCATTCTACTATATCAGCAGGCGTAAGCATTATCCTGTTTGCCTGCTTTTTTATCTCTTCTATATTTTCAGCGACGACTGGAACGCAAATTTTCGGCATTCCCTCGCCTATTTTCAGTCCTCCTACTTCCACAACACTACTCATTATCGTTTTCCGTCTCCTGACTCGCAGCTTCTTCAGCCGTTTCCGCATCTGCTTCTGATTCTCCTGCCTCTTCAAAATCATCGTCTATAGGAACGCTGACTATAGCCTCCTTAGCTCTTTCAAGCGCATCCTCAGGCACGTATATCTCTATAGGGAACACATTCTGCTGACCGAAAACTATCTCAAGATAATTCCCGCCGCCCTCGTATCTCCTGATGCACGGTATCCCCTCGCCGCTCAGCTTTGACTCTATGATATCAGCCTCAAACGTAGTCTGAACAGTCGTCAGATAAACTCCGTCACGCCACGGCTCATGCTCTTTATTTTTATTTCTTCCGAAAAACATTTCTATAGTCTTCCTTTCCTATATTTTATCAATGAATAATTAATACCTAAATCAATAACGAATTGGTTCGTTCCATACGCCTGGCGTATCCATAACATCCCGAACGCACAATGGTAATAAGCTAATTCTGTTCAATCTTTTCAATATATTATAAATTGCATGATTCGCCGCGTCAATGCTGTAAAGTCATTAAGCGCAAAACAGGCGATTCCAAATGGAACCGCCTGAATCTCAGATAATCGATAATTATTCACATTTTTAATTAGCAGGCTTTTGTTTTTATTTCCTCAACCAGCTTTGCGATAAATTCTTCAGCAGGTATCTGTCCGAGATCGCCTTCCTTGCTTGAACGTACAGAAAGTACATCTGATTCAGCTTCCTTCTCACCTACTGTAACGATGTATGAATCTCTTGCGTTTCTTGCCTCTCTGATCTTGTAACCGATCTTTTCGTTTCTCGTATCAGTTACTACTCTCAGACCTGCAGCTCTGCATCTGTCTGCGAGCGCTTCAGCATAATCAGCAAACTTCTCAGCTACAGTACAGATCTTTACCTGTACTGGAGCAAGCCACAGAGGGAACTTTCCTGCGAAATGCTCTGTAAGGATACCGATGAATCTTTCGATAGAACCGAATATTACTCTGTGTATCATTACAGGTCTGTGCTTTTCACCGTCAGCGCCTACATAAGTAAGGTCGAATCTCTGAGGCATCTGGAAGTCGAGCTGTATAGTTCCGCACTGCCATGTTCTGCCGAGACAGTCATTCAGGTGGAAGTCGAGCTTAGGACCGTAGAACGCACCGTCGCCTTCGTTTACAACGTAATCTATACCCTTATCATTAAGGCACTCTCTGAGAGCTTCAGTAGCTGCGTTCCATTCTTCGTCAGAACCCATTGAATCTTCAGGTCTTGTTGACAGCTCGATATGATAAGTAAATCCAAACAGATTATATACATAATCGATAAAGTCGATAACTCCGCCGACTTCCTGCTTTATCTGCTCCGGAAGCATGAATATATGCGCATCGTCCTGAGTAAATGTCCTTACTCTCATAAGACCGTGAAGAGCGCCTGAAAGCTCATGTCTGTGTACCTGACCGAGCTCGCCCATTCTGATAGGGAAATCTCTGTATGAATACATCTTTCTCTTGTAAACGAGCATTGAACCAGGGCAGTTCATAGGCTTTATAGCATAATCATCACCGTCGATCTTAGTGAAGTACATGTTTTCCTTGTAGTGATCCCAGTGACCTGATCTGTGCCAGAGGTCTTCATTGAGGATGAGCGGAGTCTTTATCTCCTGATATCCTCTCTTTGTGTGTTCCTGTCTCCAGAATGCTTCAAGCTCATTTCTGATTATCATACCGTTCGGCATAAAGAACGGGAATCCAGGGCCTTCTTCGAATATAGCGAAGAGATCCATCTCCTTGCCGATCTTTCTGTGATCGCGCTTCTTTGCTTCCTCGAGCATCGCAAGGTACTCATCGAGTTCCTTCTGCTTAGGGAATGCAGTAGCGTAAAGTCTCTGGAGCATCTTGTTGTTTTCGTTTCCTCTCCAGTAAGCGCCTGCTACGCTCTGGATCTTGACAGCCTTTACAGGACCTGTTGAAGATAAGTGCGGACCCGCACACAGATCTGTAAAATCACCCTGCTTATAGAATGAAATGATCGCATCCTCAGGAAGGTCGTTGATAAGCTCTACCTTGTAAGGCTCGCCCTTTTCTTCCATCAGCTTAAGCGCCTCAGCGCGCGGAAGCTCAAATCTTTCGAGTTCAAGGTTTTCCTCAACGATCTTTCTGATCTCCTTCTCGATAGCAGGGAAATCTTCTTCTGTAAATCTATGTTCAAGATCAAAGTCGTAATAAAATCCATTATCAATGGCAGGACCTATAGCAAGCTTTGCTTCAGGGAAGATCCTTTTAACTGCCTGCGCCAGTATGTGTGATGCGGTGTGTCTGAAGGTCTTTGCTCCGTCTTCATCGGTGAACTTGAGGATCTCAAGAGTGCAGTCACCGGTCAGAACATAGCCGGTTCCCTGTATCTCACCATTAACTTTTGCTGCAACTGCTTCCTTAGCAAGGCCTCTGCTGATGCTCTTGGCAACGTCGAGGACACTGCTTCCGTCTTCCGCCTCTCTGACACTTCCGTCAGCCAGTGTAACTTTAATCATTTTTATCCTCCATATACTTGCCGGCAGGCTTTTATGCCTGATCTGATACATTTATGCCTTTCAGTTTATATACCGACAAAATTTCATCTCTTAATTATATATGATGAATTCCTGCATATCAAGCTAATATGCTTTTATTCTGAAGGCATATTTGTATATTTTTCAGTCCGGCTGATTTCCGTATATGCAGTATCCAGTCACCGTATCAGTCCCAATGAATGGCTGACGGAACGGATCTCTTATGTCTGCCTTTATAAATACCCCAACAGAAGGTTCTTCTATAACGATCTCTTTTCCATCCCAATTCGCTGCACCATCCTGTTCTCCATACCGACAGATATATGGAAATTCAAATTCAAAGCTGCCTGCCTCAGTCCCATCCTCAAGAACATGGCATATACCTGACTCGTCATAAAAGTACGATGTAACATGAAGTCCGACTATAAAATGTTTAGCATCATTTTCTTCTAAACGAGTCACCACATCATTTATAAGCCGGACCGCCTGATCCCTGTCATATACAAGAGACCCCTCTGCATATCTTTCAAGGTCAAAATACGCTGAAGCTCCATGAGCACAATTTTCAGCTGCGTTCTCAATATTCCCCTTGATCCCATTATATATTCTCAAGTCGTCATGAAACACCAGCATATTCACGTTTACTATAAACAGAGCCATAAAAGTCAGGAATACCTTCATATTACATCAGCCTTTCATTACATTACTTTCTCACTCGCAAACTCATCCTCTAGCACATATATCATGCTGTTCTCCTCCGAAGATATACCGAAAAGTCCCGGCATAGCCATAAGCCCGTCTATAGGAACAGCGATACGGTACTGTATCATCTCACGTTCGTCGTAACGCCCTGTCCTGTATTTCATATCTTCAGAAACACTTATCTCAATACTATCCTCATCGCTGTCGGAGATATCAGCCAGAGATGTCCTTAACCCGCTCACATTGCTTTCTGAAAAACGCCCTTCAGTTTTTGCTTTCTCGCACGCGTTTTCCACAGCGTTATTAATAAGCTGTATCCTGTAGTCTGTTTTCTGCTGAGCCGCAAACTGAAGCATAAAAGCCATCATGAGCGGAAACACGGCCAGCAGTACTATAAACTGCTTCATCCCGCCATCTCCAGTTCTGCACGCCATATCTTCCCGGCGATGCTGTAAAACGAGCCATCATCGTCTCCGGCGATGATGTTGAACAGCACACAGCCGAGGGACACCATCGCCAGGAATACGATAAACTGCTTCATTACTTAGTGCCCGGTACCTTTACTATATCAGTTACTACCAGCTTTTCTTTTGTCTTGTCGCCCAGCTCAACAGCCTTGTCACCAAAGCTTGAAACGATACCTGCAATGGCAATACCTACCATGATCATTGAGATCATAACGATCAACTGCTTCATAATTTACAACCCTTTTCCTTTCCCGAAGGTCTGTGCCTTCTTCATAAAAAATAAATAATTAATATATGATATTCGTCCTGCACCACATATCCCCTGCAGTGCCTTACGTAATATCCGTTTTATTGCGCGCCTCACGGCGCCGACTGCGTGCTCCCACAGCGCTCAGTCCCTCTCATACATGCTTAAAGCGCTCATACCGTCTACATAAAAAACCCGAGCAGATCCTTTTGCTGCATAAAATACGCAACATAAAGAAAATTAAAAAATACAAGCAGCAGGTTAAAAACTACAGGCAGATACAGAAGATCACTTATCGCCTCGTCACGCTTTTTTATTTCTGTGATACGTTCCTCCTTCATGCTCTTCTGAAAAGCAACTACGCTTTCATAAACGTCAGAAGGCTCCATATCATCGAGCATTATTATCATCCTGGCATATTCCTCTGCATCCTTATCCCTTACAAGGCCCGCAAACTCATTTACAGCGCGGCCCCGCTCCTCAGTACGCAGCAGAGACAGCATCCTTGCATAAGGATATTTCAGCACATCAGACTCTGCCATAAGCTCCTCAAGCATCGCATCGGTAGTTATCTTCGCGCCCTCACATGATGCCAGCCTGTTTCGCATAAGCGCGATGCCTTCCGACATCTCCTTTTTTATATTTCCAGCGCTCAGTACCCCTCTCACTTTTTTCAGTGATCTTATCTCATCTCGGGCTTTAAGCGCCTGCTTTCTGAATATCCTTATGAACCGCGAAGCAGACCCGCTTTTAAGTCTTTTTTTTAATTCATTTGCCACAAGCGCAGCTCCGCAAACAGCCGATATCGCTATGCATGCGCTTACTGCTGCCGCAATTATTTCAATGTTGTTCATACAATGTTTCCTCTGACCTTACACATAACTAAAGATCTGTCCTTTTTTTAAGAAAAAGCTGTGTAGACGCCAGATTGAACATAAACAACACTACTATTGCAATAAAAAGCATACATCCGGTATTGTCACTAAACTGAGCCTTAACTACCTGCAGCAGCGACATATCCATCTGCCCAGCAGCCAGCGCTGCCGTTACTGCTATAGTTGCAGGGATCATAAATGCAGTCATACGAATGCTCTCATTATTTGACCTCATCCTTTCCTGCATGAGCTGCTTAGTTTCAGCTGTCTGCTTAAGCTGCTCCTCCAGTGTTATATGTATATCTCGTCCGTGAACATACGCCATCCTTATATTAACGGCAAGCGATCGTGCCCATGAGCCTCCTATTGCCTGTGCAAACCTGTCCGTTACCCTTCTGACATCATCTTCATCTCCGCACTCTCGCAGCCTGAGAAGCATAGTCGACAATACAGGCGCCGTATGCGGCAGGTCGTCAGTCTGAGAAGCAGCATATTCTATTGCTTTTTCAATGTTTAAATTATTCATCCTATATGATGTCAATATCAGATTCATGAGCTTTTCACGCTCATCACTTACCTCTGCACGCAGTTTCTCATATCTGACTCTCAGAAGTGCGTATGGCATCACAAGAGCTACAGCTGCCGCAGCAAAGCAAGCGGGTTTTCCGGCAGACACAGCAGTCACGATAAATACTGCGGCCGCAATAGTCAGAGATATCCTTATAAACCATGAGGCATCATGCTTCCTGCCGGGAAGCATATCAAGCATCCGAGCTATATGACGGCTTATGCTCCCGGTCTTTCTAACGTTCATCTGCTCCATCCTGAGCGAGCGTCTCAGCTCAAATCTACTGACAAGCAGCTTTATATCATCATCTATAATAAAAAATATACCTGACACAAACATCGCAAGAAAAACGTGATCAGCATAATCTCGAAACACCGACAGCATGCTCACCACCTCCCAGTTCCGCCAACAAGTCTCTGAACTCATAAAACGCCTCAGCATCCTCGTTCTCCCCTGCCTTTTGTTTATCCTCCGAAATATGATACGCCCATCTCCACGAGTCCGTTTCCGGCTCATAGCAGCATAGCCTGTTGTAATGCACAGAACGCGTCACATCGTCATACGATATTTCATATATTGAATTCAGCCTTTTCTGGCTCTTATCCTTAAGCTGCACAAAATGAAATATATAATCAAAGCTCTTTGCAACAGCCCGCGCCGTCATCTGCAGATCTCCACCCATCGACTTAACTATCTCAGCAGCTGCATCCATACAGAAATCACATGGTTCACGCTCATGAAACGTCATCTTGAGCCTTCTGTTCCCCTTTGACGCTATCTTTACCGCAGTATCGACAGCTATTCCGTTTCTCGCCTCCGCTATGATAAAATAGTCAGCATCACTCCTCAGAAGATTTTTTATTATCCCTCCGAGCTTATCATCATCGGCAACAAGCTGAACTATGGGAGCCTCCGGCATAAGCTGATGCATCCTTATCTCAGGATCTGTCTCTACCATCACACCCTCGAGCGACTTATCCTCATAGCTCTGCCACGTTGATAAAAACGATGACTTGGCCGTTCTTACAGCACCGGAAAATACCACATTGTACCCGAGCTTTACCATACTTTTAAAAAGAGGTATGCTTTCTATAGGTATCGTCTTTCTTGCAGCCTGTTCCTCAAATCTGTACACCGGTACGGTGTATCTTCTGAATATCATTACATCCTGATCATGCTTTGTGAGGCTCCCATTAAATATAGTCACTCGTGTGCCATCAAGAAGGTATATCTCGTGAACGTCCTTATTAACGCGCTCGTCAGGAGTCAGAAGAAGAAAAGAACGTATCATCTGGCGTCTGCGTTCCGTACTTATACGCTGCGGCTGCAGAGTCATCCTGCCGTTATGCATGAAATACACCCTGTCGCCTATTATTTTTGCCGAACTGCTGTCTCTGTAGCGCGGAGCAAACCATTCAGCCAGCCCGCACAATCCCCAGTTTTCATGATAAACGGCAAGCTCCGGCGAGCTGTACCAGCGCGGATACAGCATACGTGAATTTCCGGTCTCACTGAGTATTTTCGATATACGTTCCAGAAAATATTTCATTTCATGGTCGTATCCGATTATCGCCCTTTTCTGTATGCGCAGCGCGGCTTCAGTATTGAGCCTCTCATCCTTCCATGCGGCATCAAACACCTGCTTTACCATCCTGCATATATTTTCAAAATTTCCTTCTGAAAGTACCTCCGGCATGTACTGTTCGCCTACTCTGTCAGCCAGATAGAACCTGTTTTCCACAAGCGTTTCCTCCTTTCATTTTTTACTTTTATCCCCGCCTCAGTCATTATTCGCTCAGACAGAGCCGCTATATCACGGCCATAAGCATCATTGCGGTACTCAAGCAGCGTCTGATGCTCCATTTCAGCCTGCCTGCCGTAGCCCGCCATCCTGACCGTCATAAAAGAATCTATATCTTCTCCAAGCCGTTCAGACAGATAATCCCTGTCATATGGATCTTTATTAAAATATTTGTTGAGCACTATAGTGTCAAAATCTATCCCAAGCTTTTTAAAAAGCCATTTTTTTCGTTCAAATTCGCTGATACTGCTCTCACACTGCGCCATCACACAATACGACTGCCCGCTTCCATGAAGCGCTCCTATAGCGAGCCCGTTGTCGGGATCGTTTCCTGTATCGCATATTATAATGTCGAAGCATTCAGCTATGGCTTTAAGCAGGTATTCTGCTGTTTCAGGAAAAAATTCACGTTCTTTTATAATGTCCTTTATACCTGAAAGCATATAGAAATTCTGCTTATTGCGGCACATCATCTTTATCTCATCAGCCGTCAGCGTCCTGTTGTCAAGATGCAGCTTTATATCCTCTATGCTGAACGCCTCCTCCTTTACATACTCGCAGCTCGGACGCCCATTCATGCCTATGAACATCACGCTTTTTCCCGGATCCTTCCTGCATATGTCTGAGCATACAGAAAGCGCCAGCATCGTAACACCCGTCTTGTGGTCACTTCCATGAAACGATATGACATTATCATATTTTTTTACAAATGACGGCATCAGCCTACCTCCTGAACTATCGTAAGCGTCTTTTCAGAATCAGCAACGTAATCACTAAGCTGCGCGTACGCATCACGCGTACAAACTATTTCTATGCTGCTTATACTGTAATTGCTCGACTCCCTGGCCAGAGGCGTGTCATTTTTAAGCTCAGAAGCATTCTTTACCTCGCGGTCCGCATTATCCTTTACGAATGCAACTGTATACGAGCCAAGGTCCTCTTTCCCGGCGCCGCCGTATATATGCACCCTATCGCCCCTTCTGAGCGAGCTGCTGACCATTCCTATCATATCCGAGCCTATACAGTAGATAGATTCTCCGTCCTTCAAAACGATATCATTTTCATCCGTAAGAAAATCCTGAGATATCTGTCCTCCTGCCGGTATGTACTGCTTTGCTTTCTTTCCCATGATATCACCGACACGTTCACCTTTTACTGCTCCGCTCATCACATAATCACTACCGATCCCCCTGATCTCCACGTTCGCATCAGTTATGAGCTCGCCCTGCCGTATATCTGCCGAAGCTACCGCCAGCTCAGTTTCATAAAGCATATCTCTTCCGTGCGATTCCCAGAATGTGAACCCTGTTATCGCCGCGATCATAAGGACTGCGCCTATGACAAGTTTTGTGCTCTTCATCCCTTTTTCCTCCCATTTAGAACTAAGATTTACATATCCTGTAATCATAGGATAAAACAAGGTTATTAGAATGTCAACAACTTTTTTGGTTTTTTATGTAATTTTATATTTTTACTGGAAATTATTAAATGTATACCCCCTCTTATGGGAACAATAAAATTTTTTCTGACATAAACAGGAATATTTAAATGAATAAATACCAAAACCGCGCCGACCCAGCCGGCCCACACTCACCGGACCGACCGGTGCACCGGCCGCTTTTTATTAAGACAAAAACAAAAAAAGCGGCATCGCATACATACTGCAATACCGCTTTCAAATATCATACTTTTTCGTAAACTCAGGACGCCTTTCTGTTGCCTGCGAAGAATAAAAATTAAATTATTTTATAAGACCTATAAGATTCTTAACACGCGCATTCACATCCTCAGCGCCAAACAC
The DNA here is from genome assembly GCA_963632005.1 of Succinivibrio sp. GTDB lineage: Bacteria > Bacillota > Clostridia > Peptostreptococcales > Anaerovoracaceae > CAKQOE01. The sequence goes on from CAVGTL010000038.1 coordinate 12,283, forward strand.
GGCGCTTCCTGCTACAAATATATCAACTCCTGCGTCGCTTATTTCTTTTATATTAGCCAGACCTACGCCACCATCTATCTCTATCTCAAAATTATATCCGCCGGCTTTTCTCATTTCCACGAGCTTTCTGACCTTTTTAAGAGCCGATGCTATGAATTTCTGGCCTCCAAAGCCCGGATTTACAGACATTACAAGCACCATATCCACATCGCCGAGTATGTATTCCAGCGTTTCCGGCGGAGTTGCAGGGTTGAGCGCCACACCGGCCTTTACTCCGAGAGCCTTTATCGCCTGTACAGTCCTGTGCAGGTGCGTACATGCCTCCTGATGGACCGTTATGAACTCAGTCTGCGGAGTTGCAAACTCACCTATATATTTGTCAGGATCCTCTATCATAAGATGAACATCGAGCGGAAGTCCTGTTTTTCCAACAAGGCTCTTAGCTACGAGCGGACCTATCGTTATATTTGGAACAAAATGACCATCCATTACATCTACATGGACAAGATGCGCTCCCGCATCCTCTATCATTTTTACATCACTTCCGAGTTTTGCGAAATCAGCCGATAATATCGACGGTGCCAGTCTTTTCATTTTGATCTTCCCTCCATGATCCTTGATCCTGTACAATACTAAACACACAAACAGGCAGCTTTCACTGCCTGTCTTTTACATTAATATTTTAATTAATATTATTGCTCTTTACTGATACTTTCTCCGTTCACGCTCACGCAGCTCTTCAAGCTGCGACAGATAAGACGCATAACGCTTTTCGTGTATCTCGCCGTTTTCTACAGCCGCTCTTACCGCGCAGTCAGGCTCATTTACGTGCCTGCATCCGTTAAATCTGCACTGCCCTCTGTAATGCGCTATATCAGGGAAAAGCTCCTCAAGCTCGTCCTCCTGGACATCCGGCGCATCAAACGACGTAAATCCAGGTGTATCGAACACAGCGCCGCCAAAATCCATTTTAAACAGCTCAACATGGCGTGTCGTGTGACGGCCTCGTTTAGTCTTTTCGCTCACCGCACCTGTTTCTACTTCCTCATGCTCATCGCTGTGGCTGTTTCTGAGCGCATTCAGTATAGTAGATTTTCCTACACCTGATGGACCTGCCAGAGCGCTCTTTTTTTCAAACAGATAAGGTATGAGGTCATTTATGCCGTTTTCCTGCTTTAAATTCAGAAATACGACCGGATAGCACCTGCTGTATACCTGCTTCATGTATTCTATCTCTTTTTCAGAAACGAGATCGCTCTTAGTGAAGCACAGTACTATATCCACACAGTTCATTTCAGCGACTGCAAGAAATTTATCTATAACAGAAAAATTCGGTTTCGGATCAGTCAGCGAAGAAACTACTATAAACTGTTCTATATTTGCTACAGGCGGGCGCAGGAAATTATTCCTGCGCTCATGTATCTTTACGACCACACCTGTATCCGAGCCGTCATCAGCTGTATCTATATCAACATTATCGCCGACAGCCGGCTTAAGCTTCGCATTCTTAAAAGCGCCGCGCGCTTTGCATTCATATATCTTTTCACCGGTGTCCACATAATAAAATCCGGCTATTCCTTTTACGATCGTACCTGTTTCTATCAACTCAGCGCTCCCGTATCAAAATCAGCAGTTCCCTCGTAAACTATTTCATTATCCATGATAACTCTTACAGTTCCTGTTCCTGTTCCCGTAAGCGTTACAGTCTCACCGCCGTCAGATCTTATCCTTGACTGGTTGTTTACTATATAATGAAGACCGTTTCCGTCAGTAACAGTTACAGTAAGCGTAAATACTTCGTTCTGCGCCTCGCTGTAATCTATCTTCATAGGGATAGAAACAGGCTCAGACTTCTTTTCCGGACCGCTGCTGACAGTTATGCCTACAGAATCTCCGCTTTCAGCTGAAGAGCCTGCAGCCTTAGTCTGACCTATAATAAGTCCTTCATCAGTATCTGAATGCTCTGTAGTTACCTTACCGAGCTTAAGGTCTACAGCCTCAAGCATCTTTTTAGCCTCGCTCTCCGTCTTGCCCTTCAAGTCAGGTACTTCTATGCCATTATCCTGTGCTCCCTGACTTACAACGAAATTGACCTTTTCGCCTGTTTTTATCTCCGTGCCCGGTTCAGGGTCCTGGCTTATTATATATCCCTCAGGCATATCGCTTGCTTCATAGGATATGTCGCCCTTCTTGAGATCATATGACTCAAGCAACGATTCAGCGTCCTTGAGCTTCTTGCCTACAAACGTCGGGGTCTTTACAGTCTCACTGTCAGATCCGCGGCTCAGTATGAGCGTTACAGTAAAGCCCTTCTTGACAGACTTTCCGATATCAGGATCAGTAGACACTACCTGACCTTCATCGTATTCATCGCTTATTGCCGATATTCCCAGTTTATATTTAAGACCGTACTTGTCGAGCTCTGCAGCAGCCTGTTCCTCCGTCATACCTGTAACGTCAGGTATCTCTACAGTTTTTCCGCTGCCTCCGCCTACAACGTTCATCAGCAGTAAACTCAGCGGTACAGCACATATGAGCGCAAGAACTATACCGAGTATCTGCGAACGCTTATTTTTCTTCCTCTCGGCAGCATTTGCAGCCGCTCTGCTCTTAGATGCAGCTGCTTCATTTTTTTTCTCAGGCTTTATATATTCATCGGCAGAGCCGTCATTATAATCTTCATAATCATTATATCCGTCATACCCGCTCTGCTGAGCCTGACCGTATGCGCCGCTGTGCGCGCCCGAATGCGGAGTCTCCGCATCATCCATAAGGTCTTCAAAGCTGCTGACCTCTATCTCATCAGCCGCTCCGCGGTCATATCCCGCAGCATGAATGTCATTCACGCCGTACATCATCGTAGGCCTTGACGCAGCCGCAGACATTACTATGCCCTCTTCCGCATCGTTAAGAGCCGCTATAAGCTCATCGGCAGCCGCAAATCTGTCTCCTGGCTGTCTTGCAGTCGCCTTCAGAACTATTGCATCCATAAGCGATGAAACAGCAGGATTTTCAAGCGAAGGTGCAGGGACCTTACCGTTTATATGCATCATTGCAACGCTCACAGCATTTTCACCGTCGAAAGGCACCTTGCCTGTAAGCATTTCATACATTACTATACCGAGCGAATATATATCTGATTTTGCATCGACAAAGCCGCCGCGCGCCTGCTCAGGCGACAGATAATGGACAGAACCGAGCACTGTAGTATTTGTATTTACAATAGTTCCATTATTAACTGCTTTTGCGATACCAAAATCTGTTATCTTAGCAACGCCGTCATCAGAAAATATTATGTTATGCGGCTTTATATCCCTGTGAATGATGTTCTTTTTATGAGCAGCGCTGAGACCGGCAGCTATCTGACAGCTTATTTCGATAACGCGCTTTTCGCCGAGCGGCGCTTCGTTTCTTATAACATCGCTCAGCGTATCGCCCTCCATCATCTCCATTACTATGTAATATATATTTCCTTCCTTGCCGACATCAAAAACGGAAACCACGTTCGGATGCGAAAGCCCTGCCGCAGCCTGAGACTCACGCCTGAAGCTGTCAACAAATTTAGGATCTCTTATAAATTCAGGCTTAAGGATCTTTATAGCCACAAATCTGTTCAGAAGTCTGTCCTTAGCCTTATAAACAACGGCCATACCACCGTCGCCGCGCTTTTCGAGCAGCTCATATCTTCCTGCAAGTATTTTGCTTGCCATTCTGTTTCCCCCTCTATATCTTAACGCTTACCACAGTGATATTATCACCGCCGCCGTGACTGTTTGCCCTGTCTACAAGGTCTGAGCACAGCTTTCTCATATCATCCTCTTCTGTTATCATACGGAGCATATCCTCCGGTGAAACTTCATTGTACAGGCCATCTGTACACATCAGGATGACATCATCTTCCTTTATATTGAATGTATAGAAGTCCGGCTCTATCGTCCGGTCAGCCCCTATAGCTTTTGTTATCATGTTTCTGTCAGGATGAGTCTTTGCCTCTTCCTCTGATATTATACCCTTTTTTACAAGCGTATTTACAAATGTATGATCCTCAGTTATCTGAGTCATCGATTCACCGCGTATCAGATAGACGCGGCTGTCACCCACATTGAGCGCATGAGCCTTATCACCATCTATATAAAGTATTACAAGCGTCGTAGCCATGCCCCTCGGAGCCTGCTCACCCGCAATAGTGTATATATGTTCATTAACGAGCAGTGTCAAGTCGCAGAAATACTGCTTTATCAGCTCATCCTCTGCTCCATGCGGAATAGGATTTTCACGCACGAATGCCGCAATATCAGACATAGCTGTCCTGCTCGCAAGCTCGCCGTGCGTATGCCCGCCGACCCCGTCGGCCACCAGGAATATTCCTTCCTCAGGCATTACAAAATATGAATCCTGATTGTTGTCTCTTACTTTTCCTCTGTCACTTTTAAATCCGAATTTCACCATAGTCAACAGCACCCTAAATACATCCAAATACCGAATAAGCGATTGCCGGAAACCGACAATCGCATTATTTCTCTTAGTTTCACTATTCTATTTTACATCAATGTTGACGGACGGGCAATAGTTGAAAAATGATTTGCCCAGTAACCTGACGTTATCTTGTCTATCGAAATACCGTTGCTTGAAGAAGCATGTATCATCTGTCCGTTTCCGAGGTAGATACCTACATGCGTGTAAGCATGTGATGTTTTGTATGTACCCTTGAAGAAAACTATATCTCCCGGCTGCGCATCGCTCATTGAGACCTTTGTGCATCTTGATGCTACACCATCGCAGCTGCCCGGATGTGAGCTCCATACGCCGCTCTGCATCATTACGTAGCCTACGAAGCCTGAGCAGTCAAAGCCTGTGCTCGGAGACTTGCCGCCGCTTCTGTATCTTATGCCGAGATTCGGCTTTGCCTTTGAAACTATCGTATCTCCTACTGAAGAATTATTTACTGCTGTCTGCTGAACTGCAGCTGTTTCCTTAGGATTTCCGTACTTTGTGATGCTGTCCGGAGCAGGAAGAGATTTTATATGGCCATCTGCCTTAAGCTGCTCAAAAAGTGTTTTTTTAGTTCCCGCCACGCGAGTGTTGAGAGCCTTGTGAGCAACATACACCATAGTGCCTCTGTCAAACTCTGTATTTTTAAGCTGAGCTTTTTCAGCATCAGTAAGAAGTCCTATCTGAATAGCGTAATCGAAAACTTCATCTGCCGATGATGAAAGTGTAACGCCGTCATATCCTAAAGACTGGATAAGAAGAATAAGGAATTCATCGAGGTCGATATTTTCTGTTCCGAGAGCAGTCTTGCTTTCTGCAATATCGATACCCTTCTGATAAAGATATCCAACGTAATCAGAAGCCCATGCAGGAACATCTGAGAAAGGATGAGAAAAAGAGCCGCTGAGGACTTCATCCTCTGCACCTATAAGACGTACTACCATTACAGCTGCCTGAGCCTTAGTAGAATCGCCTGTAAGGTCAAAACCGTTTGAACCGCCCTTGAACAGTCCATGCATGTATAACACATCAGCTGCGGTCTCGTATAAATCAGTAATATCAGCCTTGTCACCTGTCTGGTCACCGCTCACCGTATCGTCCGCAAAAGCGATGCATGAAAAAGCCAACAGCAAACACAAGACTAAACTAAGTATTCGTTTAGAGTTCATAATTACTCCCTTCGTTTCAAAAAGGTATTAACTTATTTTCAGATCGTAACTTTGTGTTGAGACTAAAATCATTGAAAATTGCCGATTTCTTCAATGAAGTTTGCCGATAGCCGCAACCACGTTTTGAATTATACATGAAAAAAAAGAATTTGGCAAATCCAGTTTTTTACAATTTGTCGTTTTCAGCCTACCAAAACACCCTGTTTTTCATTATTACGTTTGTGTTACAGCTTTGTTAAAATCGCTGTAACACAGTAAAATAAAAGC
>CAVGTL010000039.1:0-18184 GCA_963632005.1 Succinivibrio sp.
CTGTCAGACTGGGTGCAGATATTGATCTTGGTGGATATGAGTGGACTCCTATCGGAAATAACACCAAAACCTTACCTACTAAGCCTACATATAAATTTATGGGAGTATTTGATGGTCAGGATCATATTGTATCAAACGTTAAGATAAATGATATAAATAGTTTTAACAGAGGATTTTTCTCATATATAGAGAGCGCTGAAATAAAGAATGTAACATTAGATATTGATTTTACGATAGGTAAGAATAATATAGGCGGTGTTGCAGCCTCTGCAAAGAGCAGTTCGTTTGAGAATATCACAGTAAAGGGAAGTATTACTCGAGGAGAAAAAGCGTCTAATACTTCATCTCCTGTAGGTGGTATAGTAGGTAATGCCACCACGAGCGTAACTATATCAAATTGTGTCAATGAGGCCGATATATGCAAAAATGCGCCTACAACTGATAAAAATTACCATAACAGCAATGCTGTAGGCGGTATAGTTGGTAAGGCAGATAAAGCACAGATATCAGGCTGTGAAAACAAGGGAAGTGTATCAGGTGGATTTGGCGTTGGAGGCATAATAGGTCAGACAAGCACCAGCGGTATTTCAAATATAGTACGCTGTATAAACCGTGGGGATATATTTGCTAACAGAAGCGGATCAACAAAAACATATGCAGCAGGAGGAATTGCAGGAAGCCTTACGGCAGCAGGCGATAAGGTCGAATTCTGCGTAAATTACGGTAATGTAAGTGCAAATACGGCATCTGCAGGCGGAGTAGTCGGTACATACGGAGGAAAGGATGCTGTTGTTGAAAACTGCTATAATGCTGGTAATGTTTCAAATACTTATGCAGGCGGATATGTTGGTGGTATAGCAGGAATCGCAAATACAAGCACATCTAATTATTCATACCTCAGAAATTGCTATAATCGTGGCAGTCTGAGCGCTAACGGTACAGGTACTATCGGTGCGATAACAGGTTATTATCACAAAACGCTTAAAACTGACTATGTGTACAATAACTATTATTTAGCAGGCACTGCTGATAAAGGTATTGCTACTGAAAATGAAGACAGTAAAGGTGTTGTAGAAAGCTTTGCTTCAGCCTCAGACTATACATCACTTATCAACAGTCTCGGAACAGCATACAAGGCTGATCTGAAGGATAAGATAAATGATGGATTCCCTGTTCTGCGTTGGCAGGATCCTGATTCTTTATATAACGTAGCGTTAAACCTCATTATGGATGTTGACGACAATGCAGGCGGAACTGTTTCTGTAGTTGTAAAGTCAGCAGACGGAACTGTACAGGAGCCTGTAACTACACCGGATACAGGCAATGCAGGCGGAAGTGATGATACGCAGGCAACGACTGAAGATGACAGTGCTGCTGTGCCGTCATACGGCTATGAGCTGAAGAACGGTGAGTACAGCTATGAGGTAAATGTACAGGGCTATACTGACAACAAGGGAAACGGAACGGTTACAGGAGCATTTACAGTAAATAAGGAATCAAAGACTGTAGATGTAGCACTTACTGCAGAAAAGTATGTGTGGGAGATACACCTTACAACACCGGATGCAGAGCTTGAGCTTAAGGATGCCGAAGGTAATGTGATCACTCCTTCAGGCAAGGAAAATCAGGACGATATAGGCGCAACTGAAACTGTATACACTTATGAGCTTTATAATGGTTCATATAAATACAGCGCTAAGAAATTCGGATATGAACATGACCCATCAAAAGAAGAGGTCGATACTGCTTCTATAGATGGTGAGGTAAACGTTTTATATAAAGGCGGTGAAGTGATCGTAGGCATGACACCTTCTGCTGCACAGGGCAGACTTACATTTAATATACAGGCGGCTGATGGCAGAAGCGATATAGTTACAGCTATCACTATAACTGCTGAAGAGGGAGACTATGCAGGAAAGACTGTATACGAAGGCAGCAAGATAGAAGGCATGGCTTTCCCGGCAGGCAAGTACAGCTATACAGTACAGTCATCAGGCTACAAGAAGGCAACTGGTCAGTTTGAGCTGACTACAGATAACTTCAGAGATCCGCTCGTTATAAGCGAAACACTTGAGGTGTCAGGAGAATGGGACGGTGTATCTGTAGATACAGCGTGGTACGATAAGGATCCTGATGCAAGTGTATTCTATATATACACGGCTGATGAGCTGGCAGGTCTTGCGCAGATAGTAAACAGCGGAAAAACTACATTTGCAGGCAAGAATGTTAACCTTATGAGTAATATAAGCCTTGGAAGTGCTAAGTGGACTCCTATAGGTGGTTATTCAAATTATAATAAAACAAAATTTTTTGCCGGTACATTTGATGGAAATGGAAATTCTATTCAAATAAATGATGGTCAGTTTGATATGAATGAAATGGCATTTGGCTTATTTGGATATATAGCCGGCACAGCAAAGGCATATGCCACTGTTAAAAACCTTACTATGTTCGGAAATACAAGCGTAGACGTAGATCTGACAAATAGCTCAGAAAAGTTTGCATTAATGTATGCCGGAGGTGTTGCCGGATATGCTGAATATACGAAATTTGAAAGAATTTCAAATGCCATGAAGATAAATGTTGAAATTAAATCAAAAGTAGGCACATCAGTAAACCTTGGAGGCATAGCAGGATGGGCAGTTTTTGATGATTTTTCGGAGTGCTCTAATCAGGGAGACATAAGCGGAAATATTATAATGACAGGTACTGCTAATAACACATGCTATGCAGGTGGAATCGCAGGATTTTATAATATGGGAGGTAATTCTACTACACCATTTAAAATTGAAAATTGCTATAATAACGGAAATATATCATCTGAAGCAAAAATTAAATATAGCGGTGGTATAGCAGGTAATGTGTCAGCCAATAAAGTGACATCTATGCTAAACTGTTATAATAGCGGAATAACTGCTTCAGGTCAGCCGCTCGTAGGCAGCGGAAGCTTCACTGCAGCAGGCACAGGCAACAACTATTACCTCGATACAACTCTTGGTGAAGGCATGACGAGCCTTATCGGTGAATCAAAAACTGATGAAGAGCTCCGTGGTCTCGCACCGACTCTCGGTTCTGCATACAAGTCAGGCAGCACATATCCTGTACTCGAATGGCAGGCAGCTCCTGCAGTACTGGAAGTGGCAACTATGCCTGCAAAGACTGCATATAATGACTTTGATGCATTTGATGATACAGGACTCGTACTCACAGCCTATTACTCAAAGGCTGATGCTGATGCTAAGGTAAACGGAAACACGATAGTGTCAGGATGGCAGATCGTAGACGGCAGCAGCCTGGCAGCCGGTCAGACAGAAGTAACAGTTTCATACATGGGCGTTGAATGCAAAATACCTGTAACTGTTAAACAGATTATCCATTATATAACATCAGAAGACCTTTCATTTGATGTAGCTGCTCCGGCAGCGGGAGCTGCCCCTCAGAGTGAGATCATTCTTACTGATGAGCAGAAGGCAAAGATCGCTTCAGCAGATATAGTATGGTACGCTGACGGCAGCAGGATGTCTGCATCAGATACATTTAAGGACGGAGTATATTACCGTGCGGCTGTTACATTAAAGTCTGTATATGAGACTGGAAAAGTTTGGTACAACTTTGATGCTGCCGCAAAGCCTGAGATATCAGGAATATATGAAATGCTCTACAGAGCGCGTTCAAATAAAAACCAGACTCTTACATTTACACTCACATGGAAGCTCAGCGACACTCTCAGTGACAGAGCGAGCCACAGCTATTATGCAGGCGATGAAAATGTAGCAGCTGATTACGCGCAGTACCTCGATGACAAGCTCGTGATACGCGCAGGTGAAACTACTGTTGAATATACAGTAGCAGAGCTCGAAAAGAGCGCTCTTACAGCAGGCATAGAAAAAACATACAGCTATCAGGGCCTCAACAGCAGAACAAATTACGTAATGACAGGTATACCTGTTTATGAGCTGCTCAAGAAGGCTTATCCTGATATCGTCAACGTGGCTGACGAGAGCGTGATCTCTGTCGGAGAAAAGGAATTTACTCTCGGAACACTCAGGAGCACAGGCTTCAGCTATGATGCATCAGGCAATGTACTTGAAAAGGATCTCCCTTATATCATTGCTTACGGTGTGAACGGAGTCCCTTACACTGCAGAAAAGGGGCCGCTGTACATGGCAGCGCCGGCTGTCGGTAAGGACAACGACAACAGCAGCAATTTCATAAAGAATGTTTCAGAAATAACTGTAAATATCGTTACTGCAAAGCAGTATCAGGTAACATTCTCTGCTGTAGATACAGAGGGCAATGAAATAAGCGGAGCTAAACTGGAAATAACAGACAGCTTCGGAAATATAGTATACACAGGCGATATAAAGGCTGTAATGCTCAACCGCGGCGAAAGCTATGATTACGAGATCACTGCAGACGGATACGGCGTAAAGAGAGGTACTGTATCAGGCGCTTCAACTGTAAAGGCAGAGCTCCTGAAGGCATGGACAGGCTCATGGGAAAAGGAGCCTGCGAAGGACGAAAACGGAGCTTATCTCATATACGATGCTGACGAGCTCATGTGGTTCAACCATCAGGCAACTACTGTAAGTAATGAGCGGTCTACAGAAATGATGTCATCAGACATAAAGCTCATGGCTGATATAGATATGTCAGGCACAGAGGGCAAGTGGCTCCCTATGGGCTCACTTCGTGCAGATAATACACTTTACTTCTATGTTGTAAACCCTGATCTGCCTAAATATTACGGTGGCGGCGCTTATACAGGTTTGTTTGACGGAAACGGTCACGTAATAAGAAACCTCAATGTAGACTGGGAAAACTATTACGAGCTCGAGCTTGCGTGGGACGGAAGCGTTATGTCTTATTCTTACCGTCTTGATTACATTGGCGGACTTTTCGGTATGACAAAGGGCGCAATTATCAGAAATGTCGGAGTGGAAGGAAGTATCTCAGTAATAGACAGACCTCCTTCAACAATGGCTGACTGGTATCAGTTCGGCGGTATAGTTGGTTTCGCAGGAAACGGAACTGAAATAACAGGCTGCTACAGTGATATCGATCTTGATTATGATATAGACCACAGCGACAAGGCGCTTGAGGGATACACATATGCCGGATATCCTGATTACTGCGACGTTTATATAGGAGGCATCGTAGGAAGCCAGGAATACAGTGCTGACGGCCAGACGACAAAAGTAGAAAATTCATACAGCAGAGGTTCTATACACAGCCAGGGCACACGTACAGTACGTGCAGGCGGTATAGTCGGCGCTACGAGAAACTGCAGCAATAAGATCAGCAAGTGCTGGTCAGATATGACGATAGCGGTAAGCCCGTCAAAGACAGGCGAAAGAGATATATTCCCTACATATGCCGGAGGCATAATCGGTGATATAAACAGCGTGCCTCTCCATGAAGGCAGCGACAAAACAGAAGTAAGCTACTGCTTCGCACTCAATCCATCTATAACTATAGAGCTCGATGCTGAGTTTGCTCATGCTAACCGCGTTATAGGCAACGATGGATTTGCTGATATCGGAGGTACGGGCAGCTACAACTTTGGTCTGAGTGGAATGGTAATAAACGGAGCAGCGTACACTGTCCCTGAAAACGAACAGAGCTATCGCAGCGCTGCAGGCCGCAGCATAGCTGCAGAAAGAGCTGTAAACCAGAAGGCATACACTAACGTATACTGGAATTCAAAGGACGACGGCGAGGTATGGAGTTTTGACGAAAACAGCTATCCTGTTCTCAAGTGGCAGAGAAATGAAATAACTTCAGTTGACGATCCATCAGAGGATAATGGAAATACAGGCGGCGGCTCAGGCGGTTCATCAGGCGGCGGACACAGCTCGGGCGGAAGCGGCTCAGGCGGTGGTTCGTCAACGACAACTCCTGCAATACCTGGTTCACAGACTTCATGCAACGGCGGCAGCAGCTGCCCGAGTGGAAAGTATTCTGATACATCATCTTCTGCATGGTATCATGAGAGCCTTGATTATGTGATCCAGAACGGTCTGTTCGCAGGCGTTTCAGATAAGCTTTTCGCACCTGGAAGCAACATGACAAGAGGAATGTTCGCTACAGTCCTTATGAGACTCGAAAAGTCAGCAGGAAAGAACGTTGACGGTTATAAGCACAGCTTTAACGATGTAGCTTCAGGAAGCTGGTACGAAAAGGGCGTAGCGTGGGCTTCAAATGCCGGCGTTGTAAACGGTAAAGGCGCAGGCCTCTTTGCACCTGATGCAAACATTACAAGAGAGCAGCTTGCTGCAATGATGTACAGATACGCGGAGCATCTCGGACTTGATATGTCAGTAAGCAATACTTCACTTGATTTTGCTGACAGCGCAGATATAAGCTCTTACGCAAAGACAGCCGTTGCATGGGCTTACGAAAAGGGCGTAATGACAGGAAAGAGCGGAAATCGCATAGATCCTGCAGGCAATGCTTCAAGAGCAGAGGTAGCAGCAGTAATAGCCCGCTTCGCAAAGCTTACAGCGAATAAATAAAACGGACGTCCGTCACCGGACTGACAGGAAGAAAAAATCATTAAGCGCGTAAAAAGAAAAATTCAGAGGAAATTCACAATATAATGAATAAAATTTTCAGAAAAGGAATAAGTCTCGTGCTTACACTGGGAATGCTGTTTACAGCATCTCCCGGTGTATGGGCGGACAGCAGCGGCAGCGGTGCAGCAGCACCGCCTGAGTCATTCTCTGTATACATAAATGTAGACGGAAGCAAAGACCCTACGCTAGTAAAAACATATACTGCGACCGACATGAAAGTGCTTGCAAAGGAAAGCAAGAGAAACTACATGGCAGATGAATCTTATCCAAAGATGACAGCGAACGGAACTATATACTACACTGCAGCCGGCGATTATAGCCTGAATGCAGGAAGAGTCGCAACAGAATATATAATGATGTCTGATATGCTGGATGATGCAGGATTGACGTTTGATGAAGGCGATTATTTCATCATGGGACCTGACTATACGATAGATAGTCAGTACAGTGATAAATATGATAAGGGTTCTGCAGACGAAAATTATACTAAATACTGGAAAAATTATGGCTGGTACAACTATGACGACCTCTTTGGAGACAGATATTATTTCCGGAACTGGGATGAGTCAAAGAAAATGAATGTACCGTCGATAATCGCGATGAAGTCGTATGGTGATAAGAGCGGTTGGACAGCAGAAACATTCTGGGAGATGTATGCAGGCAGCAGCGACTATCTGTGGGCATATGTAGTGAATTTCGGCCAGACATCCATGACAGAAGGTACGTATAACCGTTTCTATTATGGTCAGACGGAATGCACTGTAAAGCTCGATCCTGACCGCACAGTACAGCCGATCGTTTCTGGTCTCCTGAGCGATATAACTGAAGAGGCTCAGACCGAGCTTGACGAGACTCTTACAGGCACAGATGCTGCAGAGGTCGCTGAGGGCTCTTTCTGGGTAACTGAAGCTCAAAAGATAGCTCTTCAGAATGCACTCGATACATACGGAGCGTCAGACGACGATGAGGGTATGACTAACCTCCAGGCCTACAACGCATATACATCACTCAACAAAGCTGTCGCTGAGTTCAGAGGTGCAAAGCAGGAAGGAATAAAGTCAGGCTATGCATGGTTCAATGCATCAGAATACGAGACGACTCAGAAATATGTCCTGCGTACACGCACACAGCTTGCTGAATTTGCTGAACTTGTAAAGGGTACTGCAGATACAGGTGCAGCCATGTCAGAAGCGTATGATTTTGAAGGCAAGACGGTAGAGCTCGCTGCAGATATCGATGCTGACAGGAACCGCATCATAATAGGCGATGCGGAACATCCTTTTAGGGGAACATTTGACGGAAAAGATCATGAGATCAGCGGGCTGCGCATAAACCGTGCGAGCGGATATGCAGCACTTTTTGCAGTGAATGAAGGAATTATAAAGGACCTTACACTCAGCGGTACTGTTGCATGCTCTGCAAATGCTGAATTTGACGATAAAGGGAATCAGACGAACGAAACTCCTGTTGCAGGTATAGCTGCAGTAAACAGAGGAACGGTACAGAGCTGCGTAAATAAAGCATCTGTGTCAGCGCCGGGCGCTGTAAATGTCGGAGGCATTGCAGGCTTAAACGAAGGTACTGTAACAGAGTGTATAAATGCAGCAGATATAACAGCATACAGAAATGTCGGCGGTGTAGTCGGTCATATTTACGGTGCTGTAATACAGCATGAGGATGGAACGACTGTTAATTCAGATGCGACAGTTTCATCATCACTTAATGTAGGAAATGTAAGAGCAGTTTACGATGAAGCCGGTAATTATCATTCAGGCAACAGTAATGCCGGTGGTATAGTAGGCGGTATTGCGGCTGCGAGAGGGGTTTATCCGGTAATAGAAAACTGCATAAACTCAGGTGATATTGTAACTGACGGAGTGACGGCAGGTGGTATCGTAGGAGGCGCATGGATAAGCGAGGCTACGATCAGGTCATGCTACAGCATCGGAGCTGTAAGCTGTACGGATGAAGGGTACGACGCAGCAGATGAAGCTGCAGGTGACAAGTACAATATCGGAGGCGTGATCGGCCGTTGTAAGGGTACTGTAGAAAACTGCTACTGGCTCGAAGGAATGAACAGCAGCGGTATAGGTCATGCAGCTTCAGGTGTAGCTCCTGTACAGAGCAAAAGCGCTGCAGAGCTTCAGGATATTGCTTCTGAGCTTGGAAGTGGATTTAAGGCTGTAGACAATGGATATCCGGCGCTCATCTGGCAGAAGGTATACCAGATAGGCTTCGACCTGGCGCAGAAGGGATTCATCGATGCACATTATGCAGGTGAATATCTGCCATGCGTGCAGCCTGCAGATCCTCAGATAAGCGGCCAGACATTCAAAGGATGGTATTCAGATGCCGGCCTCAAGAATGTGTTTGATTTTAATGAACCTGTAACAGAAAACAAGACTGCATACGCAAGTCTGTCGGCTTCGGGCGGTTCTTCAGGAAGCGGCTCAGGCGGTGGCGGTGGTGCTTCGTCAGGCGGAAGCAGTTCAGGCGGCACAGCAGGCGGTGGCACTACTGTTACAGACCCGAAGACTGATACTGATAATACAGTAAAGAAAGCCTACAATGACGTGAACAGCAGCGACTGGTTCAGCGATGCTGTAAATTACGTTACAGAAAAGGGCATCATGAGCGGTACAGGCGCATCTGTATTCAGTCCAAAGGCTGAGACTACAAGAGGAATGCTCATGACTATACTCGCGCGCATGTCAGGCGAGGATACAACAGGCAGCAGTCCGTGGTACAAGAAAGGTCTCGACTGGGCTGTAGCGAAGGGCGTTTCAGATGGAACTGCTCCTGAAAAGCTCATAACGAGAGAGCAGCTCGCTACTATGCTCTATCGTTATGCAGGCTCACCTGACACGAACGGTAGCCTTGCAGCGTTCAATGACTCGGACGATGTGAGCGGATATGCTCAGACTGCTGTGAAATGGGCTGTAGAAAAGGGTATCGTGACAGGAAAGAGCGCGAATACGCTCGATCCGAAGAGCAGCGCAACGCGCGCTGAGCTTGCGGCGATGATCCAGAGGTACACGGCGCTTACGGCTTAGTTGGCGGACTGAAGGAATAACGATAAAAACAGGATAATATTTAACGGATAATGGAACAGGATCGTTTTGTCGGGAATGGCAGAGCGGTCCTGTTTTTATTTTCTGGAAGCAGGACCGCAGTTCAGCCGGTGACGGCTGCAAGCCTGGGAATATTAAATATTACATTACAACTGTTATATTTGATGTTTTTAGCTGATTACGAATGGAAATATTTGATTACATTTGGAATAGAATAGATATCTATAAAAATAAGTATAAAAATAGATTTTCAGATAAAATGATGATATATTATCAATAATAGGTTTTTTATGTTTTTAAAAGAGAGAAAGGATGGAGAACATTTATGATTGAAAATGTGAGAAGGGCATTTTTCAAAAGTAAAATGCGTAAGCCGCTGGCTGTTTTGCTGAGCGTGGCGATGATATTCACCATGTTCCCAATGACGGCTATGGCAGCTGCGTCTGACACTGTCAAGATACAGATAACGGACAGTGCAGGAAAGACTGCTACGCTGGCGACATGGACGTATGACAGTGCGCGTGAGACTTATACGGATAACGCTACGGGTCAGGAGCTGGCGATAGTGAAGGATCTTATTTCTGAGGCGGATCTGAAGGGCACTGCAAATGGGCAGGAGTATGATTTCAGTGATATCGGGGCGCTGGCGTATACGGGCAGCAATATGAACCCTAATGATTGCAGAGCTATTGCGGTTGCGACTAAGGGAATACTGCTCGATGATGTGTACAGCTATGCGGGCGAGCTGCTTGATAAGAATAGTGGTGCAGATGTACTGAGATCTGATGATGTAAAGATGAAGGTCGCATCGTCTGACAGTGATTCTTCTCATGGAGGCGCTTCAAATGAATATACATATTCGGAGTACTGGGGCGCAGTGAAATATTATTATCCTGCGTGGTATGATGATACGAGCACTTCTGAAGGCAGCAGCGAAGGTATAGGAAACGGAGGCATCGTTTCTGAAGCTGACCAGCAGGACGGACGTGTCGTTCCTACGGTTCTTGCTATAAAGGGATATCATGAAAAGGCTGCGGATGATCCTGCGGCAAAAGCTGCAGAGAAAATAAAGGCTCTTATAGGAAAGAGCGATACTGAAAATGCTCTCAGGATGCTGATCGGTCAGAAACAGGGCGGAGCAGATTTTAATGCTGATGCTAACCTTGGATTTAACAGTATTCATAATATAAAGCTGATAAAATTTACGCTCGATAAAACTTTTTCCGATGCAGGACTGAATGATGTTACGGTCGATCCTGACGGACCGGATAAGCCGGTAGGGCCTGATCCTGTTGACCCGGGTACTGATGACTATGACTGGGAATCTCTGACATGGGCAGGAGGACTTGATTTCAGCTGGTATGATGAGAATGATGTAAAGTCAGAATATCATATAACTACTCCGGCTCAGTGGGAATCGATCGCATGGATATGCTCTGAGGATCTTGGAAAGCTGGCTGACTTTAAAACAAATACAAATAGCAATGTGACGGCGATAAAGGGAACTGTGCCTTCTGTACAGAATGAGTTTGCGGGAGTTCAGTTCTACCTTGATAATGATATCGATATGGGCGGAGTTAAGGCAGCTGACGGAACGTGGTCAGGCCCGAATTATTATCCGATAGGTTCTGAAGGCAGGAATGATCTTGACGATGGTTATTTCTACGGTGTTTTCTGTGGAAGTGTTAACGGTCAGGGGCATATTGTAAAGAATGTTTATTGTGAAAGAAATTCAGGTCAGGATACAGGTCATGGAAGTTCATCATGCATAGGGCTTTTCGGAAGAGTCGGATCGCCTGATAAAACGGAGTTCACTGATAATAATATCACGATCGAAAATATTGCTGTAAGCGGATATATAAGGGGATACCGTTCTACAGGCGGCGTGATAGGAAAGACTCTTCATGTTGCATCAGAAAAGTCACTGACAGTAAGGAATTGTCTTAATTTTGCTGAAATAGTAACAAATGGCGGCGGTAAAGGCACCGGCGGAGTAATAGGTTCAGCCTGGAACAGTGCTGTTGTAGAGAAGTGCGCTAACTTCGGTAATGTTACTGCAGGGTATGATAGCGCTAATGCAGCAGGTGTAAGCGGCGGTAATGAAAGCGAGCTTTCTGATTCATATAACGTTGGTATTGTAAGTAACACTGCAAAGGCTGAAAATGTAGGTGCTGTAGTGTGTAATAACAACAATGCGAATATAAATATTACGAATTGCTATGCGTTGGAAGGAAGCACACCGGGATATACAGAAAGCATAGTAAACAGTAAAACGCTTATTTCAGGAGGCTGGAAAACTGCGTCAGAAATGAAGACTGCTGAGTTTGCGAAGCTCCTCAGCGGAAGCAGCGAAAATGCATGGAGGCTCATAGGAAACGGTTATGCGGCTGTAAGCAGCTATGTTGCTGAGCTTGCAGGAGAGTATCCTGTTCCGGCTCCGTTTGTAAAGGAAACAAGTACTCCGGTCGAACCTGGCGGAGGCGGTTCCGGTGGCGGTGGAGGCTCTGCCGGTGGCGGCGGCTCGACAGGTCCTGATACATCAGGTCTTGATCTGAAGTCAAGGTCATGGGACGGAAAGACTGTTGATGTAAGCTGGTATTTTGATAACAGATCTGACAGCAGTTATACTATAAGCACAGCTGCTGAGCTTGCCGGTGCTGCAGCGCTCGTAAACGGTCTGGTGAATTCAGACTGTGTTGTATATACAGGTTCTGAGGTCATAACTGCTAAAAACTGGAACAACAGCAGCAAGTATGTAAATACTGATACCAGGAAATCAGGTGATAATAATCAGGCAACAGATACGTATCATTATGGAATAGAATCTTTTAAAGGCAAAACTCTGTATCTCAGTGCAAACCTCGACATGAGCGGTGGAAATTATATGCCGGTCGGCGGGCAGTACCTTATGGAGAAAAACGATACAAAAACAAAGATCGGAGCTTCATTCTGCGGTATGCTTGACGGCGGCGGACATACAGTGAATATAGAATGCGATCGTCACTGCACAAAGAATTTCGGTGATGGTGAATCTATAGGACTGATAGGCCGCCTCGGCGTTCATGATGACGACAGCAGCTCGCTCAGGCCTTCAGGAGCGGGTGTATGCGATGTAGCAGTGACAGGCTCTGTAAGGGGCAACCGTTCTGTTGGCGGTGTAGTAGGTAAGATCGGTCAGACCAGCGGAACAGCCGTGATAGAAAGATGTGTAAATAAGGCTGATATAACAGGTACAGATAAAAAGGGTACAGGCGGTATATGCGGCGCTGCATGGAATGACGGCATAATAAGAAACTGCTATAATACAGGCCGTATAGTAAATACAAACTCATCGTACGGCGGAATAGCAGGTTCAGCAGAAATACAGCTGATCAACTGCTATAATGCCGGAAAGGTAAGCGGAAACGGAAAATCAGCAGCTGTAGCAACTTCGAACGGCGGCGATTCGTACGAAAACTGCTACTGGCTCAAGGGCAGCGCTGATATGGGCGTTTACAATAAGCCTTCGGTAAGCGGAGTTACTGAAATGAGTGATGCAGATATGAAGACTGAGGCTTTCGTTTCAAAGCTCGGAAGCGCATTTGCATACAGATCCGGTGAATATCCTGTTCTGAAATGGGAAGGCGGATCATCTGCAGGCGGTGCTGCAGGTGGCGGTGCCGTGACAGACCCGACTCAGCCGACGACCCCGCAGGATCCTGCGACTGCGTCAGGCTACAGCGATGTCGCTTCAGGCGCATGGTACAGCGATGCTGTTAAATACGTTACGGACAAGAACCTTATGAACGGTACAGGCAGTGGAAAGTTCAGCCCGAACGCTTCTACTACGAGAGGCATGATAATGACTATACTTGCTCGTATGTCAGGCACAGATACGATGGGCAGCTCGCCTTGGTACAAGAAGGGTCTCGACTGGGCTGTTTCAAAGAATATTTCAGACGGAACGAAGCCTGAGGCTACTATGACGCGCGAGCAGCTTGCGACTATGCTCTATAGATATTCGAACATGATGGGCTACGATACGACTCAGGGTGGTATGGCTGTACGCGAGTACGATGATTTCGGAAAGATATCTTCATACGCTGCAGAGGCTATGACATGGGCTGTAAACAACCAGATAATAACGGGTGTTACAAAGACTGAACTGCAGCCGCAGGGAAGCGCTACGCGCGCTCAGATAGCGACTATACTTATGAGATGGTCGAAGCTTAACGAAAAGGCTCAGTAAGATTAGATCGCATAATTTTACACTCAAATCGCCGCGCCGCACCGGCAAGCTTGACTGACCGGTGCGGCGCTGTCTGCGAAAAACAAAATCGTATTTCTGCAAAAAACATGATTGACATAGTCTTTTTATAGGCTTATAATAGGCACAACTTAAGAAAAAATTTAATACATTGATGAATTAAACCGTTGATGCGGGAGTAAAGATGAGAAATGTGCTTACAGAGAGTCGGCGATGGTGTGAATCCGGCAGTTACAGCTTATCATAATGGGCCGCAGAGGGCATGGCGAATTACAGTATACCATGACGCAGGGCACGCGTAAGTTGCCGGGGATATGTTGGTATCCTGCTGAGAGCGCGGACATCCGTGAAACAAGGTGGCACCGCGGGTTTAGAATATTCAGACCCGTCCTTGACAGATCAGATTAAGACAGATCTGTTGAGGACGGGTTTTTTGTTTAGAAAATGATTCAAGACGGTAAAGCGTGTCAGCATAACAGCGGTAATGCAGAAAAGCAAAAGACCGAGGGAAAGCTCGAAATTAAGAGTTCAAGGTTAGATGATAAAGCTCGATAAAGTCCAATGGAGGGAGATGTAAATATGTTCAGACCGACACTTGAAGAAGTGAAGAAATACGCCGAGGACAGCAGCGCAGGCTACAAGGCAGTGCCTGTCATGAAAGAGATACTTTCAGATATAAGGACGCCGATGGAAGTCCTGAAAAGGCTGCTGAAAGTAAGCAAACACACATATATGCTTGAAAGCGTGGAAAATACAGAAAAGTGGGGCAGATATACATTCCTGGGATTTGACCCGAAGCTCGAAATAACATGCACAGACGGAAAGCTGAAGATCTCGAACGGAACGACGATAGAGATAGAAACGACTGAGCCGGGAAAATATATAAGAAACATAATAAACGAAAACAAGAGCCCGAAGATCGAATACATGCCGACATTTACAGGCGGGCTCGTAGGATATTTCTCATACGACTTCATAAAGTACGCAGAACCGAAGCTCAGACTTGACGCGGACGATCAGGAAAACTTCAATGATTTCGACCTGATGCTTTTCGATAAGGTCATCGCGTTTGATAATCTGAGACAGAAAATAATAGTTATAGCTAACGTAAAGCTCGACGGCAGCGCAGACGATTTGGAGACGAATTACAATAAAGCGCTCCATGATATAGACGACATAATAAATATAATAAAAAACGGCGAGGCGGCTGACCCGCAGCCTGGAGTGCTGAAATCAGAATTCAGAAGGCTTTTCGATAAAGAGCAGTTCTGCGAGATGATAGAAAAAGCAAGAAAGTACATATATGAGGGCGATATATTCCAGGTAGTTCTTTCAAACAGACTTGATGCTGACTTCGAAGGAAGCCTGCTCAACACATACCGCGTGCTCCGCACGATGAACCCTTCACCGTACATGTTCTATTTCAGCGGACAGGACGTAGAAATAGCGGGAGCATCGCCTGAAACGCTCGTAAAGCTTGAGGACGGCGAGCTTCATACATTCCCGCTGGCCGGCACGAGGCCGAGAGGAAAGACGCCGGAGGAGGACGCAGAGCTCGAAAGATCGCTTCTGGCAGACCCGAAGGAACTTTCAGAACACAACATGCTGGTAGACCTCGGAAGGAACGACATCGGCAAGCTCAGTAAGTTTGGAACCGTAGAAGTTGAAAAATATATGTCGATAGAAAAATATTCACATGTAATGCATATCGGCTCTACAGTCAGAGGTCAGATAAGAGATGATATGGACGCAGTAGATGCAGTGTCGTGCGTGCTCCCTGCAGGAACTCTTTCGGGAGCACCGAAGATAAGAGCCTGCGAGATAATAAACGAGCTTGAAAACAACAAGCGCGGCATATACGGAGGGGCTATCGGTTACATTGACTTCACAGGAAACCTCGATACATGCATAGCGATAAGGATAGCATTTAAGAAAAACGGAAAGGTATTCGTAAGATCCGGCGCGGGAATAGTCGCAGACAGCGTACCTGAAAGTGAATATCAGGAATGCATAAACAAAGCGCAGGCAGTGGTCAACGCGCTGAAGGCAGGACAGGAGGCAGATTACTAAATGATACTTTTAATAGATAATTACGACAGCTTTTCATACAATCTGTATCAGCTCATCGGCTCCATCGATCCTGATATAAAGGTCGTCAGAAACGATGAGATGACGATAGAAGAAATCGAAAAAGCGGCTCCGAGCCACATAATACTTTCACCCGGACCGGGCCGCCCGTCAGACGCAGGCGTCTGCGAAGAGGCTGCAAAGTATTTCGCCGGCAAGATCCCTGTATTGGGCGTGTGTCTGGGGCATCAGGCGATATGCGAGGCCTACGGCGCGACTGTTTCATACGCAAAGCAGCTCATGCACGGTAAGCAGTCAGTCATAGAGGTAGATAACAACGATAAGATATTCCGAGGTCTGCCGGAGAAGCTAACGGGAGCAAGGTATCACTCACTGGCAGCTGTAGAGGACACGATGCCTGAAGAGCTTATCGTAACAGCAAGGACGGATGACGGCGAGATAATGGCGGTACGTCACAGAGACTTCGATGTATACGGACTCCAGTTCCACCCGGAGTCGATACTGACGCCTGACGGCAGAGTGATGCTTGAGAATTTTTTAAGCATAAGATAAATGATAAAATAAAATTGAAATATTAACGAATGAATAAAGTGGCCGCGCCCGGCGCGGAAAAATAATAAAATAAAAACCGATAAAGTAAAAGGAGGAAATCGTTATGATAAAGGAAGCTATAGCAAAGTTAAGAGACGGACTTGACCTGACATATGATGAAGCAGGAGCATGCATCGACGAGATAATGAACGGCGAAACAAACGAAGCTCAGACAGCAGCGTTCTTAATGGGTCTGGGCGCAAAAGGCGAAACTATAGAAGAAATAGCGGCATGCGCCGACTCGATGAGAGCGCACGCTACAAAGCTCGAACACAAGCGTGAGGCGCTTGAGATCGTAGGAACAGGCGGCGACAAGTCGAATACATTCAACATTTCATCTACGAGCGCTATAGTAGCTGCTGCGGCGGGCGTAGCTGTAGCAAAGCACGGAAACAGAGCGGCTTCCTCAAAATGCGGTGCTGCTGACGTACTCGAAGCACTCGGCGTAAACATCATGCTCGAGCCTGAAAAGATGGCTGAAGTATTTGACGAGACAGGCATATGCTTCATGCACGCGCAGGTATATCACAAGAGCATGAAATACGTAGCTCCTGTAAGAGGCGCGCTCGGCTGCAGAACAGTATTCAACATACTCGGACCTCTGACAAATCCGGCTTTCAACACTAAGCAGGTAATGGGAGTTTACTCAAAGGAGTTAGTCGAGCCTATGGCGAGAGTTCTCACAAAGCTTGGAGTAAAGGACGGAATGGTAGTTTTCGGTGAGGACGTAATGGACGAGATATCTATGAGCGCTCCTACAGCAGTGTGCGAGTTCCACGACGGGCAGTACAGCTCATACGAGATAAAGCCTGAGGATTTCGGAATGGAAAGATGCAGCAAGGCCGACCTCGTCGGCGGCGATCCTGCTGAAAACGCAGCTATAACAAGAGCGATACTCGACGGTGAAAAAGGACCGAGACGCAACGCTGTGCTGCTGAACGCAGGTGCTGCGATATACATTTCAGGAAAGGCTGCAAGTCTCGCAGAGGGCGTAAAGCTCGCAGCAGAAGCGATAGACAGCGGCGCGGCAAAGGCAAAGCTCGAGGAATTCGTTGCAAAGACTAACGCGGCAGCGTAGCCTGACAGTACAGGTACAGGACAGCAGGAATGATAAAATGATATTAGACGAAATAGCAGAAAAAACGAGAGAACGCGTGGCTGCCGCAAAGCAGCAGATCTCGCTTGAAGAAATGAAGGCAAAGGCAGAGGCGATGAACGCCGATACAGGCTTCCCGTTTGAAAGGGCGCTGAGAGACGCAGATGACATAGCGTTTATATGCGAAGCCAAAAAAGCGTCTCCGTCAAAAGGTCTGATAGCTCCGGATTTTCCGTACAGGCAGATAGCCATAGATTACGAAAAGGCGGGAGCATCAGCAATATCAGTGCTCACAGAGCCGTACTGGTTCAAGGGAGAAAACAGCTATCTGACGGAGATAGCCGAAGCGGTATCGATACCGGTGCTCCGCAAGGACTTCACGGTAGACGAGTATATGATATATGAAGCAAAGGTCATAGGCGCGTCTGCGGTGCTCCTGATATGCGCGATACTTGATACTGAAACTATTCGCAGATACATAAAGATAGCCGACAGTCTGGGGCTGTCAGCGATAGTC
>CAVGTL010000040.1:0-18018 GCA_963632005.1 Succinivibrio sp.
AGCCCAAAGCATGGCTTTTTTAGCGTATCCCGATATCTCGGAAGCGTCGCTGAACTTAGTCAGATAAGAGCTGTCGTAATTGACGTCAGGCTCGCCTGCGTTCCTGTAAAGCATAGTCGCTATCTGCTCGCGCGTTATGAAGCCCTTAGGGTCTGAGCCGTCTGAAATGCCGTTTTCTACAGCCCACGCCATGCCCTTCGCGAGAGCATCGCCCGATGTGTCAGCGCCGTTGAGCCTTGCGATCACAGTCATAAGCATCTCGCGCGTCATCGCTGCGGCAGGGCTGAAGGTGTCAGCAGACGTTCCGTTGAAGAGACCGTGACCCGATACGAACGCTATAGCGTCGGCTGACCATGAAGCTTCGTCAACATCTGCGAATTTAGTACTTCTGTCTGCAGCCTTTATTACGGCTCCGTCAGCTACTCTCATGTAAAGTCTGCCGTTTAAGACAACAGAATCGCGCACAAGCTCTTCTGTGCCGTCAGCCTTGACGATATACGCCGCAGTTCCCGGTCCTGCGTTCTTTATCTCTGCGATTATCACAGTATCCTTATCAGAACCCGTTTTGACAGTTACAGTACCATTTTTGTCAGCAATTGTCTCAAGCTTTTTGCCTGAGAAATCAGTTATATTTCCTATCTCTGCAATGCTGTCGAATGTTCCCGTGCCTGTGCCAGGAGTAGGCTCAACAGGAGTAACAGGCGTGGTCGGAGCTGTCGTGCCGCCGGATGAGCCGCCCGAACCGCCGGAAGAAGAACCTCCGCCGCCACCGCCTGAGCCGCCGCCGGAGCTGTTGCGAGTCCAGCCCGCGTAAAGCGTGATATCGCCCGTAAGAGTGATGCTGTCACTCGCCTTGCTCGTAAGCTCGCTGTCAGTAAACCATCCGCTGAACGTGTAGCCTGATCTTTCAGGAACGAGCTTCGAAATGTCGACAACAGAGCCCTCAGCATCAGTAACAGCTGCTATTTCACTGCCGCCGTCAGTGTTAAACGTAACGGTAAAGTATTTTATCTCAGGCTCATTGCTCCAGTGAGCGTAAACAGTCGTATTTCTCGTGAACTTAGTAGCCGAAGTGACTTCAGTCCCGCCTGTTTTACTTGTGAACCATCCATCAAATATATATCCTTCAAGCGAAGGGTCGGCAGGGAAGCTCGCTATCTTGCCGCCTGCGCCGACCTGCTTCTGCACGAGAGCAGGAGCGCCGCCGTTAGCATCAAAGCGCACACGATAAGCAGTTGCGCGGTCAGGTTCAAATACAGCGCTTACAGTAACGTCACCGTCAGGCATTACAAATGAATCACCTTCAACAGCAACAGCGTCACCGCTGCCGTCAGTTACAGTAAATTTGCTGAAAATGTAGCCCTCGTCAGCAACAGCTGAAATGAGAACAGTATTGCCCTTATGAGCCTTTGAAGGGAAGACCTCGACAGTACCGCCGTCGCAGTCGGCTGCGATGACGCTGTGACCGGCATCGTTATCGTAGTCAGGGTCTTCGCTCCAGTGAGCGTACACAGTAGTATGCTCTGTAAACAGAGTATCAGCAGTTATTTCATTACCGCCGTCAGCCGCATCGAACCATCCGTCAAATATATATCCTGCACGAGACAGAGTCGGGATAGAGGATGCAGATTCAAATTTACCGTCTTTATATGTATGGCCGGTAAATTCGTGCATATCACCGTAATTCTCATTGAATGTTATCGTAAATTCACCTTCAGAGATCTCCTTAAACGTTGCTTCCAAAGTAAGCTTATTACCGAATACATATGAAGGTATCGTGTATTTGTAAGGAATAGAACCTTTGTAATACTTATATTCAAAGTCACTGGAATACAGTGTTGAACCATCCATTTTAAGTATATCCAGCATGTAACCGTTCTCAGCTTTTGGATAAATAAGTATACTGTCATATGAAAGGGCTCGGTTCGCAGAGACCGTCACAGTACCGTGTTCTATACCGTCCTGTACCACTATGTCTATAAATGATGAGGTACGCACATTGACACTAAGGTCATCATTGAGAGACTTTGTTTTCCATACCCACGTACCGCCCTGATCTTCAAATACAGCCCAGTCCTTATCTGCAGATACAGAAATGATTGGATAAGTATCAGGATTCCTTGATGTGATCCTTACTGTAACACCGGTCCCCTTGAGACCACCATTGCCTAAAGGGTAATCGTATACGATAGATGCATATTCAGCAGGATAGTTGGCTGTTACAGTGCATATTTCGCCGTCCTCTGCAGAAAGCACAGCGCTTATATCGATGTCAGAGCTGAGATCTCTTACTGTATAAGACGCGCTCCTGCCGCTGACAGTCTCATCGCCGTTTTTCCATGAATTTACGACCTTAGGGCCGTTATACCGGAATATCACAGTGCTGCCGTCAGCTACGACATTACCGCTGCTTATCTGAGAACCGTTTAATGTAGCAGTTATATTATCCGCAAATTTTACTATGTGATTCATTACAGGCTTAAATATAACGCGCAGCGTAGAGCCGTCCTCTAACAGCGAGCTGTAAGAATAGCTCATTACAGTATCGTCGATATCACTGTAAGTGCCGTTCTCGGTCCATCCGGCAACTATATAACCGTTATCAGGTATAGCCGTTATATCAGCAGTCTCACCCGGATAGAGAGTCAGCACGTCCTCGTAAGCATCCTCTGAAACACCGTCGATATGCCACTGGAACATACCGTTTCCGCCGGAGCTCAACGCGAGCGTCCTTCCCGCCTGAGCTTTAAATACAGGAGTGAGCGTTATATCAGATGCTGCGGTAAATGTATACGAAGCATCCTCGCTGACGATATCATTACCATCAGACCATCCCGTAAACTCGTATCCGCGCGCAGCAGAAGCAACGAATGTGACATCAGTGCCGCCTGCCAGCAGGCCCGTAGCAGAAGCCTCCGCATGACCGCCGACATCCGCCTGAGTAAGAGCTATATTATATGCGCCTGCAGCGACGTCTGCCGTTACAGACGTGTCCGCAGTCATCGTTATTTTTATTCCTGCGTTCAGATCAGCGTCATTTACGTTTTCGTATGACGAGCCTGTCACATTCCATGAAGCATCTTCAATGAGCTTGTAGCCTGATGCAGGCTTTACTGTTATGACACTATCGCCCGTTATCTTTGAGGTATCGCTTACAGGCTTGCCGTCAGCGTCATAAGCGGCGATGTTTTCACCAAGGTCGAGCTTGTAGGTGTCGCGCGCGAATCTCGCGTATAAGCGGACGCTGCTGCCCGGCATCTTTACTGTAAACGTATCTTCCGTAGGGTATTCCGCTGAAGCACCTTCAGGGAAATATTCCCAGCCTGTGAAGTGCCAGCCTTCAGCAGCGGTCGCCTTAAATGTCAGCGGCGCGCCCTGCGTAGGTACAGAACCCGAAGTGATCGGTATTCCTGCCGATGTACATTCTATGCTGCCCGCGTTTTCAGGCGAAGCGGAGTAGGTAAGAGTATTCTGCTGTACTTTAAAGAATACGTGTACGTCTGTGCCGTCTACAGTCTGTGTGATCGTAAGTCTGTTTGTGCTGTTGCCCTCTACGACATTACCGTTTACCTCCCAGCGGTCTACTACATATCCGTCATAAGGCTGTGCGCTGAATACGAGCGTAGTGCCCGCAGGGAACGACGTCAGGCTGCTTGAAGGGCTTGCCATGGTAATAGTTCCCGATGTCTGTCCGCCTGTCTTTTCAGCCGTCATTTTTACGTCGTATGTATTAGCTACTATATTTACAGAATCAGGTATTATAGTAAAGTTGTAGCAGTCGTATACAGACACGAGATAGCTGGCTCTTGATACGTCCAGATAGTCTGAGTCAGATACGTTGAATCTTACGCCGTAATTACTGTTTATATCATAGAAC
The DNA here is from genome assembly GCA_963632005.1 of Succinivibrio sp. Classification (GTDB taxonomy): domain Bacteria; phylum Bacillota; class Clostridia; order Peptostreptococcales; family Anaerovoracaceae; genus CAKQOE01. The sequence goes on from CAVGTL010000040.1 coordinate 3,878, forward strand.
CCATATGCCTTGTTAGCCTTAAGCGAGTAGCCGCCTCTGTAGTCAGGTACCTTATGATACAGATAAGGAGCATACCGGCTTCCTTCTTTTAATGGGTAGTGATCGGCATAGTCAAGACGGATAAAATGGCTGGAATCATCCTGCAGACCATACCATAAAGCACCGGACAAAGCAGAAAACATTATGTCGTAATCAGTTCCGTATGATCTGGCTTTTGCGAAATCCGGCTGACCTGTAAGTACTGTTCTGTCCTGTACTATATTCCTCATGTAATTTGAAGAATCGGTTGAATTAAATTTACCGTTTGAAAGCAGCTGAGCTGCATCCTTGTACGGTATCGAATCAGGAAGGTCGCTGAAATCTATCTTTACAGTCGCATCCTTGCGTGAAACGTCGAATGTATAGAAATCATTATCATAATACATTACTATTTTTCCTGCAAAAGCTGCGTATCCCGATCTGAAGCGTTCCAGGACAGCATCCTTCATAATGTCATGCGTCTGACCGTCAGCAGATGATACGTACTGCGCCCACCATATCGACCCGTCAGTAAGCTCATCACCTGTATCATCAAATTTCAGGACTGCGTTCCTTGAATAATACTTTGGATCGTTGTTACTGTCATATATTGAATATTCAATATTAAAATAGCGTCCGAAATCTGCCTTTGAATAGTCTATCTCGCCATTATCAACGGCCGTGCCGTTGCTGTTTATGGTGTATTCGTGGATATTCAGTTTATCGCCGTATTCGTATGACGATTCCATATTGAGGTATGTAGTTCCTGAAGAGGCTACATTGCCCGATACAAAGAATACAGGCTGACCGCTTTCGTCAGCATCCGCTGACGCACTGCCGAATACTCGGCTTCCGTTGTAGGCCGCAGTTACCTTGTATATGCCTCTGGCTGCGCTGAGCTCTGCTGAGGCTCTTCCAGCAGGGTCGACATTTACTGCGATATCCTTGCTGAAGCCCGCGCCTGTGAGCGTAAATACCACTACTCCTGTAGGTATCGAATTTGTAGCTGCGCCTGTAACGCGGACGCTTGCCTTGCCGTCGGATATCTTAAAGTCCTTTATGACAGCGGTCTGTTTAGAGTACGTTACTTCTGTCTTTTCAGTATATGAAGAAACGATAGTCTGATCCTGCTGGCTCGTGACGCGGCATCTGTAGAAGCCAGCGTTGTCCTGTCCTGCGTTGCGTATTACGAAGGAATTCTGCTTTGCTGTAGAGCCGATGAGATTCTCCCATGTGCGACCGTCGTCGCCGAGCTTCTGCCACTGGTAAGATATCTTTGCTCCTGAAAGAGCATCCTCGTTTTCGAGCAGCGCAGTGAGCGTCGTCGGAGTGTCAGGGTAGGCTGTGGCTGCTGTCGGCGATATGCTTACTACAGGTATCTTTCCGGCAGGCTTTGTGTATGCCGTTATTACTTCGCTTGGAACACTTCTGGTACCGTTTGACGCGCCTATCGTCTGTATGCGGTACTGGTATTCCGTGTCTGAGCTCAGACCTGTATCTATGTATTTATAGTGGCGCACGCCGTTGATAAATTCATAGTTTTCAGGGTCAGACGAGCTTACGAACGCGACCTCGTAGAAGTCTGCCGCTCCTGCAGAACGGAAGTAGCGGTATATCATATATCCCGCAGGGTTGTTTGTGTCATCCCATGTGAGAGCTATCCGATCCTGCGTCGTGCCGTCCTCTGTCTGAGTGAATTCTTCAGGAAGTCGTGAAGGCTGCTGTACTTCCGTTACCAGATAAGTAACTACAGGAAATACCTTGCCTTCAGATGTCTGTCCGGGGAAGGCGCACAGACGCCATGTGAAGCCGTAGCCGTAATCCTGCGCGGCCTTCGGTATATCGAATATAGTTCCGGAGTAGCTCGAACCCGAAGTAGTTATATGCACCGAACCGGTGCCGTGGCTGTAGCCCGCAGTAACTCCGACGGTGACTCCTCCGGCGCCGACGCCGGCCTTTGTGTTCACTTCTATTTCATAATTGAAGCTGTTGCTCGTTTCGCTCGTCATCTCGATAGATCTCGTCTGAGAAGCCGTGCTGTAGCCTGTGCTCGGAGCAGGCTCGCCGAATGACGGAGCTACGAGGGTAGGCTGACCTGTAGTGAGGAAGCTCGCCGCAGGTATCTGGCTCACAGATGAAGGATATGAAGCAGGCTCGCCTGCCGTGTGAGTCAGCAGGTTGTCAGCTATGGCAGGAAGCTCGTCATAATCCTTTGCGATAGATTCATAATCATCGAGAGTGAGCGTCTTTATAGTCGGCTCGTGAGGTATATTGACAGTCATAGTCTGAGTGTCATAATAGTCAAAAGTACCGTTTGCTTTTGTAACCGGTATCCTGGCCGAATATACATACGTTTCTACAGGAACTGCGTAGAGGACTACTGTGTCCTGGCCTGCGTACGTCTGGTATTCGGCGCTGTATTCCATGCTCGATACCTGTTCCGTCTCCCATGTGAAATGGTTGTTTATCTCTGTCTCGACTTCAGTAGAGAAGAGTGTAACGCCGAGGAATTTGACCTCGTGCTCCCAGCTTGTGTAAAGCCCCGCAGAGAAGGAGTTTGAATAGCTTGAACCGCCTCCGCTGCCCTTTGACGAGCCGTAAGTAGTCGAGTTAGGGTCGACAGTCTCAAACTCATCCTGCTCAAGGTCTCCGAAGTAAGGCGGGGATGCGAGCACTGCGAGTATTTCAGGGTCGGAGTACGTGTAGTAGTGCTGCTTGCTGTATGTCAGCAGTGTAGTGTCATTATCTGTATCCGGTGCGGCGAAAATACCGTTCCATGACTTGAGAGCTGACTGGACACCGACTACTGTTGTGCTTACATTATTGGAGTTGGCAGCTGAAATATCCTTCAGGAACTTAATATAGTCGTTAAAGTTCTTTGAGTTTGGAGTTACTGCCGATGTAGACTTTATATACGAAACAACGACCTGGTCTGTACCGTCACCGTTAATGTCTACAGCCCGCGCGTTAAGCTCTATGGTGCTGAAGGAGTTAGTACCGAGCTGGTCGTCTACCATGCGTGAGAGTGTAAGGCCGCTGTCGCCGAGCTCTATTATGAGACCGTCTATGTAGACGCATGCTGGTTCGCTGAGACCGTTAAACTTTCCTACAGCTACATTTGCGGACGCTGCAGGCGATGTGTAGTAATAATCACCATTTTTGGATGAATTTCTCTGCTTGGCGGCGTCGTATATATAAGCCCCGTTTTCCTGTTTGAATATGTCTATATTCTTTTCTGACGAAAGGGAGAAACCACTTCCGTTCCATTCATATATGCCGACGTATCTTACCTTGTCGGTAGCATTCCTTACAGAGCCGCCGACAACGAGCTCATTGTAGCTGTCGCCGTCAACGTCGCCTGTCGCCAGGCCTGTACGGAACACGTTTCCGAGTGTCAGAGGGATGCTCTGTGAGAGCATTTCTCCTGCACGGCCGCCGAGGTATACAGAAGCCTTTGTAGGGTGCTCGCCGTATGTGCCGTAATATCCGTAGGATACAGCAAGGTCGTCAGTGCCGTCTCTGTCGAAATCGGCGGCTGACAGCGATACCATATTAGGAGCTATGTCGTACTCATACGGATATTCTGTATTGCTCTTCCAGCGTTCAAGGTTTATGACTCTTGATACCTTCCATGAATCTGCATCGAAGCATTTGCTGCCGCCCATTTCCTGTAAGTCATATACAAGGATGCTTGGGTAATTGGCAGTATCGCCGCTGTCGTAGAATGGAGTATAGAAAGCTATCTCGTCTATGCCGTCACCGTCAAAGTCGCCTGCAGTCAGCTTGAGGTGATTCATTACGGTAGCAGCATTTTTGAACTGCATTATCTGCTTCATTTTGGCGATGTTTGAGTCAGCCATCTCAAGGATACCGCCGTTTTGTTGTATGTCAATGTTTTCTAACAGGTCACCCTTTGACATGGCAGTTGTGCCTTGATTCGTATAGATCGAGCTGTGCGTACCGTTTTCAGGAGATGCTATGTTCAGATTGAGCTTCAGCGCCTGGTTGTATGTATTGCCGTCTGACGACCAGCCGGCGCCGCGCTGCCTGGCAGGTATAGCGTACAGTATGGCAGTCTGCTTTTTCTGACCGTCATTATCTGTAGAAAAATTACCCTCTACTGCGACAGACCACGGTGATTCGAGCCATGACTCCTGATGATAGAAGTTATATCGCTTGCTTTTCATGGAATCTGAAAAATCCGCATCGTAGTAGGTATTGCCCGTTCCGCTTGGCGGCTTGGAGCTAGGATTTGTCTCTTCACTGTATGACTCAGGCGTAGTGACTACTTTACCGGCTATCGCGCTGTTTTTACCTGATGATTTCAAGATAGAGCTGTCATCACCGAGCACGGGGCTGTTGTGACCGTAAAGCGTGCCTGTCTTGCCGTTGACAGCCAGAAGCTCGTCAACGACAGCCATGGTCGTCTGGTCCTGTCCGTACGGATTGGACGGGTCATTCTCGTCAAAGCCTGACGGAGCAACGCTCGTGTCTATGCCGAGAGCGTCGAGCACTGTCATATCGTCGATGCTCCCGCTGCTCCTGCTGCCCGCGGCAAACGCCGCCGGAGGCGGCGTAGTGATAAGCATGGCGATCGTCAGCAGGGCAGTAAATATCCGTCTGCCCGTGCCGCAGCGACGCCGCTTTTTCTTTAGCATAATGATTTCTCTCCTTTCTTAAATACGTAAATGATTTGAAACTCAGGGAAGTATGCGGATATATTTCCCTTTGTACTCAGTTTACAGTTCCGACCCCGGGCGGGCGTCACCCTAACGGGGTGATTTTTTTGCAGTTAGCGCAGTAACAAATTTTAGTGTATAATATATAATAAATGTTACCACAGGCAAATCACCCTCATAGTGTGATTGATTCGCATATTGGGGGATGTATAGTAAAAGTATATTTGGTGAGAGAGTAATTTTATGGAAAATATGGAGGAAGGGCATGAAAGAATATCCGCATCTTAATGACCTGTACATATCCGAGCGGCTGAAGAAGCGCCTGAGCGGCATCGGCAAGAGCAGGATAACGACTGTGACGGCGCCTATGGGGTACGGAAAGACGACTGCAGTCAGGTGGTGGGAACGGTATTATTCCGGGCATATCAACGGTTCAGTGATAATAAGGCAGAGCATAATGACTGACAGCGTGTCAGATGCGTGGGACGGATTTTGTGCCGCGCTCCGTGACAGACCGCAGCTTGCAGAGCAGCTAAGAGCGCTCGGTTTCCCCGATGACCCGCAGAAAAGGGCGCTTTTTACAGAAATGATACGCGAGAGCGTAAGCTCAGCCGGTGACGGCTCCTCGACAGTTTATTTCATATTGGATGACGTTTACATATTGGGCGGCAATGCGCTGAATGACCTGATAATGCTGGCGGCAGCCCAGCTGCCCGAAAACATACGTATGATACTGATATCGAGAAATGCGGTGTTCAGCGACAGGGAGCGGATGCAGCTCGGAAGGCGGCTTTACGAGATAACGCCGGCAGATCTGAAGCTGTCGATAGATGAGCTTTACGCTTATGCGGAAAAATGCGGGATAGAGATAGACGGAGCATCTGCAGAAAAGCTGGAAAATATGAGCGAGGGCTGGATATCGATGATATATCTGCATTTCAGGCGCTACTCGCAGAGCGGAGCATGGCGTTTCGACACGCAGGATATATTTCGGCTTATGGAACAGGTAATGCTGGAGAGCCTGCCGGGCAGGCACAGGAAATTCCTCATTATGAACAGCGCGGCAGACATGTTTACGCGCGCGCAGGCTTCGTACGTGTGGGGTGAGGACGATGCGGCGGAGCTGCTTGACTATGTGGTTGGCAGGAATGCGTTTATAAAAATGAATGAAAACGGTTTTTACAGGTATCATCATATGCTCCTGCAGGTAACGAGAGCGCGTTTTGATGAAATGGCGGAACGTGAGAAGCTTGATGTTTACAGGCGTATGGGCGAGTGGTATCTGAAGCAGGCGGAGTACATGACTTCAGGAAAGTTTTTCTTTATGGCGGGAGCATGGGACGGACTGTTGGAATCTGTGAGGCGTGACCGCGGGAAAAGCGTGAACGGCGAGCATCAGGAAGAATTTGCAAGATGGTCGTCAGAATGCCCTCCGGAAAAGCTGGCGCAGGATCTTGATGCCGTGCTCATAATGATGAGAAAGCTGTTTTCGTTTCAGCAGATACCTGAAATGCTCCGGCTGCGCGGCATACTTATGGAAAGCCTGCAGCATGATATGACCATGAGCGAGGCTGACAGAAATAATTATCTCGGTGAGTGCGAGCTCGTGATGAGCTTTTTGAAATATAACGACATTTCGGCTATGAGCGAGCTGCACAGAAGCGCGTGCGCCCTGATGAACAGAGTGAGCCGGACTATAGACCCGCAGGGAACGTGGACGTTCGGCTCGCCGTCTGTAGCGATGATGTTTCACAGGACTGCCGGGATGCTTGACCATGAAAACGAAGAGATGCACGAGTGTATGCCGTATTATTACCAGATGGTAGAGTACCACGGAAACGGGGCGGAGCATGCAATGCAGGGCGAGACTTATTTCCTGCGCGGGGATACAGTGAATGCGGAGATCGCGTGCCACCTTGCGCTGAACGCTGCAAAGCGCAAGGAACAGTACAGTATATTCGTTGACGCGGAGCTGCTGCGGATGCGTATTGCGGTATATAAAGGGGAAAAGTGCGATATAGACGAGGTCTGCGCATCGCTGAGAGAAAAGCTTAAGCACAAGAAGCAGTATATACTTCTGAATACGCTCGATATGTGCGAGGCGTGGATGAGGTCGATCACAGGACAGCTTGACGGCGCGGGAGCACGGTTGTCGTGGATAACAGGAGACGGTGCCGAGCAGCTTGTAATGAATCCGTGCGTGCCGATGCTGCATACAGTAAGGCAGCAAATGCTTCTGGCAGAAGGAAGATACGCTGAGGCGGCTGCATGCAGCCGTGAGTACATCGAGGAAGCAGAGAAAAGCGGAAATCTGCTGTGCGCGATATATATGAGGATACAGCTCGCGGCGGCGCTTGATATGCTCGGGAGCACGGAGGCAGCCGCGGAAGAGCTTGCACGGGCATTCGACAGGGCGGCGCCTGACAGGATATTTATGCCATTTGCGGAGAATATGAGATTTATGGAAGCTGCTTTGACAGTACTGTTAAAAAAAGGAAAATATAAAGATGAAATATCTGTTGTGCGTGAGCTTGCGGGCGCGCTGGCGCGCGGACTTAGTGATATTTTGCGTGTGAACGGCGGTGGAATAGCGCAGCTTCTTACTGAGCAGGAGTACAGGATAGCGCTGCTTGCAGCAGAACGGCGCACTAATGCGATGATAGCGGAGGAGATGAATCTGACGGAAAATACTGTAAAAACTCATTTGAAACATATTTTTGATAAGGTCGGCATACCGGGGAACGTTAAGAATAAGCGGCATTTGCTGGCCGATATGATGTGCCGTGAAAAATAGAGCATCTACGGTGCGGGAATATAGAAAAATGGTGTGAATAAAAAAATATGATAAGAAAATCAACAATATATTTCCGGTTTGGTTATACATTGTGATAAAATTAAGACTGTACTGAGATAGAACGGGGTTGGGATGCCGGTCATCACTCAGAGCAGTCTTTTTATTTTAGATGAATAAATACTTATGGATGCTGATATCAGCGGCGCATGGCGCGTGTACAGACCGCCGGCCCGGTCGGCATTATGATCAAGTATTGTATTAGTGGATGATTGGAGCTTGTTAAAATGGAAAATAAAGGAAAAATATGGTTTGTCGGTGCAGGGAGCGGAGCTTCTGATCTTATTACTCTCAGAGGAATGAAGCTGCTGCAGAAGGCCGACATGATAGTGTATGCAGGTTCACTGGTGAATCCGGAGCTGCTTGAAAATGCTAAAGCTGATTGCGAGATACATGACAGCTCGCGGCTGCACCTCGATCAGGTAATGGAACTGATGATACCGGCAGCGCTTTCCGGTAAGTGCGTAGTAAGGCTGCATACCGGCGATCCGAGTATATATGGTGCTATACGCGAACAGATGGACAGGCTCGATGCTGCGGGCGTTGAATATGAGGTCTGCCCGGGTGTGAGCAGTTTTTGCGGAGCGGCTGCTGCGCTTAAGAAAGAATATACGCTTCCTGGAGTATCGCAGACGCTGATACTGACGCGAATGGAGGGCAGGACTCCTGTCCCTGAGGGCGAGCGCATCCGCGCTCTGGCAACACACGGAGCTTCTATGGCGCTGTTCCTGAGCGCTTCTATGCTGAAGGATCTGCAGGCGGAGCTGCTTGCAGGCGGAGAAGATGCGCGCCGTGCAGGTCTTAAGGGTTATGATGAGTCTACACCGTGCGCTATAGTTTACAAGGCTACGTGGCCTGATGAAAAGAAAATAGAGACAACGCTCGGCGAGCTTGCACAGGCGGCTGCTGATGCAGGGATAACTAAGACGGCACTGATACTTGTCGGAGGATTCCTTGGTGATGAATATGAGCTTTCGAAGCTTTATGACGCAGGATTTTCTACGGAGTTCAGGAAGGCTGAGTGCGCCGATGATGTTGAAGAAGCGCCGGATACACCGGATACGCCGGATAAGTCTGATGATGAAGCTGAGCGCGTTCCTGTAGGCAGGCAGGTGCTTAATATTGCTATCGTAAGCTATACAGATAAAGGCGCGGTGACGGCGCAGCGTGCAGCAGAGACGATCTCACGTGCTCCTGGTCTGGCTGTGAATATCAGAACATATGAATTCTCAAGAGATGCAGTGGATGGTGAACATACAGGCGATGATGCCTGCTGTGATGTTCAGAAAGCTGATACAGCTGACAGTAAGATAATACCGTTAAATTTCGCTTCAGAATATGGCAGCAGTGAAAGAACAGATGGATGCAGGATAGAAAAGAACTATTTCTCTGATACTGAAAAGCTTGTTAAAGAGATATTCTTTGATATAGATGCGATCATATTTGTAAGCGCTGCAGGTATAGCTGTCAGACATCTCGCACCTTATGCTGTCAACAAGCTCGTTGACCCGGCTGCCATTGTAATAAACGATAATTGTGATTACGTAATACCTTTGCTTTCAGGGCATATAGGCGGTGCAAATATGCTGGCTGAAATGCTTGCAGACGGTCTCGGTGCAGAGGCGATAATAACGACGGCGTCTGATGTTGCAGGAGTAAAGGCAGTGGATATGTTTGCCAAGGAGAATGGCTTTGCTATAGAGGATATGGATGCGGCCAAGCTGGCTACGGCGGCATTGCTGAAGCGCACAGCAGCAGAACGTGACGAGCAGCAGAGCAGGGGCGATGATACAGATAATGATGCAGAGCACGTTCAGAGCGCATGGGAAGATGCGATCGAAAATTATTTTGAGGTATCGGAGATCAACGGGAAAAGTGTACTGACGATAGATAATGTATCGGTAGTTATGCGTCCACTGAAGTATTGTGTCGGTATAGGATGTAAAAAAGGTACTGATATGTTAGAATTGGCAGGCTTTGTAAAAGATGTCCTTCAGGGAGCAGGAATAGCAGCTAATGAGGTGTACAGGGTAGCTTCTATCGATATAAAGGCGGGAGAAGATGCGATAAAGGCTGTAGCCGACCTGCTGCGTTCACCGTATTATGTTTACAGCGCAGAAGAGCTTGCAGGCATAAAGGGAGATTTTACAGGCTCAGAGTTTGTAAAGTCTGTCGTAGGTGTAGACAGTGTCTGCGAACGCAGCGCTGCGGCAGCATGCGGCGGCGCGTACAGGATGGTCGTAAAGAAACAGTCTTGCGACGGTATGACGATAGCAGTAGCAGAGCGCGTGTAAAATAGAATAATTAAAATGGTAAAATTATGGCTCTTAAAATAGTAGGGACCGGTCCGGGAAGGATCGATGAAATGACTGGGTGCGCCAGGCGCACGATAGAAGAAGCTGATATTATTATCGGTTATACATTATATAATGAATTATTAAAGAAGGAATTTCCTGAAAAAGAATATTATGAAACTCCTATGAGGCAGGAAACTCAGCGTTGTCGTTATGCTCTGGAAAAGGCAGCGCAAGGTAAGAAAACTGTCCTTGTATGCAGTGGTGACAGCGGCGTCTATGGTATGGCGTCGCTTGTTTTTGAGTTGGCGGAGGAAATATACGGCAGTTCAGACGGCGAAAGGCCTGAAATAGAGGTGATACCGGGAATAACTGCAGCGCTGAGCGGAGGTGCGCGGCTGGGTTCGCCGCTTTCTAATGATTTTGCTGTAATAAGCCTGAGCGACTTGCTGACACCGTGGGAGGTAATAGAAAAAAGGCTGTGCGGAGCGGCTGACGGCGATTTTGTGATAGCGCTGTATAATCCAGGGTCAAAAAAAAGACGAGATCATCTGAAAAAAGCGTGCGATATAGTTATGGAGAGGCGTGGAGCTGATACGCCATGCGGGATAGTTCATAATATCGGGCGCGAAGGTGAAATGACTGAGATAATGACGCTTGGAGAGCTGCGCGAGACGTCGGCAGACATGTTTATGACTGTATTTATCGGGAATTCAGTAACGCGTGTAATTGACGGCAGGCTCGTTACGCCGCGCGGTTATGTTGAGAACGGGCGGACTGCTGACTGCAAAGGAAGCAGCGCTGCCGGTGACGGAGTGCCGAAAGGGGCAGCGGCCGATACTGAAAATGGTATCGATGAAAATGTAAAAAATGAAAAGATATCGGATGGCATGTACGGTCATGGAGATACTGTGCTGATATTTGGTGGGACGACTGAAGGGCGTGTTTTGGCGGAAGCGGCAGCGCGCAGCGGCGCTTCGGTCGTGTTAAGCGTTGCTACTGATTATGGCGAGGAAGTGCTTGAGGACATTCATGATATAGAAAATATTGATGTACGTAAGGGGCATTTAGATACCAATAAAATTATATCGTTAATTGACGATGTTAAACCTTGCGTTGTATATGATGCAACTCATCCTTACGCATCTCAAGTGACTGCAAGCGTTTCAGGAGCGGCAGCTGCAGCAGGAGTGAGATATATACGGGTACGCAGGGATATAACGACCGCGGCGCCGCCTGCCGGCCGCGCCATAGTCCCGGACGTCAAAGCGGTGTCCCATACCCGTTCAGCGACCCCCGTCCCGGACGTCAGCTGTGCAAACCCCATAGCGCCCGATATCGATACGGCGCTCCCCGTCCCGGATGTCATCCCTGCCGATCACATAACCTACGTCCCAGACGTCAGCACCGCCGCGGCCGTCCTTAACAGGACCGCCGCCCGCGCCTTCATAACCACAGGTTCCCGGGGCGCGGCTGCCTTCGGCAGAGTAAAAGACGCGGAAAACAGACTGACCATCCGCGTCCTGCCGTCAGAAGAAGCAGTAAAGCTCTGCAGAGACGCGGGCTTTAAAGGAAAAAACATAATATGCATGCAGGGCCCGTTCAGTGCAGAGCTCAATGAAGCAATGTTCCGCGCCGCAGGCGCGGAGGTACTGGTAACTAAGCTGTCAGGCAAAACGGGCGGCTTCCCGGAGAAAATAGAAGCCGCCCGGCGCCTCGGCATGCAGGTGATAGTAATAACGCCGCCAGAAGACATGCCCGGCATAACGCTTGAAGCGGCCTGCAGCATGTTTTCATAGGCATCCGAGTGCACAAAAAGTCAGCAGAAAGGCTGGGCGGCCCAAAAAGCTGACCCGCTGGCGCCCCCCTTCGCGAAGCCGCATTAATTCATACCACAAATTACCACAAAATAATCACACCCAAACTAATGCATTCCGTATACAAATAGTGTATAATATCGAAGATTTAAGCAGTTTTAAAGCGACAAAAGCGCGCAAAAAGTCAGCAATATGGCGCTCCGCCCCAAAAAGCTGACCCGCCCCGCGCCCCACGCTATCGTAAAAAACTGCCGATCATTAAGTTATCAATACATAAAAAATAAAATAAAAACCAACAAACAGGGAGGCAGAATGAGACATTTAATGAACCCGCTGGATCTCACAGTGGAAGAAATCGATGAACTTATCGGCGTCGCAAAGGACATTGAAGCAAATCCGCAAAAGTACGCGCACGCATGCGAGGGCAAAAAGCTCGCAACGCTTTTCTACGAGCCGAGCACGAGAACGCGACTCAGCCATGAAGCAGCCATGCTCAACCTCGGCGGAAACGTAATGGGCTTCTCGTCAGCAGCTTCAAGCTCAGCAGCAAAAGGTGAAAGCGTCGCAGACACGATCAGAACGATAAGCTGCTACGCAGACATAGTCGCAATGCGTCACCCAAAGGAAGGCGCCCCGATGGTAGCAGCGCAGTATTCAAGCATCCCTGTCATAAACGCCGGTGACGGCGGTCACCAGCACCCGACGCAGACACTTACAGACCTCCTCACTATCCATTCATTAAAAGGTCGCCTCGACAACATGACGATAGGCCTGTGCGGAGACCTGAAATTCGGCCGCACAGTACATTCACTCGTAAGCGCCCTCGTCAGATATCCGGGCATAAAATTCATACTCATCTCGCCTGACGAGCTCAGGATGCCGGGCTACATACGCCATGACGTTCTCGATAAGAACAACATCCCTTACGAAGAAATGGTCCGCCTCGACGACGCGCTTCCAAAACTGGATATACTTTACATGACACGCGTCCAGAAAGAACGCTTCTTCAACGAAGAGGACTACCTCAGAATGAAGGATTTCTACGTACTCAACGCAGAAAAAATGCAGCTCGCACCGAAGGACATGTACGTAATGCATCCGCTTCCGAGAGTAAACGAGATCTCAACAGACATAGACGATGACCCGCGCGCCGCTTACTTCCGCCAGACACAGTACGGCGTATATATCAGAATGGCGCTCATACTCAAGCTTCTCGGCATAGAAGTAAAGTAACTGCAAGTAATCAATGTCAAATAGCTAATAGTTAATAGGCGATGCTGTGTACGCCGTCGATGCCGCGTACGCCATCGATGCCCGGACGCCGCCAACGCAAGGCACACAATGCACGCCGGGCGTACAACGATCAAGCGGATCACAAGGAGAAAACGCAAATGTCAGAAATAAAGAACACCCTAAACGTAGGAAACATAGAAGAAGGCTTCGTCCTCGACCACATCCAGGCCGGCAAGAGCATGGACATATACAAATACCTGCATCTCGACAAGCTCGACTGCTGCGTAGCCATCATCAAAAACGCCCGCAGCAGCAAGATGGAACGCAAGGACATCATAAAGATAGAATGCCCGATAGATTATATAGACCTTGATATTCTCGGCTTTATCGACCATAATATAACAGTGAATATCATTAAGGATTCAAAGATCGTCGAAAAAATGGACCTTAAGCTCCCAAAAAGCGTAGTAAATGTAATAAAATGCAAAAATCCGCGCTGCATAACATCAGTAGAACAGGAGCTCGACCAGATATTCATGCTCACAGACGAAGAAAAAGAAGTCTACCGCTGCCGCTACTGCGAAGAACAGTATTATCCAAATAAGTAAAATACAGTAAAACTGCGCCCCAAAAAACCGCGCACTTGATCACAGGTACAGGCGTACCGGGCGCGCCTACAACAGCCGTCATCGGCTGAAGAACAGGCCTGCCGGGCAGGCGCAGACTTCGGAATGAATTTATTCATGCCATTAAAAGGAGAATATTAAAATGAACTTAAAAGGAAGAAGCTTTCTCACTCTCCGCGACTTCACGCCGGAGGAAATATTATATCTCATCGACCTCTCAGCAGAGGTAAAGGAAAAGAAAAAGAACAGAGTACCTGTAGACAACTGGCGCGGACAGAACGTAGCCCTGATATTTGAAAAGGACAGCACAAGAACGCGCTGCTCGTTCGAAGTAGCCGCTCACGACATGGGCATGGGAACTACATACCTCGGCCCTACAGGCTCGCAGATAGGCAAAAAAGAAACTATCGAAGACACAGCCCGCGTCCTCGGCAGGATGTTCGACGGCATCGAGTACCGCGGCTACGACCAGTCTATAGTAGAAGAGCTCGCAGAAAAATCAGGCGTGCCTGTATGGAACGGCCTCACGAACCAGTACCACCCGACACAGATGCTCGCCGACATGCTCACGATCAGAGAAAACTTCGGCAGGCTCAAGGGCCTTAAGCTCGTATACATGGGCG
>CAVGTL010000041.1:0-17943 GCA_963632005.1 Succinivibrio sp.
ATGTTATGCCGTATGTTGTAATTGGAAGGCTTCAGAAAGAAAAGCTGCTTGATTACAGGTTTTATTCAGAATATAAATTAAGGTACAAGTGGTAGTTATCACTTCGGCGGTGACGCCGACGGTTTAATACAGTATATGATTTGAATTCATGGATAATTCGGAATAAGTATAATCAAAAAAATCACCGTTTTTTGGAAAAACGGTGATTTTTTCGTCTATATCATGGTAAAATTAACAGTAATGAAAGGAGTTTTGCATTTATGACACCATATAAAGCTAAAATGATGCCTTTAGAGTATAAAATCGATAAGGAAATGCTTCGAATTGTGGCTGAAGCGAACGGAAAATACGGAGAATATAAATCTTTATTGAACACTTTGGAGTTTGACGCAGGTTTTTTCTTGAATTCCGTCATATTAAACGAAAGCTATAAATCAACACAGATCGAGGGTACGCAGATATCACAGGATGAAATGTTTTATTTAAAGTATATGAAAAAAACGGATGACAATCGAGAAATCCAGAATCTGAAAAAAACGATCGAGTTTGCAGCCGCATACTTAAACGAAACGCCTGAGATCAGTTATCAGCTTGTAAATGAAATGCACAGGATAATACTTGACAGTGTAAGAGGCTCTCAGCGAGATCCGGGGCGTATACGAACTACGCAGAACTGGATAGGTCCGCGAGGATGCACGATCAATGAAGCAACTTTTGTTCCTCCTGCACCTGAAGAAGTATATGGATCGCTTATGAATCTGTATGAATATATGAATGATGAATTTACAGATCCATTATTGATAAATGTCGCTTTATCGCACATGCAGTTTGAAACTATACATGCATATAAGGACGACAACGGCCGACTCGGAAGAGCGCTGATCCCTGTACAGATGGCATTACTTGATTCCGGCACGCCTATCCTTTATATGTCAGAGATCCTTGAGCTGTACAGGCCTTCCTATCAGCGAAATCTCATGGAATGCCGCCGTGGAAATGTGTCCGGATACATCAAATTTTTTCTGCAGTGCGTTATCGATCAATGCACAGCCTATATCTACAAGCTGGAAAAGATCAAGTCTATCTACAAGGAAGACATGAAAACAATTTCATCAATAAAAGGAAATACCGTTTACAAAATAATGCCTGTAATTATGAAACAGATCGTATTTACAAAAAAAGAAGTTCAGGAATCAACAGGAATATCTGTAAATACAGTTTCCCGAATAATAAATCAGCTTGTTGATCTTAATGTGATCGTTCCCGATTCTACAGTCGTTAAAAAAGGATATCGCTATCAGCGGATATACGACGTTTTCGTTACAATAAATTAGTGATCCACGGCGGTGACGCCGACAGCATAAACTATTCATTCCTGCATGCATGTATATCAAATACGATTATTCGTTGTAAAAAGTGTGGTATCACTACGATTTTTCGTTGTAATTTTTGTAAGATCTTTAGACGCTTAATAACTGTTCGTCGTACCCATGCGCAACGAGCCTGTCAAACGCTGCCCGGACTTCCTGCGGGATATCCTGAGGTATCTGCAGTCCGTTGCGGCCGTAGATGTCTATACGCTGCAGGTCGCCGACCATTATGTTTATCAGATTGCGTGTATCGCCTAATGACGATGCATAGATGGCACAATATTCCTTGTAGCTGTACTGCGGCGAGGTTATAGAAAAGTCAAGCTCGGGCCATTGTTTTTTCAGCGCTGCGTACGTGCGGCGCTCTCTGGACGGCTTATCGACTGCGATGCATCGTCCTGGCGCGATGCCGAGCTCGGCGAGTTTTTTCTTTGTGAATTCTATATTTTTGCCTGTATTCGATGATTTTGTTTCTGTTATGATGCTTTCCGGCGGGACGCCTGCGTTTACTGCGGCGCGGGTGAATTTTTCTGCTTCGGGCATCTGCCATATTTTTTCTGTTATTCTTCCAAGACCGCCGGTAAATATTATGCGCTTGGCGTATCCGCTGAGATATAATTCGGCTGCACGAATGGCCACGTTCAGGTCGTGGCTTCCGAATGCAATAATGGTATCCGCCCGGCGGACCGGCTGATCGAGATGGTGGTAGTTCCACAGTATTTTTGCGTCTTTATTTGTGTCGTACATTTTTTTATCCTCTGATTTCATATATATACATTTTAAGGCAGAATTGTACTTTCGGCAACCTTGACCGATTCGGGCAGGTAAGCGTGAAATCTGAATAGAAACTTAATATTATTGAAATTCAAAATCCGGCGGAATTAATATATAATGTAGATTCAGCTAACGTCTGCACGCATTTCCGGTATGGAGTGCGGGTCGACAATACATGATTTGTTAATGATATAGAAAACATAAAACGGGAGAAATTTTATGGTCTTCAGTTCAGCGATATTTTTATTTGTGTTTTTTCCGGCGGTGTTCCTGCTTTACAGGGTCGTGCCGGGGATAAGGGGTAAAAACTGGCTGTTGATAGTTACCAGCCTTGTTTTTTATTCGTTTGGGCAGCCGCAGTATTTGATTCTGCTGCTGTTATCGGTTTGTTTGAATTATGCAGCAGGGCGGCTGCTTTGCAGCGGCCCGTGTGGGGGCGCTGACGGGCGCGTCGGTGGGAATGGGGCGCGCTGCAGGCGCGACATGCTTGTGACGGCGGGAGCCGTCGTGCTTAATATCGGCATTCTTGCTGTATTCAAGTATCTTGATTTCGCACTGGAAAATATTAATGCGATGTTCCGGACTTCTATAGCGCTGCCGGGCATCGTGCTGCCTATAGGTATTTCATTTTACACGTTTCAGGGACTTTCGTATGTGATAGACGTGTACCGCGACAGGTCGATGGGTACGCGAAGCTTTACGAAGCTGCTGCTTTACATATCGTTCTTTCCGCAGCTCATCGCAGGTCCGATAGTTAAATATCACGATGTAGCGCAGATGATAGACAGCAGACAAACGTCACCTGAGCTGACGGCGAATGGTCTGCGCAGGTTCATCATAGGTCTGTCAAAAAAGCTGCTTATAGCGAATGCCGCAGGCGCGGTAGCGGACAGAGTATTTGCGCTTGACGCGGGCAGCCTTGACATGCGCATCGCATGGCTGGGCGCGATATGCTACACGCTTCAGATATATTTCGATTTCAGCGGATACAGCGATATGGCGATCGGCATGGGGCGCATATTCGGCTTCAGATTCCTTGAAAACTTCAATTATCCTTATATATCGACTTCGATACAGGAATTCTGGCGCAGGTGGCACATTTCTCTGTCATCGTGGTTCAGAGACTACCTTTATATACCGCTCGGAGGAAGCTATTGCAGCCGCGCGCGTGCGAATGTCAACAGGCTTATAGTTTTCTTTACTACAGGTCTTTGGCACGGTGCAAACTGGACGTTTGTACTCTGGGGACTGTGGCACGGAATGTTCCTTATATTTGAAAATTCAGGAATAATACCTGTGGACAAGTTGCGCGGCAGCCGCGCGGGAAGGGCCGTAGGCCATATTTATACATTACTTGTAGTGATACTGGGATTTACCCTTTTCAGGGCGGATACGCTGTCAGCTGCGGGTAGTATGTTCGCTGCGATGTTCGGAGGCTGCGTGTTTATACCTGAAACAAGCCAGCTGCTTCATGAGCTGCTGACGCGCTCAAATATTTTCTGGATAACAGTCGGTGTCCTGCTTTCGATAGACTGGCTCCCGCGTATTCGCAGGCTTTTCAGAATATTCGATGACCGCATCGTCGATGACGGACCGGGTGCAACGCGCAGCATGCAGGACGGAAGTCCTGCAGAGTGCGGTGCCGCAGGCAGAGCTGCTTCGGTATTTTCATATGCTGCAGCATTTGCACTGTTGATATACTGCATGCTCGACTTGTCACAGTCAGGCTTTAACCCATTCATATATTTCCAGTTCTGATGTTGCATTTACAGGAGTTTACATTATGTTCGAGAAAGCAGGAAGGTACATTTTTATAACGGCAGTAATAGCCGCATGCCTTGTCCCGTCTGTCGGAATGCTGATATTCGGAGAATCACAGCCTGCGGCAAATGAGATGCTGGCGCAGCGCCCGGCGCTGACAGATGACAACGGAAAATTAAATAAAAATATCACACAGGATATTACTGATTATATAGCTGACAGATCGGCGTTCAGACAGCAGTTTATAACTGCGTACGCGAAGCTTCAGGCTGCTGTTTTCGGTGAGTCTGCGTCTGATAAGGTATTGCTCGGGAAAAGTGACGGTATGGACAGATGGCTGTATTATTCTAAAACAGAAGACGACTGGCTGCACAGGAATGTTATGAGCGACATGCAGACAGATAATACAGCGTATACGCTGGCGCTCATGCAGGAATACGCCGCATCTCAGGGAACAAAGCTTGTATTTACTGTCGCTCCGAATAAAAATTCTGTGTACCAGCAGTATATGCCGGATATAGGCGAGCAGTCGGGCGAATTAAAAAATCTCGATAAGCTTGTATCTGCACTGGAAAAATATGGCGTAAATTATGCGGATGTTACATCGTCATTAAACGAAATGTCAGACGCAGGAGGCGGTCAGCCGCTTTATCACAGGCTGGACTCGCACTGGACTGCGCTGGGCGCAGCTGTAGGATATGAAACTATTTCTGAAGCTTTGGGGATCGATCCACATAACTGGCTCAATGAAAAATATACATATGAAAGGATACATCACGGAGACCTGTACGAGATGCTGTATCCTGCGGGGAAAAAGCTCGACATTGATGCCGTTTTTGACAAAAAGTTTGAGTTCGGGTATTTGCAGGAAAATGTAAATGATTCAGGTGAAAGTGTATATGAGCCGTCGGGTCTGCGATATGGCGATGACGGCGCACCGCCGTATGATTCGATAAGGATAGACACGTTTAAGGATGCTGATAATGCGGCACAGGGCGGCAAGGACGCCGGCTCATCGTATTCACTGCTCATGTTCCGTGATTCGTTCGGCAACGCGTTATATCCGTTTATGGCAGATACATTTGAACGTGCAACATTTTCAAGACAGATGCCGTACAGGCTCGACTGGCTTTCAGGAGAAAGCTACAGTCATTGCGTGCTGGAGATAGTAGAGCGCAATATCGCTGATCTTTCAGTAAAAGCGCCTGTAATGCCGGCGCTGCAGCGTGATCTGTCTGCCGCGGCAGGCGGCGTTGAGGTGAGTGCCGACGAGATGGAAGCATCATATGAGGATTCTTATGAAATGCCGGGATATATAAAAGTCAGCGGGATCATCAGCAGCGATATAATAAAAGGCATGGACAGCGGATATTCTGTTATCATAAAGTCAGGTGATAATTATTATGAGGCCAGTCCGGCAGGCGCTGATGATAAAGGAAACTATGCTGCAGGTGTGTTTACCGCATTCATCCCGTCAGATGCTTCAGATAACGGTAATATATGCGAAAAATATATTGTATATGATAGAAAATACAACGAAAATTATCAGAGATAAATATATTTAAAAAATAATTTTCGAAATGAATAAATATGTTTATTTATCTTCATATATTGATTAAAATTATATTTTATACTTAGGTAAGAGAAAAACAGGAAGGAAATTATCATGAAAAAAAAGTTGATAACGGCTTTAGCCGTATGTGTTATGCTTACATTCTCATTCACAGGCTGCGGAGGAAGCAGTAATGATGCCGGAAACAGCTCTGCATCAGCAAGCAATGAAATATCAAATGATGTCTCAGCAGATGAAGAACAGCCTTCGGAAGAACCGGCAAACGGAGCAGCTGATGAAAATAACGGCGGTTCGGGAGTAGTAAATGACGATCAGACGGCTGCAAATGAAACTCCGTCCGGCAGCACTTCATCATCACAGCAGAAGCCTGCTTCAACAACACAGCCGGCAGCATCAGGCTCCGGCTCAGCAACAGTGGCAGGAAGCACTTCTTCATCAACAGGAAGCGGTAATGCATCAGCATCAGCTCCTGAAAAGAAAGAGCCGACAAAAGAAGATGCTAAGGCATTCGTAGGAAAGAGCGTCTCTTCTCTGGTAGCTGCCATAGGTATGCCTGCATCAAAGTCATACGCATCAAGCTGCATGGGCGACGGCGAGGACGGCGAGCTGCATTACAATGGATTTACAGTTTATACATATAAAGAAGGAAGCAATGAGAAGGTAATAGACGTTGAGTAGCAAGAATACAGTCAGAGGTTTTATCTTACTTTTTATAACAGTAACGATATGGGGTACTGCGTTCGTTGCGCAGAGCGTAGTAACAGATTATATGGGATCGTTTACATTTAATATGAGCAGATCGGTACTCGGAGGTCTGTTCCTGCTCCCTGTGATCGCATTCATACAGCGCAGGAAGAGTGCTGAGTCCGGGAATGTTCAGCGCTCTGCCGAGAGCATAAAAGCAGACAGGCTCATGCTCCTTAAAGGTGGAGTAAGCTGCGGGATATGCTTTTTCATAGCATCAAATCTTCAGCAGATAGGTATAAAATATACATCAGTAGGAAAAGCAGGATTTATAACTGCTATGTACATAATATTCGTACCGCTTTTTTCTATATTCCTTCATAAAAAGGCCGGTATAAAGCTGTGGATAAGCGTTGTCATGTCTGCAGTAGGACTTTATTTTCTGAGTATGGCTGGAAAAGAAAGCTTTACGATAGAAAAAGGGGACCTTCTGCTTATACTCTGCGCGATAGGTTTTACATTCCATATACTGGTAATAGACTATTTCTCAGATAAGGTAGATGGAGTAAAGTTGTCATGCGCGCAGTTCTGGACGGCTGCTGTGCTTGGTCTTATCATGATGTTTATATTTGAGGATCCGAGCTGGCATACGATCTTAATGGCGTGGAAGCCTATATGCTATGCAGGCATAATGTCATGCGGTGTTGCGTATACGCTTCAGATACTGGCTCAGAAGGATCTGAAGCCGACAGTAGCGTCTCTCATAATGAGCCTTGAATCAGTAATAGCCGCTATAGCAGGCTGGGCGATCCTCGGAGAAACTATGAGCGGACGTGAGATATTCGGCTGCGTGCTGATGTTTGCGGCAATTATTATTGCTCAGCTGCCTGAAAAAAGAAAAACTGCGGATATTATATCGAAGTAAATATCCGGGTTATTTTAGGGTTGATTGACACTCTGAATGATTGTATAATAATTTATTAAATTACAGCTTGGACAGCAAAGCTGTCTGCATCTTACTCACATAATAATACATCGGGAGGTCAGGTCTTGAAGCTATTAAATAAAAAGGTAACAGCAGTTACAATGGCAGTCCTGCTTGCAGCATCGGTCTTTACAGGATGCGGCAGTTCGACGGATAACGGAAGCTCTGCTGACAGTACGCCTGCAGCAGCATCTGCAGAAGAAAATGCTCGTGTAGAGCAGTTGAAGAAGGATGCTGAGAACGGACTGTTTATCCTTATAAATAAGGATAGTTATGTTTCAGAAGATTATTGCGCTGATGACCTGGCGCCAATAAAGTATTATGCAGAGGATCGCGATCCGCAGTGGAGATACATGAGGGCTGAGGCAGCAGATCATTTTCATCAGATGGTAGAAGCTGCGCGCGCTGACGGCATAGATTTTGTTATGACGACAGCGTACAGATCTTACGGATTCCAGTCCATTCTGTGGAATAACGCGATAAACCGCTACGGCAGCGAGGAAGCAGCAAATACGCTCGTCGCAAAGCCGGGACAGAGCGAACATCAGTCAGGACTTGCCGTAGATATTTCATCAGCAGAAAATAATTATCAGCTTACTGAGAATTTCGGCAATACAGAAGCAGGCAAGTGGGTGGCAGCTCACGCTGCCGAGTATGGCTTTATCCTCAGATATCCTGCTGATAAAACAGATCTTACAGGCTACAGCTTTGAGCCGTGGCATGTGCGCTATGTAGGAAAAACAGCGGCAGAGGAGATAACGGAGCAGGGCATCGTATTTGAAGAATATGTTGAGCAGCTCAAGGATGAAGGAATTCTTTAATAGTTAATTATTGCAAATTTGTTTTATAAATTTATTTTGTAAAATCAGGAGGTTTAAATGGCACAGTATTTTTCAGAACCATCACGTACATTCAGTGAGTATCTTTTAGTTCCGGGTTATTCATCGGCTGACTGCGTTCCAAGCAACGTAAGTCTGAAGACTCCTTTAGTAAAATACAGAAAGGGCGAGGAAGAATGCCCTATAACTATGAACATTCCTATGGTATCAGCTATCATGCAGTCTGTATCAGGTGAAAAGATGGCTGTAGCTCTCGCAAGAGAAGGCGGCGTTTCATTCCTTTATGGTTCACAGTCTATCGAGGACGAAGCTAACATGGTAAGAGCCGTAAAAGCTACTAAGGCAGGCTTTGTAAAGAGCGATTCAAACCTCAAGCCGACAGATACGCTCCAGGATGTTATAGATCTGAAAAAGCGTACAGGTCACGGAACTATCGCTATCACTGAGGATGGAACTCCTGAAGGCAAGGTGCTCGGTATCGTTGCAAGCAGAGACTACAGAGTTTCAAGAATGGATCTGTCTACTCCTGTTTCAGAATTTATGACTCCGTTTGATAAGCTCATATACGCTAAGGACGGTGTTACTCTTAAGGAAGCAAATGATATCATCTGGGACAACAAGCTGAACGCTCTCCCTGTAATAGATGAAAACCAGCGTCTCAAGTCATTCGTTTTCAGAAAGGACTATGACGCTCATAAGAGCAATCCTGATGAGCTCCTCGATACTCACAAGAGATATATCGTAGGTGCGGGCATAAACACAAGAGATTACGCTGAAAGAGTTCCTGCTCTTATCGAAGCGGGCGTTGATGTTCTCTGCGTAGACTCTTCAGAAGGATTTTCTGAGTTCCAACGCAGAACTATCAGATACGTAAAGGAAAACTTCGGCGAAGAAGTAAAGGTCGGAGCAGGAAACGTAGTAGACCGTGAAGGTTTCAGATTCCTTGCTGAAGCAGGCGCTGACTTCATAAAGATCGGTATCGGCGGCGGTTCTATCTGCATTACAAGAGAAACAAAGGGTATCGGCCGCGGACAGGCTACTGCTGTTATCGAAGTAGCTGCAGCAAGAGATGAATACTTCCAGGAAACAGGTATTTATATCCCTATCTGCTCAGACGGCGGTACTGTTTACGACTATCATATGACTCTCGCTCTCGCTATGGGCGCTGACTTTATCATGATGGGTCGTTACTTCGCAAGATTCGATGAATCACCAAACCCTGTACTCAACATCAACGGTTCATATGTAAAGGAATACTGGGGCGAAGGTTCAAACAGAGCGAGAAACTGGGCTCGCTACGATGACGGCGAAGGCAGCAAGCTGAAGTTTGAGGAAGGTGTTGACTCATACGTTCCTTATGCAGGTCCGCTCAAGGACAATGTCCAGCTTACTCTTGCAAAGATAAAGGCTACTATGTGCAACTGCGGTGCGCTCTCTATTCCTGAGCTCCAGCAGAAGGCTAGACTGACGCTCGTATCAGCGACATCTATCGTTGAGGGCGGCGCGCACGACGTTATTCTCAGAGATAAGGGTCAGGGCGCTACTATATAGTTTGCATTTATCTGCATTTGACGATTAATTTACTGTTAAAGTATTTGGAGGAACCATATATATGGAACATCAGTCAATTCTTGTAGTTGATTTCGGTGGTCAGTATAACCAGCTTATAGCAAGGCGCGTAAGAGAATGCAACGTCTATGCTGAAGTCGTTTCTTATACTGATGCTATGAAAAAAATAAATGAAATGAAGCCGAGCGGCATCATTTTCACAGGCGGTCCTAACAGCGTTTATGACCCTGAATCACCGCACTGCGAGCCTGAAATGTTTGAGCTCGGTATCCCTGTAATGGGTATATGCTACGGTTCTCAGCTCATGGCTTACATGCTCGGCGGAAAGGTAGAAACTGCACCTGTAAGCGAGTACGGCAAGACTATCGTTTCTGTAAAGCCGGGTTCTGTTCTCATGGAAGGCGTAAGCGAAGAAACTGTATGCTGGATGAGCCATACAGATTATATTTCACAGGTGCCTGAAGGCTTTGTGATAACAGCGGATACTCCTGTATGCCCTGTAGCTGCAATGGAATGCCCTGAAAAGAAGTTCTACGCTACACAGTTCCACCCTGAGGTAATGCATACCGAAGAAGGAATGAAGATGCTCAGCAACTTCGTGTATAATGTATGCGGCTGCACAGGTGACTGGAAAATGGATTCATTCGTTGAAAGCGCAATAGAGCAGATTCGTGAAAAGGTAGGCAGCGGCCGCGCGCTCTGCGCGCTCTCAGGCGGCGTAGATTCTTCAGTTGCCGCTGTCCTTATGTCAAAGGCGATAGGCAAGCAGCTTACATGCGTATTCGTAGACCATGGTCTGTTAAGAAAGAACGAAGGCGACGAGGTCGAAGCAGTATTCGGTCCAGAAGGTCCTTACGATTTGAACTTCATACGAGTAAATGCACAGGATCGTTTCTATGAAAAGCTTGCAGGCGTTACAGAGCCGGAAACAAAGAGAAAGATAATCGGTGAAGAATTTATCCGCGTATTCGAAGAAGAAGCAAAGAAGATCGGCGCAGTAGATTTCCTCGTACAGGGAACTATTTATCCTGACGTTATAGAATCAGGCCTCGGAAAGTCTGCTACAATAAAGTCGCATCATAACGTAGGCGGTCTTCCTGATTATGTTGATTTTAAGGAAATAATCGAGCCGCTGAGAATGCTCTTCAAGGACGAAGTAAGAAACGCAGGACGCGAGCTCGGCATACCTGAATATCTCGTAAGCCGCCAGCCGTTCCCTGGTCCGGGTCTCGGCATCAGAATAATCGGCGAAGTTACAGCGGAAAAAGTAAAGATCGTTCAGGACGCAGATGCGATATACCGTGAAGAGATAGCAAAAGCAGGACTTGACAAGGGCCTCGGCCAGTATTTCGCAGCACTTACAAACATGCGCTCAGTAGGCGTTATGGGCGACTTCCGCACATACGACTACGCTATAGCGCTCCGCGCAGTAAACACATCAGACTTCATGACAGCAGACGCGGCGCAGATCCCATGGGAAGTACTCAACACAGTAACAAACCGCATCGTCAACGAGGTAAAAGGCGTAAACAGAGTAATGTACGACTGTACTTCTAAACCGCCTGGAACAATAGAGTTCGAATAATTTGAATTAACCCCTTAGCTATGGGCATAAAAAACTCATGGCTAAGGGTTTTTTGCTGTCTTTGAAGAATATGCAATGTTGCGAGAACAGAAAGGTGAAAATTATGAAAATTAAACGTTTTGAGGTCGTAACAGGAAAGTATATTAAAGAAATTTCAGGTCAATCCCGTATCGGATATTCAATGAGTGATACAACGGACTTTTATGATATGATCGAATGGTCAAAAAAAGGAGGGTATCGGGGTTCGATTATTTCTTTTTATGATTATGATAATGGTAAAGTTTACGAGCCATTTCAAGAACAAAGAAATGTGTTATATGGAAATCCCGTTTATTTAAAGAATTCTTTTTGGTTTTTGCAAGGAGATTATAATAATGGGAAAATTACCCTATTTAAATATCTTCCTGCTACTCCACCAGAGTCGATCATACAACTTAATATAGAGGATGTAGACCTTTATAATTTGCGGATCATCGGAGAGGATGTATACATTACAAGCGAGGATGACGAGTTTGCCTGCTACTATCCTGAAAATTTCAGGTTTCACAAGAATGCCAATGAAAGTGTAATGCTGATAGCAGATAAAAAAGTATATCTCTCTGCCTGGGTGGAAGAAGGCTGGGATGATGAAAAAGACTGTGCAACCGAGGAATATAAATATTATGATAAAGTGATCGTGAGAGACTTTAAAGGAAATATGTTATCAGAGACGATCGGTTCTTTACAGCAACATCCGGATGGAACCTGGTGGATAGCATAAGAATATTCAACGGAACATATTGTAATTCAAATTTCTACAGCATGAATATTATTTTTTTGAAATGATGCGTATGCATCAAAATAGTAATTGTAAAACATTCGACCTAAAGATATAATAATACATAAGAAATAAAAAGTATGTTATTGCATATAATGCATAGATGATGCATTATCAAACGCTAACATGACATTAAAAAATAATAAAGCCCGGGAATCCAGAGGTCATGCGATTTTTCGGGCTTTTATTCTGTGCTTTCAATGCAGGAAGACCATTTGAACTTTGCATTGAATCAAATAATATTATGGAATTTTATGGAGTTGAAAAGCGGAGCAGATCGTATTATGAGTTATAAAACTGATAGGAAAGAGGCGAGGAATTTATTTAACGGAACATCGTTCATCATATATGTACTATGTGCCGTTCTTTTATTAACAACACTGTGCCCGATAAGAGCATTTGCAGAAGAACCTGAGCAGAAGGTCGTTCGAGTAGGCTATGTCAGCGCGTTGAATTACGAAGAAGGCGGCGAAGGTGAGTACAAGCGCGGATCGGGCTATGAATATCTGCAGCAGATATCCTATCTGACAGGATGGAAGTATGAGTATGTGTATGGTTCATTTAAAGAATGCTATGACATGCTTACAAAAGGTGAAATAGACCTTTTCGGAAATGTTTCATACACACCTGAAAGAGCAGAGCAGATAGATTATTCATCGTATCCTCAGGGAAAAGATGTATATCTTCTTTATACCTCCAGAGACAGAACAGATCTGTCTACGGGCGATATACAAAAGCTTAACGGCTGCAATATCGGAGTGACACAGGGAAGCTATCAGGAGGGGCTTCTGAAAACATGGCTGCAGGATAATAATGTTAAAGCAAAAGTGATGGAATATAATGGATATGACCCGATAATGTCAGCCATGGACACTGGTGAAATAGATGCATTTGTAACGCCGGACCTTTCTATAAACTATAATTACGTTTCCATAATGAATATAGGCTTCAGCGAATATTATTTTGCAGTTTCAAAATCAAGGCCTGATATCCTGAAAGAACTGAATGACGCGCTGTACGAGATACAAAATACTGAGCAGGATTACAACAGCCAGCTTATAAGCCGTTATTATAACAGAATGACGAGTGCGCTTTTACTGAACGAAAAGGAAAAATCATGGCTTGATGCTCATGATAACAGTATACGCATCGGTTATCTGCGCGACGATCTCCCGTTATGCGGTGAAGAAAACAGCAAAATGATAGGAATAATGCAGACTGTTGCCGAAACCGTAGAAAGTGAATTCAACATAAATATAGAAACTGTTCCGTATGATGATATGGACCAGATGAAACGAGCTTTGAAAACTGATGAAATAGACGTAGCAGGTCCTGTCATAAGCGATTTTTATCTTGCCGAGCAGGACAACAGTGTTTTATCAAGCGCCATCATGGACTCTACGCCTCTGGTAGTTTACAAAGGCGGTGACGCCGACAGCAGCTTGAAAGTCATTGCTGTATCTGATTCAAGCGTATTTGACAGAGGTATTATAGGAGTACTTTTTCCTGAAGCCGAGATACTGCAGTGTGGCAGTCAGGAGGAATGCCTGCAGGCGGTAGTGGACGGCAAGGCGGGAAGCACTATAGTCCTTTCGTCAAGGCTCAATATCCTTCGTTCGGTTCCTGCAATGGATCGTCTGTCGTTTGCCGAAATGTCCAGAAGACTTGATATATGCTTTACGGCGACAAAAGAAAACAGAAGAGCTGCATCAATTATAAATAAAGGAATAATACTTTCTTCAGAAGTGCTTAACGGCGTAGTGCTTTCTCAGCATTCAGTTGCAGACAGACATGTTTCAATCAAGGATTTTCTGTCGCAGTATGCGCCGATAATAGTATTGCTTGCATGTCTGATAATCATAACGATGGGATTTCTTATATACAGACTGTCAGTCAGCCAGAAAAAACTGGTAGTCGCACTTAATGAAGCTCACAGCGCGAACGTTGCCAAAACGGCGTTTTTAAGCAATATGTCGCACGACATCCGCACACCTATGAATGCAATAATGGGTTTTGCCGACATTGCAATGAAGCAGAAGCCCGATTCACAGATAAGAAAATGCCTCGAACACATAGAAGAAAGCTCAGACCATTTGCTTGCGCTTATAAATAATGTGCTCGACATAAGCCGCATCGAAAGCGGAAAAATAAAATATGATCCCACACCTGTAAATATTTCAAAAGTTACTGATTCGGTCATAAATATAATGAACGGATTCCTTGTAAACAGAGACCTGACATTTAATGCAGAAAAGAATATTCCTGAAGACCTTTATGTACTGGCTGATGCCGTGCGCGTACAGGAGATACTTGTAAATATTCTGGGAAATGCGGTGAAGTTCACAGAAGACGGAGGCGTCATAACATTTCGAGCTGAGCAGACAGAAGGTGCTGATGTACAGCATGTAGTTGTACATTACAGTATCTCAGATACAGGAATAGGAATGAGCGAGGAATTTCAGGAGCATATTTTTGATGAATTTACGCAGGAAAATTCAGGCGCAAGGACGAGCTATCTCGGAAACGGTCTCGGACTTGCTATAACAAAGAGATATGTAACGCTCATGGGCGGCAGGATATCTGTTGAAAGTAAAAGAGGAAAAGGTTCGAAATTTACTGTAGAGCTTCCGCTTGAACTTACAGAGGAATGTGAGACAGAAGATATAAACGTGTCTGTCGGATCGTCAGACCTGACGGGAGTAAGGATACTTCTGGCAGAGGACAATGACCTGAACGCTGAGATCGCAACCGTACTCCTAGAAGAATACGGAGTAGCGGTGACAAGAGCGGTCGACGGCCGGGAAGCTGTCAACATTTTCTCAGACGCTCCGGAAGGAAGCTTCGACCTGATACTTATGGATATAATGATGCCTCGCATGAACGGATATGAAGCCACAAAAGCGATACGCTCACTGCCCGACAGAGCTGACAGCTGCACTATCCCGATAATAGCGATGACAGCAAACGCATTTGTTGAAGACGTACAGGCTTCTCTCGACGCAGGCATGAACGCGCACCTTTCAAAGCCTATAGTTATGGACGAGGTCGTAAAAGTGATAGCTATGAATCTTAATAACTGAGCCGATAAAATTTGAATTAATTAATGCATGAAAATATAACAGACCATAGAAGCATATATCTGTGGTCTGTTTTTATTTTTGTATACATGGAGATAAGCCGTTTCTTTGACAAGCATATTAAAGTGTGGTATTATAAAAATAACCATTGGTTATATATTAACTAAAGTATACATACTGGCTTTATTATTTTTTTGCTAACTTTTGAGCATATATGAGGAGTCGTTCTTTAATATCGGTGTTGTTGTTGATCAATTCGATAAGAGAATAAAGTTCCGGTGATTCAGAACGGGAAATCGTGATATATTCAGAAGTCATTTCATTGGATATTCCATACAAAAAATTTACATTGCAATGGAATTTTTGCGCTATAAAACACACGGACTGATAGGATGGTTCACGTTGACCATTTTCATACCGACCATAGGCCATGGCTGAAATATTGAGCCGCCGTGCAGCTTCAGCTTTATTAATATTCAGTGATTTTCGAACTTGTATTAACCTTTCGGGATGAAATTTCATGGAAAAACTCCTTTTGTAATTATGCAACTTTAATACAATTGATGTAACCAATGGATATTATAAACTATAGAAAACGAAATAGCAAATGATAAAGCTTATCGGAAACAGATACAAAATATATTTGATAAAAATTTTGGAGGAACGGCAATGGCTGTGATACTTGTTGACTATGAAAATGTAAATGGGTCGAACGGTTTAAATGGGACGGACATGCTTAGTGAAAAAGATACATTGATTATTTTCTACAGCGATTGCTGTGCAAGGATCAGAGCTGATAGTATACAAGACATAGAAAATAGTGGATGTGAGTTCCAAGTAGTAAAGTTAAAAGAAACAGGAAAAAATGCGCTTGATTTTTACATAGCAGCAGAATGCGGCATAATGAGTGAAAGAGGCGAAGCTAATATAGCAATAGTAAGCAGAGACAAGGGATTTCAAGCCGTAATAGATTTTTTATGTTCCGTGAATGATATGTCAAATGTTCAAATAATCAGAGCCGAAAATATAGAAATTGCTCTTACAATGATCGATGCTACTGAAGATTCAGAACGAAGAAAAGCAGTTCAACAAAGAATGTTAAAATTAGATCTTGCTGTCGAATGTGCAAAAATATACGAACGCAGCCGGTTAAAAGGAAAAATAAAGGAAGTACTGAAGGGTACCGAATATGAATATATGGAAAACGAAATAATAGACTTCATCCAATCAGGAAATCAAAAGGGCAAAAAGGAACTTTATACAGGTTCACTGCATTCCTTTGGAAGAAAAAACGGAATCGGAATATATAACCTGATAAAAAATAATATAACAGGTTAGTGAAGTACAGAAAAAACGAATTGACACCATATATAATACCAAACTATAATAAAGACAGGAATAGCAGTTATGTCAAAGTGGGATAAACTTATAACAGAAATATGCAATTTATCATTAGATCTTAGATTTAATGAATTAAGAAAAGTACTTGAATCGTATGGTTATGAAATGCATTCACCGAGGAATGGAAGCAGTCATTATACATTTAGAAAACAAGGTTGTATGCCTGTAACTATACCTAAGCATGAACCGATAAAAAAGGCATATGTTGAGATAGTAAAGAAGATCGTGGAAAGTGAGACGATAGATAATGAAAACTTTGAATGATTATATGTCAGTATCATATCGTATGGAAATAATAGAAGATAAGGATGAAGGCGGCTTTGTAGTTTCATATCCGGATCTGCCGGGATGTGTTACCTGTGGTGACACTATAGAAGCTGCAATATCAAATGCATTAGATGCAAAAAAGGCATGGATAGAAGCTGCCCTGGAAGAAGGAATTGAAATATATGAACCGGATAGCCTTCAAAATTATTCAGGACAGTTCAAATTAAGACTTCCTCGCAGTCTGCACAGAGCATTGGCCGAGCATTCTAAAAGAGAGGGTATAAGTATGAATCAATATTGCGTATACCTCCTTTCAAGAAATGATGCTATGTGTATGAAATAAAGAATATGACAGACCATAGAAGCGTATTTCTGTGGTCTGTTTTTGCTATATGTGTTAAAATTATCGGAAAATATCATATGAGTGAAAGAAGGTTGAAACGAGGTCGTAAAATGGAAATTGGAAAACACAGAAAAAGTAATATGAACAGTGGCACGGTTACGGTAAAAAGAAAGATCGTACTCGGCTCACCGCTGATATTAGGGATAATGCTGATCATAATAGTAGTGTCGGTAAAAGGTTCGTCAATATTTCAAAAAGGCGAGGAAAGCGTGATCTCGTCAGCCATGCTGACAGAAGTAACAGCTGTAGCAGAGCTTTCATCGGCACAGTTTACATATAATGGAATAGCACAGGTATACGAAGCAGACGGCAAAACAGTAAAATGCAATGTAAAATACGCGTCAAAGGTCAAAGCAGGCGTAGACATGAAGAACGTAAAATTTGACATTGACAATGAGAAAAAGACGGTGACGCCGATACTACCTGAGATAAAGATAACTGCATGCACGGTCGATGAAGAACAGTTGTCGTTCATACCGGAAAATACGACAGCCGATCTGAAGGATGTCCTTCAGGCATGTGAAAATGACGCTGAAACAGAAGCGAGCGGATCGCCGCAGCTTATGGCGTCGGCAGAGGAAAATTTAAAATCTGTCGTAGAGGCTCTTATATATCCCGTAGTAAATGCAAACGGATACAGTATAGTGTATTAATGAAACGATTTAGGAATATTCATGCATCAAAAGTAGTATGATACGTATTTGAAGAGGTAGGATAATTTGTTTAAACTAAAAAATATTGCAGGTATCAGAAACGAAAACGACAGAAAAATACTGTCTGTAAATCTGAAAATATTCGCAGTACTGGCAGTGATAGCAGCGGTTGTGCTGCTGATGCC
>CAVGTL010000042.1:0-17888 GCA_963632005.1 Succinivibrio sp.
ATTTTTCTTATGATCTTTACGCTGAATTGTTTTGTTTCCTGAAAGTTAAAACGGACCCCGCTTACATATGCGAGGTCCGACCGATATCACGTCAGCGAATAACGTTTATATATGAAATTCACTGCGGCGCTGCCGAGCAGCCCCATCATCGTCCCCAGAAATACGCCTGCGATGACGTCTGTCGGATAATGAACGTAAAGATAAAGTCTCGAAAAGCTTATCAGGATCGACAGCACGAGCGACGGTATCCACATTTTATCCTTCTGCGCGAAAAGCGCCGCCGTCGCTGCAAACGACGCGCCCGTATGCCCTGACGGGAACGAGTAGTCTGTCGGGCGCGATACGAGCAGCTGTACTGTCGTGTTCACATCGAACGGGCGTATGCGCGCCACGTACGGCTTTATTATCAGATTGCAGAGTATCAGCTCCATAATGAGCGCTGCAGCCACTGCTGCGCCCGCCTTGCGTGTCTTTGGTATCGCAAGCAGCACGAGCGTAAGCCCTATCCAGACCATTCCCTTGTCTCCAATAAAGCTTGCTGTCTGCATTACAGCGTCTCCGACAGTGCTCCTCAAATGAGTCTGTATAAAATCAAGTATTGAAAAATCAAACGAATACAACATTATATCCTTCCCACAGTAAGCTTCCCTGCTGTTCGAACGCCCCGCGTTCCCTCCGTCAGACATTCTTTGCAGTATATTTCCTTAAGACGCTCGCCAACGGCCGCATAGCTCCGTTCAAGCGCAGTTTCGCGCCCCGCAGCCGTCAGACACGGCAGCGTTCCGTCAAGCACGCCTACCACAAGCGACTCAAAATCATCAACACTGCTGCCCTTGTATACATTTTCACCGTTTCTGAGCCAGCCAACGTACACAGGTATGTCTCTGACAACGACAGGTACGCCGCATGCCAGCGCTTCGAGCACGACTATCCCTTCCGTCTCCTCTTTACTCAGGAACGCAAAAACATCCGCACCGCAGTAAGCCTCGCGCAGCTGCTCCTGATCTATGAAGCCCGGAAACTCAAGATTCGACGGGGCATTTTTTATAGCAGCCTGCACCTCTTCTGTCATGACCGCCGCCGGAGTGTGTCCGAACCAGAAAAATCTGACGTCCGGCATCCTGCGTGCGAGCTCTATGTAGTCGATTATACCCTTTCTTTCTATCATATGTCCAACACTTATAACGACCTTTTCATCGTCAGCAATGCCGTAATGCCTGCGGAACGCTTCCCTGCGCCCGTCACCGGGCGAAAAGAACTCAGTGTCAACGCCGTTCGATATGCTGTATATCGGCTTTTTTATGCCGTAGCTCTCAAGCAGATGCTTCGAATACTCAGTCGGCGTGAGTATCACGTCACCGTGGGAATAGCAGTGCATTATCCATTTTTTGAAAAGCGGTGCCAGCAGATCGGAGCCCTTAAACGAATGCCTGAAATCCTCCATCGTCGAATGTGCATAATACACGACCCTGCGCCCGCGCAGTCGCTCAAGGTCAGCCCTCAGCACAGAATCAGGAAAAACAGTGTTTATATGTACTATTCCCGCATCTCTGTCAGGCTTTGTCACCGGGTCGAGCCCTGCTTCATCGAGCACTCGCTTCTGATGCTCTATGGCCTGTCCTATTCCGCTTTTTTTAACTATTTTTTCTCCGCCTGTGTATAAATAAACTGACATATTTTTCCTCCAATCACATTTACCGATCACATTCAGAATGCGCTCGCCCGCGAGCCCTCACCTTTTACTGTTTATTTTAAAAATCCCAGAAGCCCTGTCCACGCTGTATTTAAAAGGATACTGTAAAGGAATATCGCAAACGGCTTGCCGAGAAGTATTATCACGATAAACCGCTTCCACGACATCGTCGTCGTCCCCGCCAGATAGCAAAGCATATCGTCAGGCGCGACCGGCAGGAATATCGCCAGCGCAAACATCTTGTCAAAACGACCCTTTTCCTCAGTCCATTTATCGTACTTCATGACCTGCTTAAGTCCGAAAAGGTTTATGATAAGCGGCCTTCCGCAGTTTTTGGCTATGCCGAACGCTATAAACGACCCTATGCATATGCCTACGTAATTGTAAATAAATCCCATAACAGGGCCGAATAATATAACGCCTACAAGGCAGCTCACGCCGCCCGGCAGTATCGGAAGCACTACCTGTACCGCCTGAAATATCATAAACAATATCGGGCCGAGAGCGCCCGCTCCCTGTATTATTCGTTCCATCTCCTGCTGTGATGTAAGTATTCCGCTGTGAATGCCCCACACACCGATGCATATACATGCGGCGAGACACAGCGCCGATATCACGTTCAGCTGTTTTATTCTCGATCTGCTCATCTTATTATCCTCATCTCCCTGACCTCTATCCTAAATAGTCTGATGGTCGCTTTCTTTTTACAGCATTCAATATATACTGAGTCTTTAAACAGACAGGAAAGAAATATTAAAAAAAATATAAAAAAACAGCAGATGATGAAATTTTTTCAACACCTGCTGCTTTTGTCAGCATTTTTATTAAATTATTGCATAACCAGTATAGTATGTGCTTCTTGCATTTCCGTTTTGTTTGAGCAGATTTTGTTTTATCAGTTTTCTGATCAGTCTCTCTGCTGTTGAAGCGCTTACGCCCAACAGTTCAACTGCTTTGTTTTTAGTGATTGAATTGTGTTCTTTTACATATTTAATCACTTTTCTTTCATTTTCGGTCAGAGGATCCTCCGCTTTTTCTGCATGACTGCGATCAATATCTGAAAACCCGTCAGTATTTACATTAGGCAGTATTATCTTAAAAGTATTTTTGGTAGTCTCTACAACGGGCTTTTTTAAGGAACCGTCATAAGCTTTCATTATTTTTCCTATTCCTGTTCCATAAGCTTCTATCAGATGCAGGCGGTAAAACACATTTGCAAGATCCTGATTTCTGCATACAGAAATACCCGCCATAACATCTTCAAGCTCTATGCCGGGCATCAGACCACCGATAGATATAAATTCCAGACGATCCTCATACATACTTACCATCGCGCTGGCGCTGAATGAATAATCCCGATGCACCAGCATATTCAGTAGTGCCTCTCTCACAGCGACCTCAGGATAATCTCTTACATCTATTCTCAGCAGCTTTTCTATTGTCGCATGAGTCTGATTTCTAAAATCTATGAAATCATACACTTCATTCATTTGTTGCATCAGGGAACCTGTAAATTCTCTTCGGTCTTTAAATACCATCTGATCAGTACCCTGAAAAACAGCCGCCTTTACAGTATGAACACACTGATCTGACAACAATAAAGCAAGATTACTGTAAAGTCCGTCACTATCCACCAGCTTTAAAGTTCTCATCTGCTGAGAGCCAAACTCAACATTTCTAAGCTGAAATTCTTTCCTTACAGACTCAAATGTAAGTTCCTGATTCAAGCTTCGCATAGCTTCAAAACGATCGCCGTCTGTTTCCTTTATCATACGGCGTATGGCTGCATCAGTAGCAGGTACCGATGAAAATCCCTGTCTCACATAAACTCCCTCAGGTCTCATACCTTTTTTTGCTAAATAATATGGTCTGTCAGTGCCTCGTTGAACATCTACAGCTATTATATTTTTTCCATCTTCATTGATATTTTCATAGTGTATAAACATGGTTATATCAGGCTTTACGGAATCTCTTACCATATTACTGATCTGCAGCGCCGTACCGTCCGGATCATCAAGTCCTGTAACTGCGCCGTCATCTCTTACACCGACATATATCTTTCCGCCGTCACTGTTTGCAAAGGCTATTATTTCTTTTTTTATATCATCAATAAAGACCTCTTTAAGTTCAACAGTCTCACTTTCACGAAAAATCATCACTTGACCCTCCTTTCTATCTTTTATCTTATTATACAAAATCGCGTCAATCGCGTCAATCACGTCAGTTTTTATTTTCAAATGACGCGATATTAAAAAATATACGTATTGCTGCTCTACCCCCTGAACCTGTAGCCTGCGCCCCAAACTGTCTGTATATACTGCGGGTGCGCAGGGTCGGGCTCTATTTTTTCTCTGAGTCTGTTTATGTGGACTGCTACAGTAGCGTTGTCGCCCATTGCGTCCATGCCCCATATGCGCTCGTAAAGATCCTCGCGGCTGAACACGATATCTGCATTCTGCATGAAAAACAGCAGAAGCTCGTATTCCTTGTTTTTCAGCTCGACTTCTTTATCGTTTACATAGACTCGATGCGTTTCGGTATTCATGCGGACGCCGCCTATCTGAATTTCAGCTGACTTTTTTTCGCTGCCTGCAGCTCGTCCGCCTGTCAGCCGCTCGTATGTAGCAAGATGCGCCTTTACGCGCGCCACCAGAACGCTCGGTGAGAACGGCTTTTCTATATAGTCGTCTGCGCCGAGGCCTAGGCCACGTATCTTGTCTATGTCCTCGCGGCGCGCAGTCACCATGAGCACCGGCGTATCTACCTTCTCGCGCAGCCTGCGGCACACCTCAAATCCGTCCATACCCGGCAGCATCACATCGAGCAGTATAAGGTCGAACTTACCGCTCAGTCCGAGCGCCAGGCCGCTCTCGCCGTCGCCGGCTATTTCTGCTTCGTATGAATTTACAGCCAGATAATCGCGCTCTATGGCAGCGATATCAGCGTCGTCCTCTATTATCAGTATCCTCTGCATCGTGTTTTTCCTCCGTATCTTCAAATGACTCCAGCGGTAATGTTATTATAACAGACAGTCCGCCCTGCGGACGATTTTCCGCCATTATATTTCCGTTCATCTTATCGACAGTCTTTGCGGCTATAGCAAGCCCCAGGCCGCTTCCGCCTGCCGGGTTCTTTCTTGCCGGGTCACTTCTGTAAAATACATCAAAAAGCTTTGGAAGTGCTTCGTCTGATACTCCCGGACCGTCATCCGACAGAACTATTCGGCCGTATCCTGACACTGTGTCAACTTTGATATCAAGATGACCGACCTCGTTTACTTTATACTTTGCGCTGTTGTCCATTATGTTTACGAGCATTCGATGTAGCTGCACCGGGTCCGCCTTTACCGTTACTGGCGATGTATTCTGCCCTGTAAGCTCGATGTCCAGCCCGCGCTCAAGGTATTCGTTCCTGTTCTCCTGAACGAGCATTACTGCCATTTCGTCAAGCCTGAGCGTTCTGATATCCATCGGATATTCGTCAAGGTCGAGCTTGGAGAATAGGAAAAGCTGCGACACGAGACGGTCTATGTCCTCTGCCTTTTTCTTTACAGTATCGAGATAGCGGCGCTGTATTTCTGGAGTTGACGCTACTCCGTCTGTAAGCCCTTCAACATAAGCCTGTATTGATGTCAGCGGCGATCTGATATCGTGAGATATACCGGCAAGGAGCTCCTTTCTGCTCTCTTCATCCTTCTGTATGCGCTCTATCGATGTCTGCAATCGCTCCGCCATATTATTAAATGCTTCGCACACAGGCGCAAACTCGTCTTTACCGTTGTATTCTATGCGGTATTCGAGATTTTCATGTCCTATCTCTCTTGCTCCCTCTGCCAGTATATCGAGCGGTTCTTCTACACGCTTCAGTACGAATCTCGTCAGGAAGCGGTTAGTCATGAGTATGGATATAACTATGGTAAACGCTATAAGTATCTCGGCGAATACCATAGCTGTTTTAAGGTCTGAATATGAATGCGGATTATCATAATTTCCGGCAATATATACATCGTAGTCTGTACCGTTTATATGTTCCTCAGCCGTACAAACGATGCGCCCCGACTGCGCTATAAGTGCGTCATCACCTACTATCTGCGCCGCTCGTATCAGATCGGCATCATCGATTACTGCATTCCCATATGAATACACGTTTTTCCCGTCAGTGTATATGGCTACGGACATATCGTTCACGCTCAGCAGGTCCTCGATACTCGACATATCACCGCCGGTCTTCAGCTCTTTTTCTATTCCTTCCGTTATAGCTGCACACGCCAGGTCAAACTCATCCTCATCATGTATGCCGAGGCCTACGCCATTTATGAGCGCTATCCATATAAATCCTACACAAAGCACCCCTATAAGCAGCGTTGCTGCAGCAGGTACTACTATCATCATTATATTAGACAAAAACAATCGTTTTTTCACAGTCATCTACATCACTCCCGTTCAACCGAACTTTTTGTATTTTCGTGTATACCATATCACATCAGCCGGAGTAATGTATAAAATATTCTTAAATCACGAAAAAAGAACGCCCATATTATCCTACAGACGTTCTTTTTAAAATTTATACTTTACTGCAATCTCTATAAATACAAAAAGACGCCAAAAAGCGAGCGGGCATGCAGACGAGCGGAGCATCGGAGCAGAATGGTGATGCTGCCAGCGAGGTGAGCAAGGCGGTTTGCAATGGAGTCCTGTATTTACAGAAAAGTATACTTTATTGTAAATGTTATTATTTTAAAATAGAATAAAGCACTTCCTCTATTTTCTCTATATCCATCGGCTTCGCTATGTGAGCATTCATCCCTTTTGAAAGCGCCAGCTTTTTGTCCTCTTCAAATGCATTTGCTGTCATTGCTACTATCGGGATCGATGATTTTGTGTCATCATTCAGCGCCCTGATCGCCTGTGTCGCCTTGTACCCATCCATGTTAGGCATCTGAATGTCCATAAGGATGAGGTCATAAGCTGCTGCCGGGCTCTGCTCTATCTTTGCAACGCACTGTATGCCGTCTTCCACATGGTCTACGAGCATTTCGCTTTCTTCGAGGATAGTCGTGGCTATCTCAGCATTCAGCTCATTATCCTCAGCTAAAAGAATACGCTTTCCGCTGAGAACTTTTTTCTTTTCTTCATCGGATATCTGTATTTCACTCGGATCACATGATACATCAGCAATTCTGTGACAAAGGACGAGTGTAAATTTTGTTCCTTTTCCGAGCTCACTTTCCACCTCGATGCTGCCGCCCATCAGGTCTACCAGCTTCTTTACGATAGGCATACCGAGACCTGTTCCTATCACATTTGCAGTTGTAGAATTGCGTTCGCGCGTAAACGGCTCAAAGAGCTGCGGAAGATATTCGGCGCTCATTCCTATTCCGGTATCTTCGATCTCTGTCTTTACGCATATGTATCCTTCCTTATCGCACGGCAGCTCTGCGGCTCTCATATATACAGAACCGCCCTCAGGTGTGTACTTTACCGCATTGCTGATAAGATTAAGGAATATCTCTTTCATCTTTGTCTGGTCTGCTATAAGGTATCTGTGCTTAACGTTCCAGTCAGAATACATCCTGATATTCTTTTTAGAAGCATCCGATTCAAATACGCTCTGCAGCTCAGCAAATACCTTCGCTGTATCGACATATTCCTCGTTCAGTTCGGCCTTGCCGCTTTCGATACGCGCCATATCGAGTACATTGTTAATGATCGACAGCAGCAGATTGCCAGAATGTTCGATCTTTTCTTCGTAATCAAGTATCTTCTTTTTATCCGGTTTTTCATTTTGTGTAAGCTCCTTCTTCACAAGCTGAGTATATCCGATTATTGCATTCATCGGCGTGCGTATGTCGTGAGACATATTAAAAAGGAAGTTTGATTTTGCAACGTTTGCAGCTTCTGCTTTCTTTTCTTCCTCCCGTAATTCCTCGTTTTTCTGCTCCAGACTCTCCTGCGTCTGAAGCAGCTTCTGGCGTATCTCTATCTCACCTACAAAAAATGCCGTCAATGCCGAAAAGGTCTGTGCATACGTCTGAAGCGACAGACCGAATTGCATATATTCATACAAAGTCGCTCCCGACATGAGGATAAAATACGACCATCCGAGGAATTTCTGGTTTTTATTCAATCTGCTGCGATATTTTACCAACAGCCACAGAACTACCAGCAATGCCACAAACGGCGCCACATGCGTCAGACGGTAATAGTCTCCCCTGCTGTACACATTGCTGCTGTCAAATGAATAGAACCACCCGAAATGCAGATTAAGCGTCAGCGCGCTTATGGCTACAGCTTCGAGCGCCCAGTACACTTTCATTACAATATCCGGCTTTTCATTCTCGCGCCTTATCATATTCCATACAAATATGGAAAAAACAAGAGAAATAACATCATTAGAAACAAATGTAAGGTAATTACTGAGTCTCGTAGTCACGCCCCAGAAAAGTCCCGGCAGGCCGTCAAACGCCCATGACACAGCGTCACTCATAAGCCTTGTGATACACGCTATCAGCAGTATCTTCGTAACCTTTTTATTATCAAGCTCATTCCTGAATAAATACAATATCCCGCAAAATATAAGCGTTACCCATATTTCACTCGCCGCGATCTGCACACTTTGCATAGTTCAATTCCTCTTAGTTATTTGAAAAACAGCATTTTTTAAGATTAAATGTTAAATATAACTATATCATCAAACCGCTTGTCTTTCAATAAATTTGACAAGTAAAAACAATCATATGCAAATGCTGCACGAATGAATACAGCAACAGCGCCTGCACGCGCTGAAAGCCCGACGGCCAGGCCGTCCCACAGATCCGTAAAAATATCGGTTATTCTTTTTAAATTTTCTTTACACCCACAGCACGCGGTCGTTTTTTCTTGGTTTTGACTGCGGGCGCGGGTCTTCGGGACGCGGGTAGCCGAGTAACAGCTGCATTACTGCGTAGCGGTCGTGGCTTATGTTCCATTTTTTGAGTATATCCTGCCCGTACGGATCGGCGAAGGCT
Organism: Succinivibrio sp.; assembly: GCA_963632005.1. GTDB lineage: Bacteria > Bacillota > Clostridia > Peptostreptococcales > Anaerovoracaceae > CAKQOE01. Next base: position 8,700 of record CAVGTL010000042.1, read on the forward strand.
GTCCAGCCCTGGCCTATGTAGCATGAGCCTACGCCGAGTGATTCGGCTGCCAGCATCATGTTTTCGGCGGCTACGGCGCAGTCGTCTACTGAGAACAGGAAGTTTTTTGGAGCGAACATCGTTATGACTACGGGAGCGCCGTAAAATGCGTCTTTAATATTCGGGTCGTCGGCTATGCTGGGCTGTTCCTTTGAGACGTAATGATTTTCGTCAGCCATGCGAGGGTTCGAGTTTGCGCGCTTTATTTTTCCGAGGCGCTCGTTTACCTCGCGGTCGCGGGAGACTGCAAATATAACGCCCTGTCTGCCGCCTGCGCTCGGGGCGTAGAGGCCTGCTGTAATTATCTGCTGCAGTACTTCCTCTTCGACAGGTCTGCTGTCAAAGCGCCTTATTGACCGGCGCGCCATTATATTTTTCCATTTTATTTCATTTCACTTCTTTCCAGCACTGCGGGTCTGACGAATAAAATCCACCCGCGCTTCCGGCGGCCACCGCCGGACATCCTCTGCAATAGGCCAGAAGCTCACACTTTGCGCATTTTTCGAATCTGCCAAACTCTCTGTAGACTTCAAAGCTGCTCACCCACAGATCTGCAAGCCTGTCGCTGAATACGCTGCCGACTCTGCTGTTCTGAACACGCCTGCATGCGTACACATCGCCTGTCGGAAGTATCATCATGTGGCAGATGCCTGCGCGCTTTATGCAGCTTATCTTTTCGAGCGTCTCGTCAAAGCTGCCCGGCTTTCTGAACCAGTCATGCGTTTCACGCAGCCCGTCTATCGACATCTGGTATTTTTCGCAGCCGTATTCTTTAAGCTTTCTGCACACTTCATCATTTAAATGAAACGGATTGCCGAGTATAGTGAACGGAACACCGTTCGACCTCATAAGCTCCGCCAGGCGCCAGAAATCGGGATGCAGCAGCGGGTCGCCTCCCGTTATGTAAAAATACGGCGCGCGGTCGTATACCTCGCAGAAATCCATACAATTGTAAAATGTTTCATGCATCTGTTTCCAGTTCATAGACTCTATAAATTTTCCTTCATTTCCTGAAAATATATAACAGTGCTTGCAGCGCTGGTCGCAGTCGTCTGTTATGTGCCACTGAAATGCAAAATACTGTTTCATAATAACCTTCTTACTGTTTCCTCTTACTTATCTCCTGCACCGCACGCACTTCCGCATGCTGTCGGCGCTTCTGCCGGTCTATCTCCCGCTCCGCATGCGCTTCCGCACGCTGTCGGCGCTTCTGTCGGCTTGTCTCCTGCTCCGCACGCTGTGCCGCATGCTGCCTGTGCAGCTGCGTTTACCTTTTTATTCCATCCTGCAAAATTAAAAAGTTTCATCTTATACCTCCGTAAAATTTCTTAAAACTTAAAAACATTTTTCCGGCCGTTCCCGACCTCAGTTAGTATTCTAATGCGCTGCAAACCGGAAAAAAAGAAATGCGCCCTGCCTGCTGACTTTTTAAATTCGTGTTTACTCATATATATTATTGCAGGATATTATGATGTTATAATATAATTAGAATATAATATTCATATTTGAACCATTAAGTGATTTCAATCTTAAAGTGATGGAAAGCAGATGCTTAAAATGTTTGTTTTCGTGTCGTATTGAAATACGTTTAAGGAGGTAAATATGCTGACAAAGGAAGAAATGCCTGCATGCCCTGTGGCGACTACAGTTGCGCTCATAGGAAGTAAATGGAAGCTGCTGATACTGCGTAATTTGCTTGCACGGCCGTGGCGATTTAACGAGCTAAAGCGCGACCTTGCAGGGATAAGCCAGAAGGTGCTGACAGACAGCCTGCGCTCTATGGAGGCCGATGGTATCATCACGCGAACTGTCTACCCGGAAGTGCCGCCGAGGGTCGAATACGCGCTCAGCGAGCTCGGTGAATCCATGCGGCCTGTCATCAAGTCAATGGAGGAATGGGGCACGGCATACAAGCAGAATAAACAGGAGGAAATATAATTGGATATAAAAGATTTTCATGTTGAAGCGTGGCTCAACATGTATGAGAACGACTGTAAATACAACCTTTCGGAGACTTTTCCGCATGCTCTGACTGTCGGCGGGCTTCTTGAGCTTACGGGACGCAGGGACGAGCTTGCAGAGGAGCTTATGAATATAACGCTCGACTACGGCGAGATCGTTGGCTCTGAGCGCCTGCGCCGCGCCGTCAGCGGGCTTTATAAAAACGTGCCTGAGGACAGGATAACTATAGCGCATGGCACGATAGGCGCAAACTCGCTCGTGCTCACGACTATAGTAAGGCCGGGCGACCACGTTATCGCTGTATCGCCGTCATATCAACAGCTCTATTCGCTGCCTGAATCTATCGGCGCTGACATTACAATACTGCGCCTGAAAGAGGAAAACGGCTGGCTGCTTAATATAGACGAGCTGCGCGCCGCTGTTACCGACAAGACGCGCCTCATCTGCCTGAACAACCCTAATAACCCTACAGGCGCGGTAATGCCTGTAGAAATGATGCGCGAGATAGCTGAGATTGCCGAGCAGTGCGGCGCATACATATTCTGCGATGAAGCTTACAGAGGTCTTTCGCATGACGGCAGACCTGATGACGGCAGCTTTTTTGCGCCGTCGTTCATAGATATCTATGACAAGGCTATAGTTACGGGCGGCATGTCAAAGACGTTTGCGCTCGCGGGGCTCCGCCTCGGCTGGGTCGCAGGCCCGCGCGAGGTCATAGACGATATAAACAGGCATCGTGATTATCATATAATAAGCGTCGGCAAGATGGACGAGCTGCTTGCCGCCATCGCTATAGAAAACCGTGACGCCGTGCTTTCGCGCAATGTCGAGATATGCCGCGAGAACCTTGCAGTCATAGATAAATGGATAGCCGATGAGCCGCATGTTTCATACGTAAAGCCGAGCTCTGCTACTACCTGCTTTGTGAAGTTTGACTTTGACATGACTTCTACCGAGCTCTGTCACCGCCTCCGCGAGGAAGCCGGAGTGCTTTTCGTTCCGGGCTGTGCGTTTGAGTCGGACGACCATTTCAGGCTCGGCTTCGGTAATCCTAAGGAAGAGATCGCTGCCGGACTTGCTGCTTTTTCTGAGTGGATGAAGGAGAATATTAAGTAGAAGATATTAAATATGTAATAAATTAAATTTAAATTTATTATCAATAAAACATCTTATCCGACATTTCCAAAATATTAAAGACCCCGTTCGGTTTACGTCATGCCGAACGGGGTCATATATTTTCTGTTTCTGTATTTTTTATTATTGTATTTTCTATATCGCGCTTTTAGCGTATGTACGGCTCACCGAGGCTTTTTGCTTCTCCTGCCATGGCTCCGAGAAGCTTTCTGCCTGCATCTCTCGCTGTCATTACTGCCGTGCGCACGGCGCTCGTATCGCCTGTCAGGGCGAGTATTACTTCGTTTGTGTGGCTCGTGCCTTCGTCAGGCGTCATGTATTTCGTTATTTCTACATCGGCTGACTTAACTGCGAGATCGGCTATAACAAGACCTATGGAAGCCGGAGAGCCGCATACGAATCCGAATGCGCGTCCCACAGGCGTGCCGAACGCCATGTTGAGCGCCTGGTCTGCTGACGCTGAGAAAGCGAATTCCAGATGGCCTGCGTCGTTTACATATATCTCGCCCGCGTTCTGCGCTGTCCTTTCGAGTGCGATTTCAACGGCTCTGCGCGCGTCTGCTACAGTTTCTGCTCCGATAACGATATAGTTTCCGTGTCCGCCCCAGCCCTTTGTGTCTCGCGGGAGCATTATAGACAGTACTTCTGTATTTGTCGCCTTTACTGCATCATCTACGGCAGTTATCTGGCCCGCTGCGCCTGTTCTTGAGCTTATGATGCCCACGCTTTTGTAGCGTCCGTTTATCTTCATCTTCTCGCGCAGATGCTCGTCAACGCTTGCTATTACGAGCCCTATAGTATCGAGGACTGTAGTGCCTACGAACTCAGGCATTGCGGCCGCTCCTGACTTTATTGCATTTACATTTTCTGTAATATTTTCAGTCATATTATCCTTGTTTGATTCCAATTTTCCCGCCTCTTGTTTTGTATTTTTATCAATATTTTTTACAGCCTTGTTTGCGCCCGGGGGCGCGCGGCTGTTTTATTCATTGATTCGATCGATATTTTCCGATTATCATTAGTATTAAAAATATCTTATTAATAATAACAGAAATATATCACCCGCGTCAACAGTCAACATATCCTGTCAGGCGCGGACCGCCTGCTGTTATCTCGCCGCCTGCTTCAACGACGTAGCACGCGCGGCCTATTGCCTTTGCCTTATAAAGCATTTCATCTGTTTCTGACATGAGATGCTTCATCGTCTGAGGATATGTGAATCTGTAAGCGCCTATGCTGCAGCTTACGTTCCTGTGAGGCGCATTTGCAGCATCTCCCGTTCTTTCATCGATTATATCCGCTATATCAGACAGGAAACCATCGAGCAACGTTTCGATATCGGCCTGCCCTACAGGCTTCTCTATCATTACTGCGAACTCATCGCCGCCTACCCTTCCGACAGCTCCGTTGCTGCCGAATATCCGCTGGAGCCTCGAAGCTATCTCGCGCAGGACCATATCGCCTGTCGCATGGCCAAATGTATCGTTTATGCTCTTGAAATAATCGACGTCTACGAAAAGGAACCAGCCTTCATCCGACTCTACAGCATCATTTCCGGACTGTATACGCTCGCAGTGATACATGAACATCCTGCGACCCATTACGCCCGTGAGGGCATCGAGGTCTCCGCGGTATTCCCTGTACGACATGTATCTGTATATGCATATTACCAGCAGGAGTGATATGAGGCTCAGTCCGAGCATCGCTATGAGGAACTGTATATGAAGCAGGAGTATGTCGCTCTGCATGTCAGACGAAACATGTATATTGTACTGGCTGAGCAGATAAGACGTTCTCTGCGAGAAATACGTTGTTGCAAATATCGATAATATAACTATTAATATTTCAAACGCAAGGAAGAACCAGTTCATCATCTTCTTTATATACGGGCTCTCATTTGCCATATCGACACAAAAGGCAAAATCACGCACAGGTGCAGAGTCGTATATCAGCCATGCAGTCTCCGTAACGATAACGCACAGAAGCGCGAGCATTATATCATTGAAATCTATCGAAAAAGATGACATATGATCGTAGCCGAATTCAGGGAAAAATATCCCCATCACGCTGAATACCATAAAAGAATGTATCTTTGGCGATAAAAGTGCTATGAGCGCTGTAAGAGCACAAAATAACCCTTTGTTTTTTACGGGCTCATTATGAGCGTCAGCATCACCATTTGAATTACCTGCTGATACCGCAGAGCCGTTTCTCTGCTCTCTCGGAACGTACTTCAACTCTGTCGCAGCCATTCCTGCATGGAAACCGGTATATCCCCTGCTCCTCACGTGTGTTGCTTTTGCAGCTGCTGAAAACAGAAGTCCTATGACAAGCGCAAACGCCATTCTCGAACCGACACTGAGCAGGATGCTTCCTAAAGGCTCATCACTCTGAAACGGTGAAAATATCTTATCTCCCGCAAGCACGTAAGCCGCAGAAGCCTTATACAGACTGCCAAGTCCGAACAGCATGCCTATAAATACCGACTGCCCGACACCGAGTAGGCACGCCGCAAGTATGACCGGAATATACGCGATCGTTATCGATATCGGCGGCATATGGATGTACCCCATAAATGTAAACGACATCAGCAGCTCAAGCGCTATGAGGGCCCCGAAAAGATACCGTTTAAAGCTGCTCCTGCCGCATACCCCGGCTGTATTATCTGTAATCATAAAAAATCTCCTTAAGCCTCGTCTACAGGTATCTCCTGTTTAGCAAACTCAGCAGCAGCCTCTGCTGCATCGGCAAACTTACCTGCGCCGAATCTTTTGCATACATCAAGCATCACTTCACGCCTCAATTCAGGTACACTTCCGTCATTTATAAACTCAGCCTGAATGTTGTCTGCAGTATTGATGCCCTGATAACGCTCATCTGCACTGTCAGAAGTAACAGATGGCAGACCCTTGACAGAAGCCATATCGTCAAGCTTTGTTGCCATAAATTTCAAAAATTCCACAGCGATCTCCTTCTGCTCGCTGTCCTTATTTATCGAAAATCCGTACCATGGTTCCTTGTATGCGTAAGCTCCCTTATCGCCTGTCGGCGCGTACATGAATTCATATTCAAACGGAGCTGCACTGAATGTTTCTGATTTAGATTCACGCTTCTTCATGCCGCTCACGCATTCTGTGTTGCAGACATAAAACGGTATATCACCTTCAAAAAACGCCATTATGGAGCCGTCATAATTGTCCTGAGGATACGTACAGTTAGTATCATAATCAGTATATCCGTTATCTATTATCTCCTGTAATCTCTCAAACACAGGCTCTATTGCGTCAGCAGCCGATGAGTCTCCTGTCTCAAGTGCCTTTTCAAGGTCACTGTCAGCTGCGATGATATTCATTGCCATATTTACCATGAGATCACCGTAAAGATGCCGGTCTGAACCGTGAAGCGGCGTATATCCCTTTTCTTTCAGCGCTTCCATAACATCCAGAAATTCACTGTAATTTTCAGGAACAGAAAGGCCTTCTTTATCGAGCAGTGTCTTGTTCACGACCATGCCGTATGACTGCATCGCAACAGGCACACGCAGGAGCTTTCCGTCAACAGTACAGTCAGCTGCAGCTTCTTCTCTTACGCCGCTGAGCTCTATACCTGCTTCAGAAAGGTCGAGGCATCTGTCCTGAACAAAATAGTCCGGCTCGTCAGACGCCTTTATATTCCTGTCACTCGTCATAAATATATCGACATTATCATTTGCTTCTACATACTGAGGCAGCATGTATTCCGTATTGTGGTCATACGAAAATGTTACATTCGGATATATCTCGTTAAATTCGTCCATAACCTGGTCAAGTGCCTCGAAATTTCCCATAAATCCTGCGATTTCCAGCGTTTCAGTCATGTCAGTATCAAGAGACGGCTCAAATTCCTTTTGCTTTGTAGCGCTGTTATTTCCGGCTGCCCCGCAGCCCACAAGTCCGAGCAACATAAATGCTGCAGCTGCAGCAGCGATGATCCTTTTTTTCATAGATATCTTTCCCTTCCAATTATATTATGCGTTTTATACTACACGTTCTATGCATTCAGCTTCCTGTGAAGTGTTCCGTTTGCTGCCCTGCGCAGTATGCCTATCACCTGCTTCATATCTACAGGCTTTGAAACGTGCGCATCCATTCCGGCCTCGAGGCATGCCTGTATATCCTCTGCAAACGCATCAGCCGTCATGGCAGCTACAGGTATATCTCTCAGATACGCATTGTCGCTTGCGCGCAGGCGGCGCGCTGCTTCTCTGCCGTCCATTACAGGCATCTGCACGTCCATAAGCACAAGGTCATACCTGCTGTGTACATCTCCGCCGGCAGTCTGAGCGTCTGACGCTCGCATCATATCGAGGCATTCCTGTCCATCTTTTGCACGCTCTGACTCTATGCCGTATTTGCTGAGCATCATTTCTATTATTTCCCAGTTAAGGTCGTTGTCCTCGGCAACGAGCACGCGCATGCCTGCAAACTCGCCTTCGTCCGCATCAACGTCAGCAGTATAAATGTTATATTCTGCCTGCTCCGAGGAAACACCGTCAGCAACAGGAAGCTCAAGCGTCACTGTAAACACGGTGCCGCGCCCTTCTGCGCTGTCACACTCTACAGAGCCGCCCATAAGGTCTACAAGCTGCTTTACTATCGCGAGGCCGAGGCCTGAGCCCTGTATCGTATTTATACGGCTGTCTGTAGCGCGTGCAAACGACGTATACATACCGCGCTGGAATTCCTCGCTCATGCCCATACCGTCATCAGCTATCACAAACTGTAATAATGCGCTTTCACCTTTATCCGCACCGACTGCCGGTGACGGCAGCTCCGTTATGTCAAATTTTACATGACCACCGGGTTCTGTGTATTTCACTGCATTGCTCAGAATATTCAGTAGCACCTGCTTCATGCGCAGCGTGTCAGCCATTACAACATCGTGCTTTATATCACGGATGTTCATTTCAAACATTATATCCTTGTCAGCAGCGTTCTGCCATACTATGTTCTGCAGCTCTTCAGCAAGCGCGCTTACTGACACCGCGTCAGGACTTAACGTCATCCTTCCGCTCTCTACTTTTGATATATCAAGTATATCGTTTATGAGCGTCAGCAGATGCTCGCCCGACATCTTTACTTTGTCGAGACATTCCTCGACAAGCTGCGTATCTCCGATATTATTTCTGGCAATATCTGTCATTCCTATAACTGCATTCATAGGCGTTCTGATGTCGTGAGACATCGATGACAGGAACTGCGTCTTTGCCATACTGGCTTTTTCTGCCATGTCTACCGCCCCGCGCAGCTTTCTGTTTATCGACATTATGTACATGCCGTCTACAGCGCCGAGCAGCAGGAGCATGCCGCATACGAGCAGCATAATTCCCCATCTTATACCGTCAGCCCTTATCTCAGACACCGGTATATATCCGAGTATGTCTACGTTTGAATCCTGCCCCATGCTCGCGTAATAGAAATAGCACAGCTCGCCCTTTGAATTTTTGTATTCCATAAGGCCGCTGTCAGTAAATTCCAGTCTTTCCGCAAGCTCATCGACCTTATTGTAATCGTCCTGGAAATTATACGCTCTGATAAAATCGAGGAATGAACGCGACCTCATCGACGGCGACTGTATAACGTAGCCTCCGTCTCTTGATATCAGGTCGATCTCAGCTGCCGGAAATTCCGTCGGGAATGTCCACGATGTCTGCATGTACTCTACAGGTATCAGTCTGAGCAACAGATACGGCCTGTCCCTGCCGTCCGCTTCTCGTATCATTACCTGAGTGCCTACGCTTATCACAGTCCTCTGCGCTTCGCCTACACGGTATTTTCCCAGCACCGGTACTTCATTCTTTCCTGAGTAAAATATCTGATGCATCTTCTGTATAAAGATCATGGAATCCTTAGTACCGAGTTTTTCCATATTCTCATAGCAGTGCACCCAGATATCGCCTCCCGTCATTCCCGTCGAACGTGCAGACATATCCTTCATGTCCACGAGATGCGCCATACGGTCATCGTGAGTATTTGTCGTATTTATGTATTCGATTGCCTGTTCAGCGGTCATATG
>CAVGTL010000043.1:0-12913 GCA_963632005.1 Succinivibrio sp.
CTTTGATGCGGCGTGGGGAGACGAATATACGGCGGGAATACTCGATATACTCGACACGTATGATGTCAAGGCGACTTTCTTTCTTGTTAATTTCTGGGCGGAGGATTATCCTGACGATGTAAAAATGATAGCGGAGCACGGGCATGATATCGGAAATCATTCTACATCGCATCCCGATATGGCAGGGCTTTCGGCTGACAAAGTAACTGAGGAGCTTGAAACGACCGGCGATACGATAGAAAAGCTGACGGGAAAGCGTCCTACGCTTTTCAGACCGCCGTTCGGTTCGTATTCTGACACGCTGATAGAAACTGCCGAGTCGCTCGGCTACGATACTATACAATGGAGCGTTGACAGCCTCGACTGGAAGGATATAAGCACAGAACAGATAGTTGACCGTGTTACCAGAAATGTAAAAAACGGGTCTATAATACTGTTTCATAATAATGCGCAGCATGTGCTGGAATATCTTCCTCTTATACTGGAAAATCTGAAGTCGAACGGCTACGAGGTCGTAAAGATAAATGATCTTATATATCACGGAAAGTCTCACGTAAACGAACAGGGCTGCCAGATAAGCGACGAGCCGGGCGAAACGGGAGCATCCGGTAATGCAGATAATGCAAATAATACAGGCGACTGGGATAAAAGTATAAAAGCGGAGGTGACGGCAGATGAACGCGGATAACAACAGGATCGTACTTGCCGGTACCGTCGATCAGCCGCTTTGCTACAGCCACAGGATATACGGCGAGAATTTCTTTAATCTGATGCTTGCTGTACGCAGGCGTAGCGGCAATGTGGACTATCTGCCTGTAACTGTGTCGGAGCGCCTTATAACGCACACCCCCGTTACGGGCGAGCGCTGCCGCATAGAAGGCCAGGTAAGGACATATAATGAATACTGCGATATGAAAAACCATCTGCGCGTGATAGTGTTCTGCCGCGAGATACAGTTTGAAAATGAAGAAACGAGGATACCGCCGTATGACAGGAACGAGGTCGATCTTGCGGGATTTATATGCCGGACGCCGTATTACCGCGTTTCGCCGCTTGGACGCGAGATATGCGATATTATGCTCGCTTCAAACAGGACTCACGGCAAGTCGGACTACATACCTTGTATAACGTGGGGGCGCAGCGCGCGGTTCTGCGCGAATCTTGAGGTAGGCTCGGCTGTCAGCCTTAAAGGGCGCTTTCAGAGCCGCGTATATCGGAAAATGCTGCCTGACGGAAGCTCGGAGCTGCGGACTGCGTATGAGGTGTCTGTCGTAATGATAGAGGTGGTAAATTAATCGGCATGGAAGCTCTATATGATGTAAATTTATGTAAAATTGATGTGCCTTACAAAGTGGTACTACCGATTCTGCAAAAAAACAGTTAAATATGCGAATAATGTATACACGGTACAAAATAAATGTGGTATTATATTAAATTGAAAATCAATTGTCGTATATGTAATATATACACAGGTACGAAATCCGGCGGGGCTGCCTTACAGCAGGCCCCGCTGTTCATACAGGCGTAGCTGTTCAGCCGGTGACGGCTGCAGTTTTGTACTGCGCTGCGGAGCAGCGCGCATTCGTGCCTTATTGATCATGATATTAATGTAGAAATATTCACAGGAGGAATTATAAATATGCTTACATTAGACAAGATATACCATGCAGCCTATGTGCTCAAGGGAGTGGCAAGAAAGACGGATCTTATAAAAGCGACTAAGATCCCGGCTGACTGCAATATATATCTCAAGACTGAGAATCTTCAGGTTACAGGAAGCTTCAAGCTCAGAGGCGCTTACTACAAGATAAGCCAGCTTACTGACGAGGAGAAGGCAAAGGGCATCATCGCATGCAGCGCGGGCAACCATGCGCAGGGCGTTGCCATGTCTGCTACAAAGAACGGTATAAAGGCTGTAGTTTGCATGCCTGACGGCGCGCCTATCAGCAAGGTCGAGGCTACAAAGCAGCTCGGCGCTGAAGTCTGCCTCGTAAAGGGCGCTTACGATGAAGCTTATGACTATGCCGTAAAGCTCCAGGAGGAAACTGGCGCTACATTTATCCATCCTTTTGATGACGATGACGTTATCGCGGGACAGGGAACTATCGGTCTTGAGATACTCGACCAGATAGACGAGCTCGACGCTGTTATCGTTCCTATAGGCGGCGGCGGTCTTATCTCAGGCGTCGCTTACGCTGTAAAGAAGCTCAGACCTGACGTAAAGGTATACGGCGTACAGGCTGCGGGAGCTCCGAGCATGTACAGGAGCGTAAAGGAAAACGAGCAGATCACGCTCGATACTGTAGATACTTTCGCGGACGGCATCGCTGTAAAGCACCCGGGCGACACTACATATCAGATAGTACAGGAATACGTTGACGATATCGTGACTGTTTCTGAGGACGAGATCGCTACAGCTATCCTGACTCTTATGGAAAAGCAGAAGGTCGTAGCAGAAGGCGCGGGTGCTGTCAGCGTTGCGGCTGCTATGTTCAACAAGCTGCCTGTAAAGGGCAAGAATGTTGTATGCCTCGTTTCAGGCGGCAATATCGACGTAAATATACTCAGCAGAGTTATAACTCGCGGCCTCGTAACTACAGGCAGAGCTGTAAATCTGACTATCGCGCTTGAGGACAAGCCGGGTCAGCTCCAGGAGGTATCAGAGATAATCGCTGCGTGCGGCGGCAACGTTGTAGCCGTACACCACGACAGAAGCGACGTGAACATGGCTATCTCAAGCTGCTTCCTTAAGCTCGGACTGGAAACGAGAGATCACGAGCAGATCGCTGATATAAAGAAGGCACTTACAGAAGCAGGCTTCAGACTTGTTTCTGACAGATAATATTTAAAAGTGTACATCCGGAGCACCTGTCGGTCTGCCGGCGGGTCGGCGCACAGTAATAAAAATTAATTGTTAATTAATGTAATAATAAAGGAGGATTCCAATCATGAAGGTAATCGCAACAGAAAAAGCACCTGCAGCTATCGGACCTTATTCACAGGGCCTCGAGCACGGTAATATGGTATTCGTTTCAGGCCAGATCCCTGTAGATCCTGCTACAGGCGAGATCGCAGGCACTATAGAAGAGCAGACAGCTCAGTCGCTCAGCAATATAAAGAATATACTCGCTGAAAACGGCATGACTATGGCAAACGTTATAAAGACATCAGTATTCCTTGCCGATCTCGGCGATTTTGCAGCTATGAACGCTGTATACGCTGAAAACTTTACAGAACCGTTCCCTGCTCGCAGCTGCGTACAGGTAGCAGCTATTCCAAAGGGCTGCAAGGTAGAGATCGAGTGCATCGCTGTAAAGTAAGGCGCGCGGCATAAATAAAATGGAAAGCATAAAAGAAAAGTGGAGAGGAGTAGTGCTGTGCCTGTGCATAGCTGTTCCGGCGTGGATACTCGGAAAGGTATTTCCGATAATCGGCGGTGCTATAATCTCTATCATACTCGGCATGCTTGTCGCGATCATTCTGAAAAAGCGCGAGCCGTTTGAAAAGGGCATAAAGTTCACTTCAAAGAAAATATTGCAGTGGGCTGTCATCCTGCTCGGGTTTGGTCTTAATCTGAACGTGATCCTGCAGACGGGTAAGCAGTCGCTGCCTGTAATAGTAAGCACGATAACGACGTCGCTCGTCATATCGTTCGTGCTGTGCAGGGTCATGCATATACCGGGAAAGATCTCTACGCTGATAGGCGTAGGCTCGTCTATATGCGGCGGTTCAGCTATAGCGGCTACTGCTCCAGTAATAGACGCTGACGATGAGGAAGTAGCGCAGTCTATATCTGTAATATTCTTCTTCAACGTGATAGCTGCGATAGTTTTCCCGTGGCTCGGTCATATTATAGGCTTTTCGACAGTATCGGGCGAGCCGTTCGGCATATTTGCCGGAACTGCGGTAAATGATACGTCATCGGTAACTGCTGCTGCATCTACGTGGGACAGCATGTGGGGACTCGGCTCAGCGACGCTCGAAACGGCTGTAACTGTAAAGCTTACAAGGACGCTCGCTATAATCCCTATAACGCTGGCTCTTGCATTTTGGCGCACGCGCCGCGCAGAGAACTCTAACGGTATTGATAGCGTCGAGGGAAAGTCGGTGAGTATCCGAGCGATATTCCCGATGTTCATACTGTATTTTATCTGTGCTTCTATAATAACGACGGTCGCTTCGGCTGCCGGTATAGACGCGTCGGTATTTGCGCCTGTAAAGGAGCTCAGCCGCTTCTTTATAGTTCTTGCAATGGCTGCCATCGGCCTCAACACAGATATAGTAAAGCTCATAAGATCGGGAGGTAAGCCGCTGATTCTCGGTTTTGCATGCTGGACAGGCATAACGATAGTCAGCCTTCTCATGCAGCATGTCATGGGCATATGGTAATGCACCAGTAAATGAATAACGAAATAACTGCAGCTCTCACGAGCTGAACGAAAAAGCGCCGGACCGCGGCAGATCAACAAACCGCGGTTCGGCGCTTTTTACTTAAATAATTAACTTTATTAACATTTATTGATGACCTATTCCCAGACCTCGTGATAATGACGCCCTATAAGTGAAGGCGGCGTGTAGAACTCAGCTTTTTCCGTCTTTTCAGGCTCTTTAAAATTAAAGTCATATGTAACTCTGAAATTCGGGTCAAGTATGAGCTTTGCGGAGAACGGCGCGCCTGTCCTGCGGCTTATAAACCCGTTTATAGCTGACGTCTGCGCGCGCGTCAGCAGGTCGTACTGGTTCTGTATTGTCAGCTTCATGCCTGCGACCTCGCCCGGTATGCTCACACAGCCGGAAGGGCAGAGTATGGCATTGCCGCGCGCAGGGAACATCTTTGCATGGCATTTCGGACATACGGCGGCAGCTTCGAGGAACGGGTTGTACTTGAAGTATTTCAGCTCGTTGTCGATATACTGCACCCATGCTGAGAAGTGCGTGCCTTTCTTTGTTACGAGCTTTGAAAAATAATAAGTGTCGCCGTTGGAAAGGTTTTCCTTTTCTTCGTCTGTAAACTTATGCCCGTAAGCCCCGGCAGGAAATTTTACGGCTTTTTTAGCGGTAGAAGCGATATCTACATCGCCTGCCGCGTTTTTTGTGAGCGTTATCCTGTCGCCGTAAAGAGTATTGCACCATTCGCGTGATTTCTCCTGAACGTCTTTTATGAACTCGTCTGCGTCAGCCTCGCCCTTTGCGATCTTATCGAGCACCGTCTCCCAGTGGGCTGTGAGCTCCGGGCTTTTAAGGTCGTTCACAGGGAGACGGTCCATAAGGAGCATCGCTTTCTGAGTAGGTATGAGGTGGTTTTTCTGGCGCGTTACAAACTGCGTCCGCACGAGCTTTTCTATGGTTGCCGCGCGCGTAGACGGGCGGCCTATGCCGTCTATAGCGGAGAGGACCTTTGCGTAATCCTCGTCTTCAACGTTTCTGCCGCAGTTCTTCATGGCTGTGAGCAGTGATGAGTCAGTATAGCGCTGCGGCTTCTGCGTCTTTGTCTGAGATATATCTGCCACAGCGCCGAGCTTATCGCCCTTTTTCAGCTCAGGGAGCTGTCTGTCGTCAGGGTTCACCTTCTGCTTTTTCTTTTGTATCTTAAGCTCAGTCCATCCGGGAGCATTTATCTTGCGGCCCTTAGCTATAAAATCGTGTCCGCTGACATTTACGGTCACTTTCGTTCTGACGTACTGAAAGTCAGGGTAGGCGAGCATGAGTACAGACCTTGCGACAAGGTCATATATGTTTTTCTCATGCTCCGCGAGCTTCTGGTAAGGTGGAAGTATCTCAGTAATAGAGAGCGCAGCGTGCGAGTCTACTTTTTTATCATCAAAATATTTTTTCGGTATATTTACCTTGCCGTTTAACTTCTCAACAAACGGTCTGTAGGCGGGCAGGCCCGCGAGGTTTTTTATGTATTTCGGTATTTCCGCTTTCATATCCTCAGTATAATGTGAGGCGTCTGTACGCGGATAGCTCAGACTGCCGCCTGCGCCGTAGCCCTCGTATACCTTCTGCGCTGCTGCAAGAGTGTCGCTTGCAGTCATGCCGAATGTTTCGTTTGCCGCTTTCTGCAGGGTATCGAGCGAGAACGGGAACGGCGCGCCCTCGTTTATCTTTTTGTTTTCTATGCCCGCCACAGTGCAAGTAGAAAGATCCAGTTTTTTTACGAATGCTTCTGCGGCTTCCTTTGTAGGAAACTTTTCTTCGTATTCAGCCGTGAACTCCGTACCGTCAGGCGCGGTGAGCTTTAGCTTTACAGCGTAAGAAACGTTTGACTTAAATGACGCTATCTGCTTTTCGCGCTCGACTATGAGGTTGAGGGTAGGCGTCATGACGCGGCCGATGTTGTATGTATCGCCGAACTCGCCGTATTGCAATGTCGCGCGTATAGTCATGGATATGCCTATCTGCCAGTCGGCTATGCCTCGTGCGCGCGCCGCCATCTCGATATTAGTGCGCTTTTCGGCAAGCTCCGAGAATGCGCGCACTATCTCGCCCTGAGTCTGCTTGTTGAGTATGGCGCGGTACGTCTTTCTGTCGGAGCCTGAAAGCTCGTACGTATAGCAGAATATAGCCTCGCCCTCGCGGTCGTCATCGGTAGCGTTTACGATGTACTCGACGTCGTCGCGGTTGAATATGCCGCTTACTATATCGTACTGCCTGCGCGACGATTCCTTGACCTTGTACTGGTATGACTCGGGAATATAGGGGAGAGGTATATTTTTCCATTTAGTCAGGCGAGGGTCGTAATCCTTAATATCCTTCAGCTCACACAGATGACCGTAACCCCATGTTATGATATACGGTTTATCATTAAATGTAGTTTTCAGATATCCCTGAGAACGCTGGAAGCGCTCGACATTCTTTTCGTTCTTTGAAAGGTCGGCAAACGATATTATTGAATTGTCATTCATTTCTATCCCGCCGAGCGCGGCGGCGAAAAGCCTTGCCATGCCGGGCTTCTCAGCATATATTACTACCATTTGTTACCTTCCTTTTTAATATTGTTGATTACGATCAATACTAATATATTTTATCACTGCTCATAAAGCAATGCCATCGTATAGTTACTGAAACGCAAAAAAGACGGGACTGTTGGGGCAGCCCCGCCGCGCGCTGCATGAGCAGCGAATTTTATTACTGATTACCTTATTAATTACTTGCGAAGATCGTCAAGAAGCTGAGTCTTGCTTTCAGTCTTTGCGTCCTTTGCCTTGATGACAACGGCAGGAGAGCCTGCTACTACGCAGTCTGCCGGTACGTCCTCTGTAACTACGGAGCCTGCAGCGACTACAGAGTTCTTACCGATGCGGCAGCCCTCAAGGACTACAGCGTTAGCGCCTACGAGAACGTTGTCCTCGACTATAACAGGCGTAGCGCTTGGCGGTTCGAGAACGCCTGCGAGTACAGCGCCTGCGCCGATATGGCAGTTTTTGCCTACAGTAGCTCTTGCACCGAGTACAGCGTTCATATCTATCATAGTGCCTTCGCCGATAACAGCGCCGATGTTTATAACAGCGCCCATCATTACTACGGCTGACTTTTCGATAGTAACGCCGTTTCTGATGATAGCGCCCGGTTCGATCCTTGCAGGAACTTCAGTGAGATCCATCATAGGGATAGCTGAATTTCTCATGCTGTTTTCTATGACGATATCCTTTACAGTTTCAGCATTGGCAGCAGCAAACTCCTTTATCTCAGCCGCGTCGCCGATAAGCACCCAGAATTCGCCTGTGCCGAATTTTTTTACATTCTTGAACTCAGCATCAGACAGGTCGCCTGAAACGTAAGCCTTTGCAACAGTCTGCTTTTCTGATTCCTTTATATATCTTGCAATCTCAAATGCGTCAGTTAAATCGTAAACATTTTTTTCCATTGTGTATTACCGTACCTTTTTTTCTTAAAGTGTGTTTTTAGTGTATTAGATCAGATCGTCCATAGAATACTGGCCCTTTTCCTGCTTTACTAGGAACTGAGCGGCAGCTACAGCGCCGTTTGCGAATATATCGCGCGAAAGAGCGAGGTGATTCAGCTCGATTACTTCATCAGGACCTGCGAATATTACAGTGTGCTCGCCCGGAATAGTGCCGCCCCTTACAGCGTGGATGCCGATCTGATCCATGCGGAACTCGTCGTGCTTGCTGTGACGTCCGTAGATGTATTCTTTCTTTACTTTGCAAGCTTCGTTTACCTTGTCAGCGAGCAGGATAGCAGTCCCGCTCGGAGAGTCGAGCTTCTTAGTGTGATGCTTTTCAATGATCTCTACATTGAAGTCCTGCTCGAGAACAGGCGTGATAGCCTTTATAGCCTTTGCGAGCGCGTTTATGCCGATAGACATGTTCGCAGACCTGAAAACAGGTATTACTTCGGCAGCCTTTGCGAGCATAGCGAAGCACTCGTCGTCGAGCGCAGTAGTAGCAACGACTACAGGAGTCTTTACGTCGATGCAGTACTGAAGCAGGTTAGGAACTGCCGAGAAATGAGAGAAATCTATGATAACATCAGCTTTGACATCACACTCCTGAGGAGAGCCGAAAACAGGGTAGTCGTTTTTCTGCTCGGCATGAGCGTCGATACCGGCAACTACCTGCATATCGTCCTTTTCGCCGATGATCCTTGTGAGCACCTGGCCCATACGGCCGTTGCAGCCGTTAATAATTATATTAAGCATATATGAATGACCTCCGTAATAAATGAATGCGCGCGAATACGCATGAATGCACGAATGTTCACATCACGGTGCGGCCCGCCGCATAGCAGAGCAGGGAGGCACAGCGTATGAATAACGAAAGAGACAGCGTACCGTACATCCGGGATAAATAATATTATGACCCGTTCTGTGTCCATATGCCGTCTCGTTCGGTTTATGCGTAGCTGCACGCAAGATCTTCTTGTTTATTTGTGTGTCGGCCGGGCCGACGCAGCTTTGCAGCATTTATTATTCGTAATAGATAATTTATTCGTATTAGATAATGCCGTAAGCCTTAAGCTCCTTCTTTAAGAGCTCTACAGTGCTGTCCTCAGGCTCGCAGAGCGGAAGTCTGAATTCCATAGGAGACTTACCCATGATGTCGAGCGCTGCCTTTACAGGGATAGGGTTTACCTCGGCAAAGAGAGCGTCTATAAGCGGCTTAGCGTCAAGCTGTATCTTTCTTGAGCCTGCGATGTCGCCCTCGAAGAACTTTGCGACCATGTCGTGAGTGTCCTTAGGTGCAACGTTTGACAGTACAGAGATAACGCCCTTGCCGCCGAGAGCGAGCAGAGGAACTACCATGTCGTCGTTGCCTGAGTATATAGCGAAATCATCAGGAACGAGCCTGCACATCTCAGCGCACTGAGATATATCGCCGCTTGCTTCCTTGAGGCCTACGATGTTAGGGTGCTTTGAAAGCTCGAGCGCAGTCTTAGGAAGAACGTTTACGCCTGTTCTGCCCTTTACAGAGTAGAGTATGATAGGGATATTTACATTGTCAGCCATAGCTGTCATATGCTGTATGTAACCCTTCTGAGTACACTTGTTGTAATAAGGCGTTACATGAAGGAGAGCGTCAGCTCCGACTCTTTCGAGCTCCTTTGAAAGAGCAACGCCGTGAGCAGTATCGTTGCTGCCTGCGCCTGCGATAACAGGAACGCGGCCCTTTACCTTGTTTACAGCGTACTCAACGACCTCTATCTGCTCAGCGTCAGTCATAGTAGAAGCCTCGCCCGTAGTGCCGCATGAGATTATAGCGTCTGTGCCTTCGACGATCTGCCATTCGATCAGCTCGCCGTAATTATCAAAATCGACTTTTCCGTTCTTGAACGGAGTTACCAGCGCAACACCTGCGCCTGTAAAAACTGCCATTAAATTTTCCTCCTTAAATCTTCATAACTGTGTAAGTAAGATCAGCCGTGAGATCAACGTTCGAGTAATAATTCAGCGATCTGTACAGCGTTAGTGGCAGCGCCCTTACGGATATTGTCAGCTACTACCCAGAGATTTACGCCGTTTTCAACGCTGAAATCGCGTCTTACGCGTCCTACATATACGTCATTCTTACCCTCGATGTCGCGAGCGAGCGGATAAACGTTATTTGCAGGGTCATCCATAAGATTGAGTCCAGGGAAGCTTGCGAGATCCTGCTTGAGCTCATCGAGGTCAAAAGGCTTTTCAAACTCGAGGTTTATGCTCTCGCTGTGGCAGGCAAATACAGGAACTCTTACAGTTGTAGCAGTTACCTTTATGCTGTCGTCGCCGAGGATCTTGTGAGTCTCGTTTATCATCTTCATTTCTTCCTTAGTATATCCGTTGTCAAGGAATACATCGATGTGAGGCAGGCAGTTGTTTGCGATAGGGTGAGGGTACGCAGTCATTATGTCATTGCCCTTCAGACCTTCCTCGAGATCCTTGATGCCCTTCAGGCCTGAGCCTGAAACTGCCTGATATGTAGAGTATACTATACGCTTTATCTTATATTTATCATGGAGTGGCTTCAGCGCTACCATAGCCTGAATGGTAGAGCAGTTAGGGTTTGCGATGATGCCCTTGTTCCAGTCGATGTCCTGCGGATTTACTTCAGGAACTACCAGCGGAACTTCAGGATCCATTCTCCACGCACTGCTGTTGTCGACTACAGTGCAGCCGTGAGCGGCAGCGATAGGCGCGAACTTTTCGCTTGTAGAGCCACCCGCAGAGAAGAGAGCGATATCGATCGGCTTGTCGAACGAATGCTCAGTGAGCTCTTCGAGAACGTAATCCTTTCCTTTAAATGTAACTGTCTTGCCGGCAGAACGGTATGATGACATCATGTAGATATTCTCAAATGGGAAATCTCTTTCTTCAAGTACCTTGAGGAACGTGCGTCCAACGAGACCGCTTGCTCCGACAATGGCTAAATTTGGCTTTTTCATGGTAAATAGTCCTCCATAATAATCAATATTCATAAATTCTTAAAACGTGCAGGATATTTTCTGCATATTTGATGTGAATTTCGTAATATTATATACTATTTTTTATTCAATGTTTATATGTAATTTAAAAAAATACACGGCAAATTGTATTAATCTTAGAGTATACAGTATGGAATAAATGTCTGAATAACGTGGGTCGGCCTGGCCGACGAGCAGGGGGTGAAGAATATTATGCATATTTGATATATTTATGGTTTTTCTGACACATTAATTGTGTTAGAATAAACAGGTTACATAAACGCGGGTGAGACCGCGCAACGGTATTATATAATGTAGAAAATGAATACTCTGACAAAATTTTTATCAAACGGGGGAAAGAAAAAATGACATTATTAGAATCAATTATTTTAGGTCTTGTGCAGGGACTCGCGGAATTCCTGCCTATCAGCAGCTCAGGACATCTCGCCGCACTGCAGTACATATTTGGCATTGACGGCAGCAACGTCCTGACATTTACGGTAATGCTCCATTTCGGTACTTTAGTGGCTATATTTATCGTTTACTGGAAGGATATAGTAGATCTGGTAAAGGAGCTTTTCGCTACTATTAAAGACATCTGCACCGGACAGGGCGTACAAATCAACAAAAATGAAACGAGAAAGCTCGGCTTCATGATAATCGCCGCGTCTATACCGACTGCGATATTCGGTCTGCTTTTAAATGATTTCTTTGAAAGCCTTTATTCAAAGATGGCTGTCATCGGTGTATGCCTCATAATAACAGGTCTCGGACTTTTCTTTGCTGAAAGGAACGGTGGCGGTACAAGAACTATAAAAGACATGAATTTCAGAAATGCGTTCTTTATCGGTCTTTGCCAGTCTGTAGCTATCATGCCTGGTATTTCAAGATCGGGCGCTACTATGATAGGCGGTCTTGCCTGCAAGTTCGACAGAGCGTTCGCTGTAAGATATGCGTTCCTGATTTCCATTCCGTCAGTACTCGGAGCTTTCCTGCTTGAAGTACCGGGGGCTATAAGTGCGGCAACTGACGGCACAGGAATGAGCCTCGGCGTTATGGCAGCGGGTATCATAGTTGCAGCTGTTTCAGGATATGCGGCTATCAAGGTAATGATAAAGGCTGTAACTGACAAGAAGCTCATGTACTTTTCAGTATACACTTGGATCGCAGGCGCTGCGCTCATTATATACGGCTTAGTTGCTTAGTAAGAAATCGATGGGGTTATTTGTGAATCTTTAAATCGTTTTTAAAACAACGCTTTAAAAACGGCGCGGCCTGTAGGTGTATGGGCTGCGCCGCGCATTAAAGCGTTTACTGTTTTTGTAGGATACATTTAATTGGAGAATGCGAGGGAGGAGAAAAATGGCAGAAAAGAAAGAAAATAACGGCAAGTCAGGATCTGCGGCTTCCCCTGGAAGTAAAACTGGAAGCAAAACGAAAAGTACATCGGGAGCTAAAAAAAGCTCCGGTACAGGTACGGGCGCTTCCGGTAAGAAAAGCGCCGCATCGGGCTCAGCTTCGAAAAAGACTGCCTCAGGCAGTAAAAAAGCAGCTCCTGCTGTCGCTGCGTCAGGAAAGAAGCCTAAAAAGAACCCTGCAGGGAGCCGTATGCGTGATGAGATCGTCGCTATATTTATGGTGGCGCTCGGGATATTTCTTATCGTATCATTGATGACAGAGGCTACCGGGGAGTTTGGCGTTATATTTTCAATGGTCCTTAAGGGACTTTTCGCTCGTGTCGCATACATACTGCCTTTCTTCCTTATTATATATGCGCTTCTTATACTTATGAACAGGATGGCACATGTCAACTCGCGTTCTGTGTTTTTTTCAGTATTGCTTTATATAGATATTGCGATGCTGAATTCTGCATTTTTTGTAAAGCAGGGTATAAAGCAGCCTTGGATGGGATTTATAAAGGATTCGTTCTATAGCGGACATACGCTAAAAAGTGCCGGAGCAGTTGGCATGACGCTTGGCAGAGTGACTTCGGCTGGTTTTGGAACTGTAG
>CAVGTL010000043.1:12923-17779 GCA_963632005.1 Succinivibrio sp.
CTGTAGGGCTCGTTATAGCAGGCATAGCGGTCGCAGTGATATGCGTCATAATCATAGCGGACACTCCCGTTTCTGTATTCTTCGACGGACTTCGCGAAAAGCGCAACAACAGGCTTCTGGAACGTCAGAAGGCATACGAGGAGGAGCTGGAATACGAAGAAGGATATGCACTTGATGATGCAGATATGAATACGTCAGGCACGAATGCATCAAATACGAATAAAAGATCGTCGGGAGCAGCCGTCCCGGCTGAGCAGTATGCAGATAATGACGGCGGAATATTCGCACGGTTATTCGGCAAAAAGTCAGATAATGGCAATAAAGAACGGAACAACGACAGCGTGAACGTCGCTGCAGCGGCGTCTGCAACAGGTGCTGGCAATGCTGCAGCTGCTGAGTCTGCTTCTGCGGGCGGAACGGAATATAAAAGAGATGACGGCTTCAAGTCTGTATTTTCAGACTCTCAGCCGACTGAAAAGCCTGATTCGCCGTTTGCAAATCTCAGGATAAAGGGGGCAAGCTTTTTTAAGAACAGTCCACCGACGCGCGACCTTTTCAGCGATCTGCCTGACAATCAGCGCAAGATCATGAACTACATGAGTGATGATGAGATGTTCGGCGGAGGAAGCTCAGACGGCGTTTATTACCCTGATGATGACGAGCTTAACAGCTACAAGGCAGCCGATTTCTTTTATGAGATAAAAAATATTCCTAATATGGAAGAAGAACCGGAGATCAATGATCCGGAGGGCAGCGGGGCTGCCGAAGGAAGCGAAAGCTTTGATTCGTGGCTCGATGAAAATATTGCAACGGCTTCGGAGGATGAAGACACTCATTATACTGCAGAAGCGCAGAATGAAATAGAAGAATACGATACTGCCGCTCCGCGCGCAGCGCAGAGCGTTCAGCCGACGCAGACCCAGCCTGCGGAACAGTCTATACAGCCTGTACAGCAGAGCGCTTCAGCTTCTGTACCGCCGCAGATGACACGCGGACAGATGAGAGCAGCCGCGGCGCAGGGTGCGGCAGATATAAGCGCGAGCCTTCAGAACGCACAGGCTCCTGCCAAAAAAGAATACAAGCTGCCGCCGTTATCATTGCTCAATCCTTCACAGCGCAAGGTAAATCGAAATGAACAGAAAGAGCTGGCATCTAAAGCTGCGAGACTGGAACAGGTGCTTCATGATTTCGGCGTGAACGCACGCGTCATAGACGTAAAAAAAGGTCCGTCTGTAACGCGTTACGAGATACAGCCTGCAACAGGCGTAAAGGTAAACAGCATAACGAAGCTTGCTGATGATATCGCGCTCAATCTCGAAGCGAAGAGCCTCAGGATAGAAGCACCTATACCGGGCAAGGCGGCAGTCGGCATAGAAGTAGAAAACGACAGCTCAAGCACCGTAACTATGCGTGAGATGGTGGAATCACCTGAGTTTGAAAACTCTAAATCAAAGATAAGCTTCGTAGTAGGCGAGGATATATCGGGAAATCATGTAGTCGCTGACCTGAAGGGCATGCCTCATCTGCTGATAGCAGGTTCTACTGGTTCAGGTAAGAGCGTATGCATAAATTCGCTCATAATAAGTATGATCTATAAGTCAACGCCTGACGAGGTAAAATTCATACTTATAGACCCTAAAGTAGTCGAGCTCGGAAATTACAACGGCATACCTCACATGCTCATACCTGTAGTCACAGACCCGTCAAAGGCGGCTGCGGCGCTCGCGTGGGCCGTTCAGGAGATGAACGACAGATACAAGAAGTTTGCTGAGACATCTGTGCGTAAGCTTGAAGAATATAATAAAAAAATGGAAAAAGAGGGCAAACCTGACAATGTACTTCCTCAGATAGTAATAATAATAGATGAGCTTGCAGACCTGATGATGGCTGCGTCAAAGCAGGTAGAGGAATCCATATGCCGTCTGGCTCAGCTCGCGAGAGCCGCAGGAATGCACCTCGTAGTAGCTACTCAGAGACCTTCTGTAGATGTCGTAACAGGACTTATAAAGGCGAACATACCGTCAAGGATAGCGTTTGCAGTATCTTCTCAGGTAGACTCGAGAACTATACTCGACAGAGTAGGCGCTGAAAAGCTTGTAGGTAAGGGCGATATGCTTTTCTATCCGCTCGGCAAGGCGCAGCCTGAAAGACTTCAGGGTCCGTTCGTTACTGATGAAGAAGTAGAGGCTGTTATAGATTTCTGGAAGCAGCAGTCAGACGGAAACGACGAAGCAAGAAAGATAATGGCGGCTATAAACACTGTGATGCCTGAGGTAAGCGCTGACGGAGATGAAGACGAGGACGAGCTTTTACCTGAAGCTATAGAGCTCGTAGTCACTTCGGGACAGGCTTCTGCATCGATGCTTCAGAGACGCTATCGTATAGGCTACAACAGAGCGGGAAGACTTATAGACATAATGGAAGCGCGTGGTATAATAGGACCGAGCGAAGGCAGCAAGCCGCGTAAAGTACTTATGTCAAAGGAAGAATACGCGATGCAGCAGGCAGCACCGGCCGCGCAGCCCGCAACCCCTGTAGCTGCGCCGCCTGAAGAGCCCCCATACGCCCCGCAAAGCGCGGCTGCAGCAGCACAGCCCCCGGCCGGCTCCGCCAGCCTCCCCGAAGCAGGCGCCCCGTCACCGTACTACTACGACGACGCGCCCGAACCGGCACAGCCGGATACTGCATCCCCAACAGGCATTTTCAGCAACGACTACGGGACAGCCGGGCTGTCGCAGGATGAAGAATATTAATTCCTAAAGCATATATTGATATATTAAGTATATTTACATAAAACGGAGAAAATTATTAATGAAGATATTCATAGAAACACTCGGATGTCCGAAGAACACTGTTGACTCGGAAAACATGGCCGCGCTGCTCGCAAAAGGCGGTCACACGATGGCAGCCTCACCTGATGAAGCGGACGCTATCATCGTAAACACATGCGCGTTCATAAACGACGCAAAGACTGAGTCTATCGACACTATACTTGAAATGGCTCAGTACAAGCAGGATCCTGAAACAGGCGAAAAGCAGGATAAGCTGCTCGTCGTATCGGGCTGCCTGGCACAGAGATATTCAGAGGAGCTTTACAAGGAGATACCTGAGGCTGATATACTTATCGGTGTAAATGATTACGATCACATCAATGAAATATTGAACGAACACGACAAAAAAGGCCGCCTGAGATACGACACGACTGCTCCGCAGTCATACTGCGAGATCCCGGACAGGCTTACGGAGGCGGGCAGCGTCAGCGCTTATCTGCGTATAGCAGAGGGCTGCGACAACGTTTGCTCATACTGTGTCATTCCGTCTATCAGAGGTCATTACAGGAGCCGCCACATAGAGGATATACAGGCAGAGGCAGAAATGCTTGCTGCGCGCGGTACTAAGGAGCTTATAATAATCGCACAGGACGTAACTGCATACGGAAAGGATCTCTACGGCAGGCTCGCGCTGCCTGAGCTGCTTCGCGGACTCTGCGGTATCGAGGGCATAGAGTGGATAAGGCTGCTTTACTGCTATGAGGATTCTATAACTGACGAGCTTATCGAGACTATAAGATCTGAAGAAAAGATCTGCAAATATATAGATATCCCGCTGCAGCATATAAGCGACAGGATACTCAGCAATATGAACCGCCATTCTACTTCGGAGTCGATAAAGAATACTCTGAAAAAGCTGCGCGAGCGCATACCGGGTATGCACATCAGAACTACATTCATAGTAGGATTTCCGGGTGAGACTGACGAGGATTACAATGAGCTGGCTGATTTTATCGAAGAGCAGAAGTTCGACCGTCTCGGCGTTTTCGCGTACTCGCGCGAGGAGGGAACGCCTGCGGCTGAGATGGATGATCAGGTAGACGAGGAAATAAAAGAACAGCGCCGTGATGAGATAATGGCGATACAGCGCGAGATCTCGCTTGCGGGCAATATCGCAAAGGTAGGGCGCACGCTCCGCGTGCTCGTGGAGGAGCACTGCGAGGACGGTACTTATATGGGCAGGACGGAGTATGATGCGCCGGATATAGATGACGGCGTAATATTCACGTCTGATGCGGAGCTTGAGCCGGGGACGTTTGTAAACGTTGAGATCACAGACGCGTTTGATTACGATCTTACAGGAAAAGCGGTTGTAGAATAATTATAAGAGGGTGTTAAAATGAATTTACCTAATAAACTGACAACGATGCGTATGATACTCGTTCCCGTGTTTATAGTGATATATCTCTGTACTGGAAACGGTTGGCTGTCTGCGGCTGTTTTTATCATAGCTTCGTTCACGGATTTCCTGGACGGGCATTTGGCTCGAAAGTATAATTTAGTAACTAATTACGGCAAGATCATGGACCCGTTAGCTGACAAGCTGCTTGTAACATCAGCACTGGTATGCATGGTGCAGACGGCTGTAGTTCCTGCGTGGATGGTAATAGTGATCCTCGCCAGAGAGTTTGCTATAACGGGATTACGCGCTGTAGCCGCAAGTGAGGGAGTAGTTATCGCCGCCGCATGGTCGGGCAAAATAAAGACTGTAACTCAGATGATAGCTATCATATTCCTGCTCATAGGAAACTGGCCGTTCGAAAGCATCGGATTCCCATTTGCTACTATAATGCTGTGGATAGCGGTCGTTATGACGATCTACTCAGGAATAGAGTATATATGGAAAAGCAGATCTTTATTTACGGATATGTAATAAAAAGTATAATGCTTTATCAACAAAAAGACGCCATATACTGCCGGAGAATATACGGGTAAGCGAAGTTGAAATTCCCTGTACCACGAACTGAAAAATTGCATTGCAGCTAAAGCTGCGCAATTTCTGTATGAGACCTGCGCGCCGTATCA
>CAVGTL010000044.1:0-17612 GCA_963632005.1 Succinivibrio sp.
CGTTTCGGCTGTATGCAGCGGGCAGCCCGTTCGTGCGTACGGAGTTTTTAATTTATACTGTTATTGCGTACGAAATTTTTTAATTTATTTGATTTAATGGAAGAAATGGTAAAAGATAATATGGAAAACAATAAAACGAAAAACGATCAGATACTTTCACAGATAAAGTACGACGACCGCGGACTTGTGCCTGCAATAGTGCAGGACGCAGAGACGAAGCAGGTACTCATGCTCGCATATATGAATGAGGAAGCGCTCAAGCTGACTCTGGATACAGGCAGGACATGGTTCTACAGCAGGAGCCGTCAGGCGATGTGGAACAAGGGCGAAACGTCAGGTCACTTCCAGAATGTAAAAAAAGTAAGCTACGACTGCGACTGCGACACTATACTCGTAATAGCCGAGCAGATAGGGGCGGCATGCCACACAGGTAATTTTACATGTTTTTACAGGGATTTTGATTTGGAAAATACCTCGGAAAATGAGTAAATAACATAGGGCGCGCCGGGCGCGCGGGGTCATGAATATTTATTAAAAAGGTGAAAAATGGAAAAAACATTAGTTATAATCGACGGCAACAGCCTGATGAACAGAGCGTATTACGCGATACAGCGCCCGATGATGACGAAGGACGGCATGTACACTCAGGGAATATTCGGATTCCTGAATATGCTCAATAAGATATTAAAGGACTACGAGCCGACTCATATCGCAGTGGCCTTCGACCGCAAGGCTCCGACGTTCAGACATCTCGAATACGACGAGTACAAGGCGGGCAGGCGCAAGATGCCGCCGGAGCTTGCTATGGAGTTCCCGGTGCTCAAGGACATACTTGCGGCTATGAACATCCATATGCTGGAAATAGATGGCTTTGAGGCAGATGATATCCTCGGTACAGTTTCAAAAACAGCTGAGGAAGAAGGCATAAAGCCGTATATCATAACGGGAGATAAAGACGCGTTTCAGCTCGCATCGGACAAGACAACGATAATATTCACTAAGCGCGGAACGTCGGAATTCGACGCCTACGATGAAAAGGCAGTCTACGAAAAATACGGCTTTTCGCCGCAGCAGTTCATAGACTTCAAGGGCCTGATGGGCGACCAGTCGGACAATATCCCGGGCATACCGGGCGTAGGCGAAAAGACAGCTACAAAACTGATACTCGAGTACGGCTCAGTCGAAAACCTCATAGCGTCTGTAGACAGCATGAAAAAGAGCAAGCTCAAGGACAAGATAGAAGAAAACGCCCAGCTCGCAGTTATGAGCAAGCGCCTCGCGACTATATGCCGCGACATCCCTATCGAAGTAGATTTCGAGGCGATGAAATACGAGGAGCCTGATTACGGTAAACTCATAGAAATATACAAAAAGCTCGAATTCAACATGTTCATAAAGCGCCTCACATCAGAAAGAAAGCTCGCAGGCCTGCCTGCAGATGGTATGGCGGCTGATTCACAGACGGGCGATGCAGGAATGAATAATATCTCGGCTTACGACAGCCCCGCTGTCACATCAGAAGCAGACGAATACGCCGGCGAGATACCGTACACCGACATTACAGCCATAGACGCATCAAAAGTCGAAACGATACAGGCAGACGGCGCGGAAGATCTGAAAAGCGCCCTCGACGCGATGAAGTCAGCAGAATATATATGGCTCAAGGTATTCCATGACAACGCGCACGTAAAAAAGCCTGAAATATCATCAGTATGCATGCTCGCGCGCAGCAGCGCGGATAATGCAACCGGTACGAACGATACAGACGGCGCAGGCAATAATACGCCTGACAGACTTTACGTAATACACTGGAACGAATGCGCGCCCGGCGCGCTGGCAGAGTTCTTTAAAGACTGGCGCGGCCGCCTGTGCGGCCATGATCTGAAAGACAGCTATTACGCGCTCTTCGCAAACGGCGCGGCATTACTGCCGGATCCGAGAGGCTACGTCTTTGAGACGTACTGCGATACTGCGATATCAGCGTATCTCATAGACCCGCAGAAAAAATCATACGAGCTTTCTGCGCTCATGCTCGAAGCGTATCATAAGGATTTCCCGACAGATAAGCAGATAGCCGAGGAAGCATGTACGATAGACATGTTCGGAAATGCATGGGAAACGCAGGGCAGGCTCGCACTGAAAATATTCGAAGCGTCATCGTCGCTCGTCAGCGAACAGGCCGCGCAGCTCGCGCGCTACGATCTCGTAAGAGTCCTCACTGAAGCGGAGCTGCCGCTCGTAGAAGTACTCGCATCCATGGAAAGCTGCGGAGTAAGAGCTGACAGAGACGTGCTCAATACTATAGGCGACAGCCTGAAGGAGCGCATAGAAAAGCTGACTTCCGACATTTACGTACTTGCCGGTGAGGAGTTTAATATAAACTCGCCGAAGCAGCTCGGAGTCATATTATTTGAAAAGTTAGGACTTCCTAACGGCAAAAAGACAAAGACTGGATACTCCACAAGCGCAGACATACTCGAAAAGATAGCCGACGAACATCCTGTAGTTCCGCTGATACTCGAGTACAGGATGCTCACAAAGCTCAACGGAACTTATGTAGAAGGCATGCTCCCGCTCATAGACGACAGCGAAAAGATACACGCGCACTTCCAGCAGACTGTAACGGCGACAGGCCGCCTGAGCTGTACCGAGCCTAACTTACAGAATATTCCTGTAAGGCAGGACATAGGACGACAGTTCCGCAGAGTGTTTACAAAGTCGCATGAGGACGGCATCCTCGTGGGCGCTGACTATTCTCAGGTAGAGCTCCGCGTTATGGCGCATCTTTCGGGCGACAGCGCGCTTATAGATTCGTTTGAACAGCATTCGGACATCCATACTATAACGGCGTCGCGCGTTTTCGGCGTTCCTGTCGAGGACGTAACTCCGCTGCAGAGGAGCAGCGCAAAGGCTGTAAACTTCGGCGTTATATACGGTATAAGCGCGTTCGGTCTTTCTGAGGACCTGAAGATATCGCGCAAGGAAGCGCAGGAATATATAGACGATTATTTCAGAGCGCACCCGGGCGTAAAGGCCTATATGGACTCAATGGTAGAATTCTGCCGCGAGCATAACTACGTGACTACGCTTCTCGGACGCCGCAGGTATATAAGCGAGATACACGCGTCTAACTTCATGACGCGCCAGCTCGGAGAAAGGCTTGCGATGAATACTCCTGTACAGGGAACGGCGGCAGATATAATGAAGCTCGCTATGATACGCGCGTACCGCGCCCTCAATGAACAGAACTGCGAGTCGCGCCTTATATTACAGATCCACGATGAGCTAATGATAGACTGCGTCGCAGGCGAGGAAGAAAAAGTTAAGGAACTGCTTGAAGTAAGCATGACAGATGCGGTACAATTAAAGGTAGTGCTTGCTGCCGATGTAAATGCGGGAAACAGCTGGTACGATCTAAAATAAATAAAATAAAAAACAAACGTCGGCCCGGCCGACACAAAAAATTTCAGAAAAAAGGGTAGATATGATGCACATTATTGGACTTACAGGAGGAATCGGATCAGGTAAATCTACTGCTTCCGAATATCTTCATAAGTTAGGATTTCAGACTATTGACTTTGATATGGAAACAAGAAAGCTTCAGGAGCCGGGACAGCCGGCCCTGAGGGATATCGTAGAGACATTCGGACCGGATGCTCTGCTTCCCGACGGCACTATGAACAGAAAGTACGTCGGAAAGATAGTATTCTCAGATCCGAAGCAGAAGGAAAAGCTGGATAATATCATAAAGAAGTACGTTGACGTTCTCATAAATGCGGAAACTGATGAATTTGACGAGCACAGCAAGAATGTAACGAGAGAGAACCATCCTGACGATTATCTGCAGCAGACGGTAATATTCTACGATCATCCGCTTCTTTTTGAAGTGCCTTATAACATAAAGCCTGCGGAGGAAGCATGGGTGCTCGACCTTGACGACGAGCTGCGTATAAGCCGCATAAAGATGCGCGACGGACTTTCACGCGAGGAGATACTCAAGCGCATGAACTCTCAGTCATCAAGAGCCGAAAAGCTTGCTAGAGCGGACTGCGTTATAGACAACTCAGGTACAAAGGAAGATCTCTGCAGAAACATAGACAAAGCTCTTGCGGATCTTGATTCGCGTATAGACTGATAATATACATTAATAAGATGCATAAAATTAAAAATTACATAGCAAACAGGAGAAACAGTATGCGCAAAAACAGCAGAAGAATGATTTCACTTGTGATGTGCTTTTTATGTACTGCCGCTTTAACTGCATGTCAGCAAAGCGGCATATTCACTAATAACGACGAAAACGGCAATGCATATACGCTTTCTGATCAGATAACGCTGTCGTCTACAGTATTGCGCAGCGTCAACCCGATAACGTCACAGGATAATGACTTTTATCATATAAGCAAGCTCGTTTATGATTCACTTGTGGAGCTTGATGATACGCTTGCGCCTCAGCCCTCGCTTGCTTCTGACTGGAGTGTGGATCAGGCGAGCAGGTCTGTTACGTTTACGCTTAAGAGCGGCGTGAAGTTCAGCGACGGCTCATCGCTTTCAGCTAAGGATGTCGTTTTTTCGTTCAATGCGTGCAAGGATGCGGGTACGTCGCCGTACAAGCATAATGTACAGTACATAACAAAGGCTGAAGCATCGGGGGATAGTAAAGTGACGTTCAGATTCAGCTCTGCGACAAATATATCGCTTGCGGATT
This sequence comes from Succinivibrio sp., assembly GCA_963632005.1. Lineage (GTDB taxonomy): Bacteria > Bacillota > Clostridia > Peptostreptococcales > Anaerovoracaceae > CAKQOE01. The sequence continues at coordinate 4,709 of CAVGTL010000044.1, forward strand.
TCGTGTTCCCGATAGTTTCTTCGTCGCAGTTTTCTTCTAAGAAGGCGTTTCTTGATGATACTGAAGAGGCTGTAGTCGGAACAGGCAGATATATGATAACGTCTGTAGACCTGAAGCAGCAGTTAAAGCTTGAAGCAAATCCGAATTACTACGGGCAGAAGCCGACGAACACGGTAAAAGTCTCTGTATCTCCTATAGAAACACAATATGTAGGTTTTGTGGAGTCAGGTGAGCTGAGCATGATAATCGAAACTGCGCCTGACAGAGATGATGTCTCAGGAAACAGCAAGCTGAGTGTAACAGATTTTACATCTAATGAATTTGAAACGCTTGGTTTCAACTGCGCTTCGGGAGCATGCGCCGACCCAGCACTCAGACGCGCCATAGCGTATATAATAGACCGCGACGAGATAAAGGGCGCTGCTTACTACAATTACGGCACAAAGAGTGATGACCTGTATTACCCGGGCTATTACGGCACTGAGATAAAGAACATGTATGCTCCTGACAAGGATAAGGTGAATGACAACCTTAAGACTGCCGGATACAGCGATACAGACGGTGACAGTATGCTTGAAAATGCTGACGGCGCAGAACTGACATTAAAGCTTGCTGTAAACACCGACAACCTTTCAAGAAAGACTGCGGCACAGCTTGTAGCATCAGAGCTGCTTGAGTATGGCATAAATGTTACGATATCGGAGGTAGCGTCAGAATCGTTCACGTCTGCGATAACATCAGGAAGCTACGATATGTTCATAGGCGGCTGGAAGGTCACTGAGGACTACGACCTGAGAAGCTTTTATCACTCGTCATACGGCAATCCGGCGCGCTACTCAAACGCGACGCTTGACGGGTATCTTGACGAGATGCAGTCAGGTCTCGATGCTGAAAACATGACGGCTACGCTTGAAAAGGCAAAGAAGATACTGGAGGATGAAGTACCGTATCTCTGCCTTATGTATAAAACGTATTCTGTAGTTTCTACAGCGGACCTCGAGGGCATAGTCGCTCCGCGCTTTGATGATTACTATTATGCGTGCGACGACTGGAAGATACGTATTTACAAGGAAGACGACACTGCGGACCAGCAGGATGCAACGCTTGCCGACGGCACGGACGGAAATTCTCAGCAGTGATCAATAATTAACAATTAATAATGAATACGATGCTGCGGCGCTGCGCGCGCCGGATGTACGACCGGTGACGGTCGCAGCTGCGGGAGCATTCGTATATTTTAATATTTCAATATTCTTGTAATGATTACGGACATATGTTAAAATTATAACTAAGGTCTGCGCAGGATCATGTCGGCACAGACCGTAATGTTGACGATCAACGGAGGTAATTAAGTTATGGATATGGATAAAAACAACAACATGGAAGACGAAGAAGAAGTGATCATGATACACAAGAAGCCGCTTCAGGTGGGTTCTTTTGACGAGTATCATTTCTGCATGCCTGATTCAAGATATTTTGACGTGGCAGAGGTCCTTGTTCTTGAGCTGTCGTTCGCGTGCGTTGTTATAAAGAACATCGGAATGCGCGGCGAGGACAAGAAGTACAGAATGGTAGACGGTAAGAAAGTTCCTATCTCAGAGCTTGATTTTATGGAAGCAAGTGTTGCGACATGCGACCTTTCAATGCCGCTCGATCCGAAATACACAGGAAAGTACATACTTTTCGATGCAAGAGAGCGTGAAAGAATGCTCTTCGGCCATATAGCCTTTTAAAGGAGGAGATGTCTGAGATGTTTCAGCCGGATAACGATGAATTCACTGAAGCTTACGCGATGGCGATGGAAATGATCGCGCAGCGTCACGGCGGCGACAGGTCGCACATACAAATGAGCCTGATGGAGCACGCTCCGTCCATGGGCTTTGTGATACAGGAAGCAGAGGTAGTATACGAGGGCAACAAGGGAACTCTTGTGTGGGATTACGGTCTGTGCAATGAGATCACGTTCAAATATGACGACGACGATCCCGACCATATGGTAGTCCTTTATACAGCAAACGACGAGTACGATGCGGAGGCGGCTTTCAATCATTACTATGAAATGTACAAGCCTGAGGGCGCGCCGGACCAGAAGTTCGACGTGCTCAGCGGAGTGGAAAAGGGCCCGACGCTTGAGTAGGGCGCAGGACGCCGATGCGGTGATGATTGCAGAATAAAATTTAAATGAATAAAACGGGCGGGGGCGAAAGCTCCCGCTTTCAAAAAAACTTGAGAAATTTTCAAAAAAGGTTTGACAGAGTAGAAGATATCTGCTATATTATTATCTGTTGTTAAACAAAGCAACATAGTAAAACAAAATAAGCGGTTGTGCTGGAATAGGCAGACAGGCACGTTTGAGGGGCGTGTGTCAGCAGACGTATGGGTTCAAGTCCCATCAACCGCACCAGATTTTGAATCGGACTTCATTACGGAGTCCGATTTTTTATCGGCGCTGCGCATGCGTAAGAAATTTAAAGAAATGTAGAAAAAAGGTTTGACAAGGCAGAGAATATCTGCTATATTATTAAATGTTGTGAGACACCATAACAAATCAAAACAAAATAAGCGGTTGTGCTGGAATAGGCAGACAGGCACGTTTGAGGGGCGTGTGTCAGCAGACGTATGGGTTCAAGTCCCATCAACCGCACCAGATTTTGAATCGGACTTCATTACGAAGCCCGATTTTTTTATGCCCGCATAATTCCGTATCAGCATCAATATTGAAACAGTTTGTGGCTGTTGTTAAACTTTGCTTGAAGAATGTAATAATTTAATATAAAATGTTACTGATACATATAAAATAAATTAAATTGTATGAAAAAGTATACGTTTTAAAAATGTTTTTAAGGAGCAGATTATTGCAGAAAAGTAAAAAGAGAAGGTTTGATAATGCTCCGCCGCCGGGCGGAGTAAGGGGTCTTATCGCAGCGTTGTGCCTGACATGCGCATTTGCAGTCGCGCTAACAGCATGCGGCGCAAGTGACAGCGCATCAGCAGAGGAAGAAAATATACCGACGATCACTGTAGGATGCGACACATATCCGCCGTTCAGCTACGTGGACGTAGACGGAAATCTCACCGGGATAGATATAGAACTGGCGACCGAGGCTTTCGGGCGCATGGGCTATGATCCTCAGTTTACGATAATAAACTGGGAGGAAAAGAAAAGCCTGCTTGAGAAAGGCGATATCGACTGCATATGGAGCAGCTTTACGATCGACGGTCGCGAGGACGAATACAAATGGGCGGGACCGTATATGCAGAGCCATCAGGTCGTAGCTGTAAATATCGACAGTGATATATATTCTCTGCAGGATCTTGAGGACAAGACGATAGCAGTCCAGTCAACGACAAAGCCTGAGGATATTATGCGAGCGCATGACGGCAGGCTGCCGCAGCTCAGAAAGATAATCTCAGTCCAGAAGCGCGACCTTATATTCATACTTCTGAGCAAGGGCTATGTAGACGCGCTGGCTGCGCACGATACTTCCGTTGATGAGTTTATGGCTGAGTGCGGCCTGAAATTCAGGATACTCGACGAGCCGCTGCAGACCGTTGGACTCGGAGCTGCGTTCAGAGTCAGCGATGAAAGCGGCATATCCGAGAAGCTTTCCGTGATCATAGACGACATGAATAAGGACGGAACAACAGAAAAAGTAATAGGAAAATATCTGTCCGAGCCGGAGAGATATATTATAAGCGAAGGCGCCGGTGACGAAAATGGAAAATAAAAAGAGATTATTTAACTGGCGCCGCCTTGTGCCTGTGGAGATAGTCATAGGCATGATCCTTCTTATGGTAATGTTTGTAATAGCTTCAAATGCAGATATAGCGTCAACAGAAGAAAAGCTTATAACGACTGTAGAATACATGAAGGAGCAGTGCAACAACAGCCAGATGCGCGACCTCGCTTCAGAGTCAAAGAGCCTTCTCAGAGTCACAGAAAGCGTCGAACAGATAAGATGGAGACTTACATACGGAATTTACGCAGCGGAGAACGGAGAGCCCGACAAGGAAACTTTGGAAAATTTTGCAAGAGATAGCTATCTGGCAGGACTGATACTTCTTGATGAAAACGGGCATACCATAGCCGCGTATAATCACGCAGGCTTTTCGTCTGAAGGACTGATATCGCGTGTAGACAAAGAAGCGCTTATGGATGTTGTGGATTTCAGCGAAAAAACTTACGCAGTACGCATAGCATTTGAGAACGAATCACATATAGACCTTGCTGCCGTCGGACGTTCCGACGAAAAGGGCGTTATCATCGGATATTATTACACCTCTTCGGAGTACGCAAGGACATTCAACAATTCTATACGCTCGCTTGTTGACGGCTATCTGCCTGAGCATGACGGCACGATCGTTATAAGCAGCGGAAACCGCATAATAGCTTCAAATGATGCTTCTCTTATAGATAAAAATACAGACGATATACCTATACTCGCTCACATAATGGACCAGGGCAGCGGAAAGAAGCTGGTACACAAGCGCAGCAGCAGTATGTCTATGACGTCTGATTTCGGGCTGATGGACAAGAGTCAGAATTATTACATATATGCATATATGACAGAGCGCAACGTATTTTCGACTACGCCGCGCAATATACTCTACTCGCTGTTCGTTTTCTGCCTGCTAATAGGCCTGCTTCATACAGTTTGGTGGCGCACTGAACAGGCGTACAGCAGAAAGCAGGAAAAGATACGCAGACAGTATACAGAAGATCTGGAGTCCAAAAATATCCAGCTTCGAGAAACAGCGATACAGGCAGAAAAGGCAAATGCTGCCAAGAGCAATTTCCTTTCAAGAATGAGCCACGATATAAGAACGCCGCTCAACGGCATAATAGGACTGCTGAAGATAGACGAGGCGCATTTCGAAGATACTGAGCTTGTAAGAGAAAATCACAAAAAAATGCTCATATCAGCCGACCATCTGCTGTCGCTCATAAACGACGTACTTCAGATGAGCAAGCTCGAGGACGGCAAGATAGAGCTCACGCACGAGTCTGTAGACCTTGCGAAGCTGTCTATGGAGGTCGGGACGATAATAAGCGCGCGTACTGCTGAGGCAGGCATAACGCTCGACGTAAAAAAGCAGGAGCTTCCTGTCAGATACATTTACGGAAGCCCGCTCCATCTGCGCCAGATATTCCTTAATATTTACGGAAACTGCATAAAGTACAATAAAGTAGGCGGTAAGGTAATGACCTCGGTAGAGTGTTTGAGCGCAGATGAGGATACAGTAACATACCGCTGGACAATAGCCGATACAGGCATAGGCATGAGCGAGGAATTCCTTAGGCATATATTCGAACCGTTCTCTCAGGAGCGCTCTGACGCAAGAAGCGTTTATATGGGAACAGGTCTGGGAATGACGATCGTAAACGGCCTCATAGAAAAAATGAACGGCAGCATAGATATTACGAGCCAGGAGGGCGCAGGGACTACGTTCATAGTAACGATACCGTTTGAGATAGCGGCGGAGCCGCCTGCGGAAGAAAGCGCCGGCACAGATGGAAATGCGCCTGAAAGAGCCGATCTCAAGGGCCTGAAGCTGATGTTAGTTGAGGATAACGAGCTTAACGCGGAGATAGCCCAGATGCTCCTTGAAGACGAGGGCGCGTCGGTAATACCGGTGTCAGACGGAAAGCAGGCTGTAGAGATGTTCAGCGACAGCCAGCCGGGCGACATCGACGCTATACTTATGGATATCATGATGCCCGTTATGGACGGTCTGACTGCAACAAAGGCTATAAGAGCGCTCGAACGTCCGGACGCGGCGGATATCCCTATAATAGCGATGACGGCGAACGCTTTTGAGGAGGACGCTAAAAAGTGCCTGGCGGCAGGCATGAACGCTCATCTGGCGAAGCCGTTGCAGATAGAAAAGGTAGTAGGAGAGATAAACCGCTTCTGCAGAAAGTAGTGTAATAATATATGGGAAGAAAAAAATATATAGTAATGATCGTAACGCTCCTGACGGCCTTTTTACTGTACGGCTGCGGCTCGCGCGGTGACACGCACATCTCGCTGTCAGGTAAGGGGCTCGCCGTATTGATCGCATTCGTGGCGTTGTATACGATTCTCTGGATATTGTTTTTTGCATCGAGAAGCAGGATGATGAAGGAAAAGCAGCGCGAGCTTGAAACGAGCAACGAGAATCTGCAGCACACTGTAAATATGCTTCAGTCGCTGAGAGATGTGTATTTTACGATGTTTTTTGTAAATGTCGCCGAAAACAGCTACGAGACTGTTTTTATGGCGCCGTGGCTCAGTCAGCATATACCGGAGCGCGGCGTATACACGCAGCTCAAGGATACGTTTGTGCAGAACATGATCGTAGAGGAGTACAGGAATGACGTTGACAGGCGTATGAGCCTTGAGTCTATAAAAAAGAATCTGAGCATAGACAAGCTCACGGCGGTGCGCCACAGCTTTTATACTGATTATCAGGCGGTGCGCGGTGACAGCGTCAACTGGTGCCGCGTCACTGTAACTGTCACTGATCACGACGCTTACGGCAGACCGTCGCATATACTTGCGATGCTGCAGGACATAAACGAAGAAAAGCGCCGAGAGGAATATTATCAGCAGCAGATCGTAGCGGAGGCAAAAGCGGCGAACAAAGCGAATCAGGCTAAGACTGAGTTCCTGCGCCGCATAAGCCATGATATACGGACGCCTGTAAACGGTATACAGGGTTACATAAATATGGCAGAACGCTTCCGCAATGATTACGAAATGCTTGTAATGTGCAAGGAAAAAGTAATGATATCGCTTACTCATCTGCTGGATATCATGAACAATATACTTAACATGAGCAAGCTTGAGAGCGGCGGCGTTATCATAGAAACGAAGCCGTTCGACATGAGGCATGTCATAAGCGAGGTAGACGCTGTTATAAGGCCGCAGGCGGCCGAGTGCGGGATAGATTACAGCATTCATGAGGATTACGGCAGCTCAGATACTGTCCATCTGCTGGGAAGCCCGCTTTACCTGTGCCAGATACTTATGAATGTTGCGAGCAACGCTATAAAATACGGACACAGGGGCGGCTATATACGCCTGAATGTGCGACTTGCCGGTCTTAACGGCGATATGGCCGAGTACCAGTTTATATGCGAGGATGACGGCATAGGCATAGGCGAGGAGTTTCAGAAGCATATTTTCGAGCCGTTCACGCAGGAAGCTGACGACGCGCGTACTCATTACACCGGAACGGGTCTCGGGCTTTCGATAGTGAAAAGGCTTCTTGACGAGATGGACGGAACTATCGAGTTTGAGAGCGAAAAGGGCGAGGGAAGCGCGTTCATGATAACGATACCGTTTAAGATAGACACGAATTTCCGCCGTGATAATAAGGAGGTAGCTGCCGCAGCCGACGAAAGCGCGATGCTGAGCGGGATGAACGTCCTGCTTGTCGAGGACAACGAGCTCAACATGGAGATAACGGAGTTTATGCTTCAGGAGCGCGGCGCTTCGGTCTACAGGGCATGGAACGGCAGGGAAGCGGTCGATATGTTTGCCAAGTCTGCTATCGGGTATTACGATATGATACTTATGGACGTCATGATGCCTGTGATGGACGGAAACGAGGCTGCAGCGGCGATAAGAGCGCTTGAACGGCCTGACGCGGCGGAGATACCGATAATAGCTGTGTCTGCGAACGCGTTTGACGACGATGTGACGCTAAGCATTATGTCCGGCATGAACGCTCACATATCGAAGCCTATAAATGAAAAGGAAATGTTTGAAGTTATCAATAAATTTGTCGCAAAAGGAAGAAACGTCTAACGAAACAAATATCTGGTTAATAAAGAAAAATTGGCGATACTGGATTTTCACAACTATGTATCGCCTTTTTGTATGATGATTTTTTCTGTCTTTAATGACTTTCATAATTTGATTGGAGAAAAAAATAATGCAGGAACTTACGTATATTCTTCACAGCACATTTCGAATTACTAATTCTATTTACCGTTTTTGAAAATATATTGATTTTGGTAATCTTAATGGGCATAATATAGTTGCGAGGTGAAATAAGATGAAACTGATTGATCGTAAACAGTATTTAGATAAATTGATTAACGTGATTGGGACACCAGATATAAAAGTAATCACCGGTGTGCGTCGTAGCGGCAAATCTAAGTTGCTTGAAGCGTTCAAAGATTATATAGAAGCAGAGGTTTCGGACTATAATATTGTCCATATCAATTTCAATCTGCCGGAATATGACCATTTGCTTGAATACAGACCTCTGTACGATTATGTAAAAGCTCAATATATCAAGGGTAAGCAGAATTTCGTCCTTATTGACGAGGTACAGATGTGTATCGATTTTGAGAAAGCAATTAACGGTTTACACGCCATGGAGAAGTTCGACATTTACATCACTGGCTCCAATGCATTTCTGCTGAGTTCTGATCTTGCTACGTTGTTTACTGGAAGAACATTTGAAATAAAAGTATTTCCTTTTTCGTTCAGCGAATATATGCAGTATTTTGGATACAACGACAAATATGTTGCTATTGACAAATACATGATGGAAGGCGGCATGGCTGGTTCTTACTTATATAAAGATCAGGAAGCCAGATATGACTATATTGCCGATGTTTTCAATACTTTAATTGTTAGGGACATCCGTAAGAAATACAAAATTCGCAATATGCAGCTGATGGACAGACTAGTGGATTTTCTCATGGATAATATCTCAAATCTGACATCTGCAAGAAGCATTAAAAATGCACTTAGCGGTTTGCAGGAAAAGGTCAATCATGTGACCATCAGTTCTTATATGCAGTACCTGTGCAATGCCTTTGCTTTCTATAAAATTCGCAGGTATGACATTAAAGGAAAGAAGTATCTGTCTAGCAACGATAAGTATTATTTGAGCGACCATACTTTCCGCTATGCAAAGCTTGGCACAAAGAATATGGACTATGGCAGAATTTTGGAAAACATCGTTGCCATTGAACTGTTGCGCCGGGGATACGAGGTCTATGTTGGAGTCCTTTATAAAAAGGAAATTGATTTTGTTGCAATCAAGCGCAACGAGAAAATCTATATTCAGGTATCCGATAACATAAGCGACGAAAAGACATTTGAGCGAGAGGTATCCCCTCTGTTACAAATTAGGGATGCTTATCCCAAAATGGTAATTGCCCGTACTCGACACGATGAATATCAATACGAAGGTATCCGAATCGTTGATATAGCTGATTGGCTGCTCAGTTTCCGAAAATAAATATTTTTCGTTTTTGGTAAATAGAAGCAAGCTGTAGTCAATACACCTGTATTGTTTTTGCTGCTCAATTCTATTATTATTGAGTCAATGAAAGTATCTGAAGGCATTTAGCGGGACTTGTGCTCAAATCGGTCACAAGTCCCTTTCTTTAGTTTAAGTTTAAAGCTATAGGCGCTAAAACTAAAACTGTGAGTAGATGAACACAGGCGCTGTGGACAGGTTTGCTGTCATAAGATAATGATAAATTATCATCATCAGCGCGTAGAACGCCAGCGTCCGGCAGACCGTATAAGCGATCTTATTTGTTTTTATTTTCGTTAAAATACTCGTAAATCTTTTCATCTAAAGTGAGCCATCCTTCCTCGTCGAGATGAACGCCGTCCTCGAAGAAATATTTTGTAAAGTCGTATGAGCTGAAATCTGTAAATCTCGCTCCGTATTGAGCCGTTATGTCGGCGATGTTCTGACGGAAGACGCTGCGCGTCTGCGGGCCGAAGCCCATGTAGTCGTACCAGTAGCCGTTGAGCGGCAGCAGGAATACGTTTGCTTCTATATTAAGCTCGTTGCAGACCTGCAGGAAGCATTTGAAATCTCCGTATTCGGGCGATTTTGTATAGCAGTTTACGGACGGGTCTTTGTTTTTGTCTTTTTTATGTGACATTATACGCGATATCTTGCTGTAGCCGGTCGGATCCATGTAGAATTGGTTGTCATGGGCGGCGGCGCTGCGTTTTATGATGTCGTTGTGTAATGCTGTCCAGTCTATGGCGCCGTCGGCGTTGAATATGGTTTGGCCTGGGTGGGCGGGCGGCGTTGACAGCTTTCTGTTGAAGAGCGCTGCGAACGACATCTTGTATGATGCGCGCTCCTTGCTGAATGCGTTGTATACTAGGAAGCTTATACGGTCGGAAAGTGTTGCTGATTCTGAAGCCGGTCTTGAAGCGCCGCTGCTGTCGGTATTTCCGGCGTTAGCTGTATCTGCACGGAGAGCTTTTTCTGTGCTGAGCACTCGCTTGTAGCCGGCCGGGTCGGCGGACTTCAGCATTTTATTCGTTCTTTCTGTCATGTACGCTTTTGTTTCGTCTGAAATGTTTTTATTTTTTAGCATTTCTGTGAACTCGCTTTCCGAGAAGCGCGACGCGTAGGCTACGTCGAGAACGCCTGATTTTTTGAACCATGACGGCGATACTATTAGTATCACACGGCGGTCCTTCAGACTGTCGCCGACGGCTGCGACGTTTATGGCGTGAAAGAGGCTCTGCGTGTAGCCTGCACCGATCAGCAGCGGGTCGCAGTCTGTCTCGTCAAAAAAGTTGACAGGGTGGGCGAGAGTGTCAGATTTGTGCGTAAGCTCGGACGAGCCCATTATCATCAGCGTTTTGTCTGTTATATTATCGCGTATTATGTCAGGCGCGCTCAGCTTGTCCCGGTCGGTCCACACGCCGAAGGCTTTCGGGTCTGTGACAGTGTGCTTGTGGTTATAGACATGTATCCCTCCGGCGGTCACGGCGAACATCGCGAGAGCGATGACAAAGGAGATAACTCTGCGCATTATCTGTTACCGGCGAGTCCTTCGAGTATATCGAGTATTTTCTGAGGCGTGTTGAACTCGTCCTTTGTGTATTCGGACGGCGCTATGACTATGCCGAAGTTTTCTTCTATTGCCACGAGAAGCTCTACGAAGCCCATGGAGTCTATGAGGTCCTCAGCCACGAGGTCTATATCCATGTCGTCAGTGTCAGCGAGAGAGTCTTCGTCACATACTTCTGCGAGTATTTCAAGTAATTTCTTTTTCATTTTGTTTATTCCCCTTTTGAATCTTGTATTAATAAGTTTTTAAACACTTCTGCGCCGGGCGCAGCGGCTTGTTGTTGGATTGATTCGTTCATTTTGTATCAATGCTGCGTGAAGAGATATCCTGAGAATATCAGGAATCCGAACATTACTGCCTGCATGGTGATAAACCATGACGCGGCGCGATACAGCTTTGACTTTTTGTGTTTTTTATAGAACTGCGACTTTTTATGGTAAACCTCGCTTGCGGCGAGCAGCAGTCCGTGGTAAAGGCCGTAGAGCAGGTAATACGGCGTCAGGCCGTGCCATGCTCCCATGACGGTCATGTTTATGATGAACGCGGTACATGCGCGCTGCAGGCGCGTATCAAGCAGCTTCTTTTTTGTGAACGCCATCACTACGCGCGAGAACAGGTAGCCTCTGAACCAGTGCGACAGCGTTATATGCCATCTGTTCCAGAAGTCGGAAATATCGACTGCGGCGAACGGCGCCTTGAAGTTGTCGGGCGTTCTTATGCCGAATATGTACGACGTTCCGACCGCCATCATGCTGTAGCCTGCAAAATCAAAGAACATGTAGAGTCCGTATACGTAGGCGTATGCGATGTAGAAATACCATTCGTGCATGCCTGATATGAGGCTGAGGAGCGCGAAAAGATACGATGATATCACTAGCTTGTACACGAGGCCGAGCAGTATTCGGAATATTCCCATTCCAAGCAGGTCGAGGTATTCGCCGCGCGGTATGATGCGGTGCGAGTCATCGTTGAAGCGCCTGCTCCTGTCTATCGGGCCTGACGAGAAGACAGGGAAGAATATCATAAAACGGGCGAAATCAAACGGTTTGACGTCGTCTATAAGGCCGTCGTATATTTCTATTATCATCTGCAGCGTCTTAAACGACAGGTACGATATACCGAGAAATCCGAATACAGACATGTCGGCGAGCGCTGAGAGCTTCTGAAGCGCGAGCGGCAGCAGCGATATTATCAGCGTTGCATGGTATATGCGCGAGTCGCGACCGCGATTTTTGTAAATACGCATGTATGACATTACTGTAAGAAGCTGCCATATGAAATATGCTGCGAAGTACGCGAGCTGCGACGGATGCTGCGCGAGCGCCGCGGTCACAAAGAAGAGCGACGCTGCGAATGTGTAATTTCTGAGCGGTCTTTCGGCGATGCCAAGCGCTATCGCAGGTATGCACGCTGCTGTGAGGCACGTAAAAAATATATAACCGGAGTAGAGCGTCACTTTATGTCACCGTTCACGGCCTTGTCTGAGGTCTGCGCTTTGTTTGCGGTCACATTTGCAATTGTGCTCGCATCATCATGGAGCAGGGCGTTTTTAAGGGCTTTCCTGTCTACCTTGCTGTTTGACGTGAGCGGGATCTCGTTTACGAAGATTATCTTTTTCGGGATCATGTAGTCAGGTAGCATCAGGCGCAGACTGTCCTTAATACTTTTACTTGTAATGCTTTTATTATTAATGTTTTCGGCAGCGGGCGCATCTGACGCGCAGACTGTATTTTGTGATGCATTCATATATAATACCGGCTGTGATGCGGATGTCACGTACGCTGTAAGGCTTTTTAATTTGCCGTCCTTTTCTACTGGGATCACGGCGGCTTTGTCTATGCCCTCTATAGCAGTCGGATTGTTTTCGATGTCTTCTATTTCTATGCGGTAGCCGTGAAGCTTTATCTGGTTGTCTATGCGGCCGCAATAGCGGAGCATGCCTTCGGCGTCGATGTAGCCGAGGTCACCCGTTCTGTAGGCGCGCATGCGCTGCCCGTCGATCTCCGTTTCGAAGAATGCTTCAGACGTTTTTTCGGGCATGTGGAAATAACCCTTTGCGACCGTGTTCCC
>CAVGTL010000045.1:0-17535 GCA_963632005.1 Succinivibrio sp.
AACTAACTTCCGCGCATCGAGCGGTTTCGTCAGATGCTCGTTCATGCCTGCGGCGAGGCTTGTGTTCCTGTCCTCTTCAAATGCATGGGCTGTCACGGCTATGACAGGTATGGTCGCGGCATCGCTGCGGCCTGAGCGGCGTATGGTGCGCGTTGCCTCGCAGCCGTCCATGTTTGGCATCATTATATCCATGAGGATGATGTCAAACTCGCCCTCAGGTGAGTCTTTGTACAGCTTTACCGCCTCTGCGCCGTCGCTCGCGCCTTTTACATTTGCGCCTGCTTCTTCGAGCATGAACCTTGCTATTTCCATGTTCAGCTCGTTGTCCTCGGCTATCAGGATATTCAGACCTGCGAGCGGCTTTTCATCGTCTGATGCGCAAGTGGCCTCCACCCCTGCTACGGCGCGGGCGCCGCCCTCGTTTTCATTCATTATTTCATTCATTATTGCCGCATTATAATCCGTATTATCGCCATCCGGCTCGTCTGCATTTCCCGCCGCGCCGCGCGGAACGACGAACGGCAGCTCTATCTTTACGGTGCTTCCTTCGCCAGGCTTGCTTTCTATTGAAATATTACCGCCCATGCGGTCCACGAGCGACTTCACTATCGACATTCCCAGACCGATTCCCTCATAATTCGTCCTCGCCGTTGAATGCTCCTGCGTGAAAGGCTCAAATATGTGCTTTATATATTCCGGATCCATGCCTATGCCGGTGTCCGATATGATGCACTTGTATGTCACGTTTTTCCCGCCGTCGTGTACTATCCTGTCTGACCACGTTATGCTGCCGCCTCTGCAGTTATACTTGACGGCGTTTTCTATTACATTTATAAATATTGACTTGAGATTTAACGGGTCTGTATATACCTGCACCGGCGCATACTCGCTGCTGCGGGTATCATGATAAAGCTCAACGCCGGCCTCCGAAGCATGCGTCCCCATAATGTCCAGAACTTCATCTATAACGCTCTGAATATCAACGCTCCTGCACTCGGTCAGCGCCTGTCCGCTCTCTATGCGCGTCATTTCGAGCACGTTGTCGACCAGCTCGAGCAGATGGTCTGCCGACTGCTTCGCCTTTGCACGATTTTCCGCTATCTGTTCAGGGTCTGTGCAACGGCTGTTTATATCTATGATGCCGAGTATGCCGTTGAGCGGTGTACGAATGTCGTGAGACATGTGACGCAGGAATACATTCCTCGCCTCGCCCGCCCGGCGGGCCCTCTCGAGCGCTTCCTGAAGGCGCACGTTATGCTCTGCTTCCTTCTGAGCCTCGCGCTGCAGATTCATGTAACGCCTGAGTGAAAACGCCATAAAAAGCAGGAACGCTATCAATATCAGTATTCCGAACATCGTTATGTTGTCGCGCACGAAATCCTCCGCCGTGTACGACACCATATCCACTACATATGAATACGCGTGATCTATGCCGTACGTGTCACCCAATATGCTTATCCCGTGATTAAGCACCATGAGCATGCTGCTGTTTCCGAATGCCACGCCGAAGCAGCGCTCGTCAGATACCGGCAGCGGCGATACGTTCAGCCTGTAGCTCGTGTCTATGAGCTGAGACGAGCGCAGCGCGTTTACTACAGTACTGTTTACTTTTCCGTCCTTTACCGCCTTTACGCAGTCTTCTACAGTGTCGAACTCGACTATCTCAGCATCAGGAAAATTTGTCGCCGTGTAGTAGCATTGGAGTAGATTTTTCTTGTTTACTGCCATTTTCTTCGTAGTAATATCAGTAAATTTATTTTTGTATACAATATCCATTGAACAGTTCACGACAGATGAGCTCTGCTGGTAATCCTCCTGCTCGGCGTACCAGGTATCACCGCCGACAGGGAATATCATATCGACCTCGCCGTTCTTGAGGCTCGCAAACATCTCATCATGAGTTTCAAATTTTTTATACTCCACCTCAGGCTCATACCCGCCGGGCAGCGCTCCGAAAATATCAGGGACGAGAGTCTTAACGAGTCCCTTGACTTCACCGTTCACAGCAGTGTCGCTGTACGGCAGATAGTTGTCAAGATAGCCGACAGTCACAGTCGGATGCGTCTGCAGCCACTCGCGCTCCTGGTTCGACAGGAAAACGCTCACAGAGCTTTCGGCAGCGTACTTGTTCTGCAGCTCGCCCAGATACACCGCATCCTGATCCTGCATAAGCGAAAGCGCTGTGTTGAGCCCGCTGAGCAGGTCGCTCCTGTCCTTCGCGAGACAAAGATAATACGGCTCCTTGCCGATCTTTTCAACAGGAGATATACCCGCATAAGATGAAACAGCATTGTCGGCGCTGACAAAAGCGTCTATATTTTTTCTGTTGAAATCCATCGCGCATTCCGCCAGGCTGTCATAGTAGACTATCTCTGAGCCCGCTCCGTTTTTCTTTATCCATTTCTCAAGGTAACCCGCCGAGCTCTGACCGCTCACCGCACCTATCCTTTTACCGCTGTACGACGATATATCGCCGCATACTATGGAATCGTCGTCATCGTTCTTGTAGATATAGAACGTCTCGTTTATCATTTCATAGTCCGGAAAATTCAGCTTCTGCGCTCGGTCGTCGCTGTACATAATGCCCGACATCATATCGATCTTGCCGTTTAAAAGCATGTTATACAGTTCATCCCACGTACCGTATACGTATTTATACTTCCAGCCGGTGTACGACGCGACCTTCTGCATATACTCATAACCGAACCCGCTCTTCATCGCATCGTCGCCGATGCCCTCCTGAAAGCTGCGCGAATAATAATACCCTACACGAACAGTTTCATAGCTGCTGCCGTCACCGGCAGACGAAGACGAAGCCGCCGCTGCTGCGTATGACGCAGCGCACAAAAAGACCATTACTACAGACAATATGGCCGCAATGCAGCGCATATGACGCCACGCTCCCGCGCGTGACGTTCCTGAAGAAAATGGCTCTCTGTTTCCTGCAGCCATATGAACGCCCGCAGTGTCTTTTCTGAAACTTTTCCGCATACTCTCAGATCTCCGTATTACTGTCTCTAACTAAAACTGTATTTCAAATGCGTGTCGGTGCGATGCATCGTCTAATGGCAATTAGCACTGCGTATGTGTTTCTCACGCATAAGCTCTTTTATCTCACGGCTCAGCACAGTTATATCCACAGGCTTTGACACATGCGCGTCCATGCCCGCGTCTATCGAATTCTGTACATCCTCTGCAAAAGCATTCGCCGTCATCGCTATCACCGGTATAGTCTGCGCGTCAGGATGACTGCTCGAGCGTATCCTCATCGTCGCTTCGTAGCCGTTCATCACAGACATCTGTACATCCATGAGTATTAGGTCGTACTCGCCTTTTTCTGACGCGATGAACCTGTCGGACGCCTTCTCGCCGTTATCATATATCTCACATTCTGCGCCGAACATTCCAAGTATTTCCTTCAATATCTCTGCGTTGAGCTCGTTGTCCTCGGCAGCGAGTATTTTAAGTCCCTGCAGCCCTGTCATATCATCAGCTGAGCTGCTACGTCTCGATTCTATGTCTGCTATCCTGTCCTGAAGCGACGACAGGAAGAAGTTCCTTGATATAACGCCGTCAGCACCTGCATCGTGAGCCTCGCCGATATCATCTGATTCATATCTCATCGCGATTATCACTGCATCCTCAGAAACGCATCCGCGCACAGCTCTGAACACCTCAGCCTTATCTGCAGCCTTTATCTCCCAGTCAACGAGTACTATCCTGTAATCGGCAACGCCCTGACCTGCTGCCTCTGCAGCTTCAGCCGCCCGGCGGCTGCTCATCGCAACGTCGGTAGCTATTTTTGCGTCCTCCATTGCTTCCTTTACATTCCTGCACAGACGTTCATCCTCAGATACTACGAGCACGCGCTTTATGCCGCGCTCCGCCCAGAAAGCCTCATCTGCAGATGACGCAGCTATCGTCAGTCCTAGGTCGACAGTAAATACGCTTCCTTCGTCCGGTCGGCTCTCGACCTTTATAGTCCCGCCCATCAGATCTACTATGTTTTTAGTTATCGCCATTCCGAGACCGGTACCCTGGACCTTGTTAGTCGTGCTGTTTTCCGCGCGCGTGAACGGGTCGAATATCGTCTTTACAAATTCCGGCGTCATACCGTAGCCGTTGTCCTTTACAACTATACGGATGCGCTGTATCCTCGGCGATTTCTGCGGCAGCCCGCTGAGCGTGAACGATATGCGCCCGCCCGGCTGTGTGTATTTTACAGCATTGCTTAATAAATTAACTATTATCTGGCGTACTCTCGTCTCATCGCCTGAAACATTTTCATGCTGTATGCCCGATGTCCTTATTATCAGTTTCTGCTTTTTATCATCGACCTGCGGCCTTATCACTGATTCGACAGATGTCACGAGCTCGCCGAGCCTGAAATCAGCTACAGAAAGCGTAGTGTTTCCTGTCTCTATCTTGCTCATGTCGAGTATGTCATTTATTATGCCAAGCAGGTAATTTCCCGCTCCGTTTATCTTCTTTGTATATTCTCTGACTTTTTCAGGGTCGTCAGCCTCCTTCTCAAGGAGCGCTGTAAATCCTACGACTGCATTCATAGGCGTCCGTATATCATGCGACATGTTAGACAGGAACGTGCTCTTAGATTGATTTGCCTCCTGCGCTATCGCGAGAGCCGACCTCAGCTCTTCATTGTATTTCTGCTGTATAGCAGCCTTCTGTTTAGCCGACCTGCCTATGCTTATCATAGATATCCCGAGCACGCCTACTATCAACGCGACCACGCATACCATAAGGATAACTATCATTTTTACAGTGCTCTGAACGCTCGAGCGTTCCTTCTGCATAGCGCCCGCAGCTGCAAAGCCCGTCAGATAGTATTCGCCGTCGCCCACAGGCCACATGTACATTATGTAGTCAACGCCGTTTTTGAATCGTATGAGGTCCATGGAATATTTATGCTCATGCATACGTTCCTCAACGTCATTTATTATTATCTGAGCCTCGCCGTCATCGCTTATATACGAGCCAAGCGACTGAAAATCAACATGCATTCCCAGTGTATCTATCTTTGGTTCATAAACGTACTCGAACGTCTCCGAATCTATGACAGAAACATCGCTGTAATTAAGAACATTCATAGGGAGCAGCGACGAAAATTCAGAAAAAACATATTCGCCGTAAAGGTACCCGACAGTCTCCCCGCCTTCATTCACAGGGACACGCACAAAATACGCATACTGGTCAAGAGTCTCGCTCATAAAAGCACGCGATCTCACGCCACCGTTCTCATGCTCCACAAATTCATATTCAGATTCCCTGAATTCCGTCCCGTCAGGGCTGTAAGCAGTATCATTTCCGACAGGCGAATAGAAATACCGGTAAACGCCCGAATTATCAGAAAGCTTAGCCAGAAATCCCACCTTGTCCGTCTCGCCGGACATACCGTCAGCCACGATATCAAGCGATGCTTCGTCCTTTTCAAACATAAGCTCCATCATGTCGCTGAGGTTCTTAAGCGAGCTTTCAAGTGAAGAATATATAGAATTGTCCAATGTCGAATTTATCTGCTGTATATGACTCGCAACACTCAGGCTGACAAAAACAAGTACGACTATAATTATCATAGACAGCATTGACCGGAGCATGAAGCTTTTCGTATGCCACGACTCCGGTATAATATTTTTCCGCTGCATTTTATTAAGGATCCTTCTGATAATTTTATTCTAATATGTAAATATATGCCAAATAAAATACCGTCTTGTACGACATATAAATACAATTTATTATACTCGCGGTTACATATTCTTGTCAAATTTATACGCAATAAATAATTCCATAGTTTAAATATCATGCTGACAATATATTAATACTTAATACTAATGATGCCGAACTTCGAGCCCTGCAGGCGTCACCGCCTGAGCAAAAAGCACAAAAGGCGGGAGCCCGGCTTACGCCCGGCTCCCGCCCTCATATCATTCATTTCTCAAATATTAAAATCTGAAGTCACGCCTGTTTGAAGCCTTTATATCTTCAACATTCTGACGCGCGATATCATATACCTTTTTATTAGGTATCTTCTCAAGCTCACGGTCTATCATCTCAAAACCGATCTTCTTAGTCTCCTCAGACGCATAATCTACCATATACTCCGTCAGAGTCATGAGCGCGTTCGGATGACAGCAGTTAAGTATCTGACCCGACTTGCACAGGCTCATGAAGCGATCGCCCGTGCGGCCCTCGCGGTAGCACGCAGTACAGAATGAAGGAATGTGATCCTTCTCCATAAGCCAGCGTACAACATCATCAAGACTTCTCTGGTCCGAAACATCGAACTGCTCAGAATCATGCGGACGCTCTTCCTCAGTATAGCCGCCTACGGAAGTCCTTGAAGCGCCGCTTATCTGAGATATTCCGTAATCGAGCACCTTGCCGCGGACAGCCTCGCTCTCACGCGTAGATATTATCATGCCTGTGTAAGGCACTGCTATACGGATGCATGCGATTATCTTTGCGAACATTTCATCTGAAATGCCGTTGTCAAATACATCAGGGTCGATATCGTCTGCGCGCTTTACTCTCGGCACGCTTATAGTATGCGGGCCGACGCCCTGAGCAGCCTCAAGGTGCTCCGCATGCATGAGCAGCCCCGCGAACTCGTACTTGTAGCCTTCAAGCCCGAAGAGCACGCCGAGGCCGACATCGTCTATACCGCCCTGCATCGCTCTGTCCATAGCCTCAGTATGATAATCGTAATCATGCTTAGGACCTGTAGGATGAAGCTCTTCATAGCTCTTTTTATTATATGTCTCCTGGAAAAGAATGTAAGTACCTATGCCTGCTTCCTTGAGCTTCCTGTAATTCTCAACAGTGGTAGCAGCTATATTTACATTTACGCGGCGGATGTCACCGTTTTTATGATGAACTGAATATATCGTGTCGATACATTCCAGAATGTATTCAATAGGATTGTTTACCGGGTCTTCACCGGCTTCTATGGCAAGACGCTTATGTCCCATATCCTGAAGCGCTATGACCTCCTGACGTATCTCGTCCTGAGTCAGCTTCTTTCTCGCTATGTGCTTGTTTTTCATGTGATACGGACAGTAAACGCAGCCGTTTACGCAGTAATTGGAAAGATACAGAGGCGCGAACATAACTATTCTGTTGCCGTAAAATGCCAGCTTTATCTCGTTTGCAAGCTTGTACATTTCTTCTGTCTTCTCTGGTATCTCGCACGCCAGGAGCACTGAAGCCTCTCTGTGCGTGAGTCCCGCGCATGTAACGCCGTGCGCCGTTTTCCTTGGGCGCGCCTTTTCAAGAAGGCTGTCGATAAGCTCGACGTTGTTCTTGTTAGCCTCGGCGTAAGCTAATGTTTCGCGTATTTCCTCATCGTTGATGAACTCTTCTGCATGAAGAGATCCAGGATCGTAAATTGCCATGTTTTTCTTCCTTTCTTATGGGTCAGAATGCTCTTTCCCTCAGATAAATAAAATTATTAAATTGTTAAATTATTAAATTATATTACTTATTATCTACTAATGTTATTATTTGTTGACATCGCCGCGCGACACCACTATATCGCAACCCACGGCGCGCATCGACTCTCGCAGCTGTTCGAGGTTCTGCGCGGACTCTCTTCCGCTCGACAGCTTGTTGTCGTAAAGCGTGTATTTTGCCCTGTTCTCGTACGGAGACAGATTCGGCATGACTACGTTTGCCCCGGCGAGCATGCCTCTTTCCCGCCCGTTCGGACTTATCGTCCCAAGCGCAGTAGTCGCAGGCAGCAGGATATTCGGCTTTATGAGCCTTATGAGCGACAGCAGATATATCGTCTGCTCCGCAGTCCCCGCCGGCATATCCCGAAACGGTGTATCATGCTGCGGTATGAACGGCCCTATGCCGCACATGTCCGGCTGAAATTCCTCTATGAATTTCAAGTCCTTCGCAATATTCCTCGCCGTCTGATAAGGCGAGCCTACCATGAAGCCGCAGCCCACCTGAAACCCTATCTCTTTCAAGTCTCTCAGGCAGCGCATCCTGTTATCAAGCGACAGCTCCGCCGGATGCAGCTTCGCGTAATGCTCGCTGTCCGCCGTCTCATGCCTCAGGAGATAACGGTCAGCGCCAGCGTCAAACATTTTCTGATAATCCTCGCGCGAATACTCCCCGAGCGAGAGCGTCACCGCACAGTCAGGATATCTCTCCCGTATCTCTGCTATCGTGCCGCATATCTCATCTACAGGTATCGCACCCTCGCCGCCCTGCATTACGAACGTTCTGAAGCCTATGCCGTAGCCCTCGGCGCAGCTCGCGAGTATCTGCTCTCTGTTGAGCACGTAGCGGTCGCACGATGCGTTTGAACGCCTTATACCGCAGTAATAGCAGTCGTTCCTGCAGACATTGCATACCTCGACCAGCCCTCTGATGTAAACATCGTTGCCGTAATACCTGCGCCTTGCCTCAAGCGCAGGAGCTGCAGCGTACTCCGCCAGCGCGTCGGTCTGACCGACGACAAGCTCCTCGTATTCATCGACAGTTAAGCTGTGCGTCTCCGCAAGTCTGTCTATCAATCCTTCAAGTCTGTTTTTCATTTTGTATTTTTGTTTTTCCGAAAATATCTCCTTTCATCTTTAATCTGCAAGTAATAAGAACCTCATCCTGCCGCGCGCCCACACCGGTCTGCGACCGCCGATATCAGATTTCCAATTCCGCATTGCTTACAACGTTTGAATACGCCGTCTTTACGCTCAGACCTTTTATATTGCCGAGCCTTCCGGCAAGCGCCGCTATCCTGTCCTGCGGCGCGTCGAGCGCAACGGATATGATATTTATACCGCGGCTCCTGTACGGTATCCCCATCCGCCCGATCACATATTCGCTGAACTCGTGAAGCTGTTGATTCAGCTCAGTCACAGCCTCCGGATCGTCAACGATTATCGCCATGACAGCAACTCTTGTCTGCATATCGCATACCTCCCTTTCCTGACAGGCTTCTAATCATTTTATACTCTATCCATCATAATATCAATGATCACAGCTCGAAAAAACTTCAGGAAATTATTACCGACGAAAACAATAACGCTATTCAAATATCATTTGCAATATTTTCTAATTTCAGTTAAAATTAAATTTGATTGGCATTAATGCCGATCGTCGACCGCGCGTCACCGCGCAAGCTTTACGCGGCTCGAGCCGCAGTTTAGGATGGTCGACCGGTCGACCGTTAATTTCTGACCATTACGGAGGCAAAAATATGTGGACTTTTTACGACAGACTCATATCCTCGATAGATAAAGACAGCGCAGCTATAAAAGATCTCGTTGTCGGCGCCGAATGGTGCATAGTAATAGCCGATGACGGCACTGCCGGGCTCGCTCCCGTGCGTACCGAGCAGTGGAGACGCTTTGAATTCGGCATTGACATAAAACCCGGCATGCCGCTTTCAGAAGCAGCAGCGGCAGTAAAGTCATGGAACCCGCACGAAGCAGCTCTCGGACTTGCTGCCATAAACGCGTTTTTTAACCGCGCATCTAATGTGACCGCCGGTGCGGTCGAGTATCCGGGCGGACGCCGCAGCCGCGGCGTATTCATGCAGTTCTGCGAGCAGCATACAAAAGGCAGACGGACCGTTATGATCGAACCGCACTACGACCGTGACGAGCTCGCAAACGCGCCAGGACTTATAGACATAGTCAGACTTAAAACTACGTACCGCGACTACTACTTTCCGGCATTGGAAGAACTCATCCCTCAGGCAGACGGAATCGTGATCAGCGGAGAAGCTGTAGCTGACAAGCTTGCAGGCACTGCAGTAAGAGAAGCATCGGAACTTAATAAGGAGATATTCTTCTGGGGTCCCGACATCCCGCTCGCTCCCGCACTCGCAGCGCTGCCGCGCGAAGCAGGCAGCACAGCAAAAGTCCAGACCACAGGCTTTATCGTAGACGATGTTGAAAAATGCCTTTGGACTGTAAAGCGCGCCGGAAACCGCGACGAGATACTTCGCCTCGGCCACTTCGTTACATTGGACTTTTAAAGGACTTTTAAGTGATCTTTAAGAAATTTTGGTGAGTTTCAAAAGCTTACAGATTTACTAATATCTAATGAATTTAAAAATATACAACATAAAAGTCTGAAAATAGCATATAATGTTACTGTACCGTAAAAAATGCGGGCGCCGCGGCGCCCGCCATACATGCACCCGTAGCTCAGCTGGATAGAGTGTTAGATTCCGATTCTAAAGGCCGCGCGTTCGAATCGCGTCGGGTGTACCAGCATAAAAAGCTACCGCAGCTGATCTTTTCAGCCGCGGCAGCTTTTTTATCTCTTATTTTTCTTCATCAGCCGCATCTTCCGTGTCCTCATAATGCATGATAACACGATAATACACAGCTTGAATCAGCTTAAAGTACCGAATATGTCAACTGTACTGTTTTTACTTTACATATCCTGCAAATCTCTGGATCATAGCCGCTACCTGTGCGCGAGTTGCCGTGCCGTTCGGGCTTAATGCGTCCGCACTCGTACCTGTTATAAGCTTCGCACCTACACACCATTTCATGCCGGCTTCTGCATATCCAGCTACTGCACCTGCATCCTTAAATGCAGTCAGATCTGCTGTTACGCTTGTGTCTGCTTTAGCATATGATGCATAGCGCATGAACATAGTCGCTATCTGCTGGCGCGTTATTTTGCCGTTCGGAGCAAATGCATCTGCGCTCACACCATTTACGATGCCGTTCTGATTTGCCCACAGCACAGCGTCTGCATATGAAGCTGACGCCGAAACATCTTTAAACGCACTTGCTCCGCTTACCTGCGGACTGCCTGCCATGCGATATAACGCTGTTACGAGCATCTGACGAGTCATTGGCTGAGAAGGTCCAAAAACATTATTGTCAGCGCCGCCTGATGCCTTGCCGTAGCTGTCGAAGAGCTTATTTTCAGTAACGTAATCCACATATGATTCGTACCATGAGCCTGCAGCTACGTCACTCCACTTGCCTGCGGGAGCAGGCGTATTACCGTTGTTATTCCCTGTATTTGCATTATTTTTTGCTGCATTGTCAGCCTGAGTCTTCAGGATCGGGAATCCATTATTTATACCGTATGTATCTGCAGTGAATGCGCTGCCGAGCTTTGTTAAAAATGCAGCGCTCTTCATGTCTGAAGCGCTCATTGCGCCATCGTCGTTCGACTTGCCGCTGCTGTAGTAGCCGCCGCCAAGCGCAGAGCCGTCAAGATACCAGCAGTTCTTAACTACTGTACCGTAAGGCGCGCCTCCGTTGTTAGTGCCTATAGCTAACGCATATGACGCATTCTTTGCATTTATCGCTCCTATATTGTAGCAGTTTTCTATTGCTATTTCATTGCTGCCGGCTATACCGCCTGTCGGGCAGGCGTACGTCGTGCTTATATTGCCTGCATTGTAGCAGTTACGGATGATGCCGCCGTTCCATGATGAACCGACTATGCCGCCTACGCCCTTTGCATCTGTGTTCTCTACAGTCGCAAAGTTTGCACAGTTTTCTATTATGCCGCCTGTAGCTCCGGCTGACGTCATATCTGTCTTGCCGATCTTTCCGACTACACCGCCTACGCTGCGGTTAGCGTAGACATACCCTGTCACAGTAACGTTCCTTACTGTTGGATCCAGAGGACGCAGTGATGCATCATCGCTGTCATGTACGCCGAGACGACCTATCAGGCCTACAGACTGCCCGTCACCGAAATTTCCGTTTGAGCATCGTCTGCTGCAGTAGATATTTGCTACAGTATGACCCTGACCATCGAAAGTACCGCAGAATGACGCACTTAGCTTAGTAGACGAGTCGTTCTCTTTCATGAGGTACTGTCCGCCTACAGGCATATAATTCGGACCTGACCATTTGCCGGTAGAAGCGTTGTATACACCGCCCATGTCGAGGTCTGCGTCCAGGTAGACTGTCTTTCCGTTAAAATCATCAGCGCCGTAATGATACTGGCTGGTAGCCTGATTATTGCCCTGAGGACCATTGCTGCTCGTTTCGCTTTTATTGTCGACTATGACAGACTTATCGCCTTTTATGCTGGTTATGTCAGCATTGTAGATGCCGTTTACGATAGCAGCGAGTCCTGCGAGCTGCTCCGGAGTCGATATATGCATCTCCTTTGCAGACTTGCTGTACCATGAGACATCTATACTTTTTCCGTCCCATGCCGACTGAGTGCTGCTCACCGTCGGTGCAGCAAACACAGGAGCGCCGACCGCTCCTGTCAGAATTACCGCAGCGCAAAGCGCCGCGCTCGCTAATTTCCTGATTACATTTTTTACCATTAGTGTGTACTCCCCATATGTTTTTTCTTTTATAATATCATACTTTAAATCATTTTTGCAAAAAAGGCTTCGCTGTACTCTATGCGAAGCCTTTTCTGGTTATCTATATTATCATATTATCTTCTTTAAATATCCGGACTCAAATGTTGCCACATATAGCGCTGTTATCGTTTGTAAGCGCGGTACAGGAAGCTGACTATCTGAGCACGCGTGCAATCATTATCCGGGGCAAAAAGTCCGTTTCCAACGCCGTTTGTTATACCGTTCTCGACAGCCCATGCTACCGCATCAGCATAATAGCTGTCGGCGCTCACATCGCTGAAGTATAGCTGCTGCCTGCAGCACTGCCAAGCGCGCGGTACAGGAATGTCACCGCATGAGCACGTGTACACACAGCATCAGGGCTGAACATGCCGTTTCCTGTGCCTGAAGCGATGTTATGCTCAACGGCCCACGATACAGCCTTTGCGTAGTAAGCATCTGCCGGTACATCCGAGAAGCTGTTTATATCCCCCGGTTCAGGAGAGCCTGCTGCACGCCACATAAAAGTAACTATCTGTGCGCGCGTGCACGAATTATCAGGTCCGAACATGTTGTTTCCGATACCGCCTGTAATGCCGTTATCTGCTGCCCATTTTACAGCCTCGTAATAATAAGAATCAGCAGTCACATTTTCAATAGTATAGCCGCTGTCAGGTGTCACAGTTATCGTAACAGTACTGCCTGCAGAAGCGTTCTTCGGGCTGACAGTAATATTCCCATTATCTGTATTTTCAGGTATGTTTACAGGATATGTCGTATTTGAGCTGCCGCCTCCGGACGATGAACGTCTGCGTTCAAGAGCATTGATAGCATCCTCTATCGCCTGCGCCATCGCATCTACCTCAGCCTGCTCTGTAATGTTTTTAGTGCGATCAACTGCTGCTATCGCAGCCTCTACACCTGAAAAATCTCTGTAGCTGTCCTTATTGAGCGCATTTGCCTTTTCTATGGCCTCGTCTACCTTTGTATAATCGGCAGACACCTCTGCAGGTATCACAGGTGTAAGCCCAGGCAGATATATGTAGTCACCGCCGCCGGTTTTTATTTCATTGAAGAAATCTTCTGTTCTCATATATCCATATGCTTTTGCCTGACCTGCTTCTATATTTTTTCCGCATTGTCAGTACAAGTAAAAGACTTGCGATACGTTTCTTCATTGTGTAATGCCTCCTTATCATAAGTCATTTCCGGGATATTTTACTCTGTAAAAAATTATATCTGTTTTTTATTGATGTGTAATCCATCCAAAGCATGAGAGTAATACTTTACACTGTAAAACAACTGTAAATTTTAATAAAATATTACTAAATTATCACATTTTTGTTGCCAAATTTCCCTGACTGTAGTATGATTTATTTATATTTCAAAATGTTCATTATGATTTATTCAGTTCAGAAATGAGGATGGGTTATGCAGAATAATTCAAAAAGATCCAGAAAAACTACTATTGACGCTTTATACATCAAAAATACGTGCGTACTGTGCGGCAGAGATATCAGGGAATCCGGCAGGATATTTCACGGTCAGTGCGTCTGTGCATCCTGCGTCGGCCACATATACGCCATGCCTGCTTCCGGTATTACTGATATAGCGGCAGCTGCAGAAACACCGGCAGTATATACACGATAGTACACACTACATACTAAATACAGCGACATAACAATGATACATCATGGTAAAGACTTCAGATCCTCTGCACCATAAACATTCTCAGATATTCAGACTACGATAGATCATTTTTCACAACATTTCAGATCATCATCAAAGATGCCGCAGTAAATGGTATACAGCATATCGGCAGATAATAAAAAGATCTCAGAAAAAAATCTCAAAAAAGAGATCAGAGAAAAAATACGTTAATAACTTAATAAAATAATATCATAAATAAAACATTTTTTAATAGACTGCTGCGCCGGACGCAGGTGATGACAATGACATTTCCCTGTATCCGGCGCAGTCTCATTTTTGTATTAAAATCCTGCTTTTCGCAGAGCTTTTTCAAACTCAGGCGGCAGATCAGAATCAAATTCCATATATTCACCCGTTATCGGATGTACAAATCCCAGCTCCTTTGCGTGGAGCACCTGACCCTCAACGCCTGTCATGCCCTTACGCGGACCGTACAGCGGGTCTCCAAGCAGCGGATGTCCTATGTACGCCATATGGACGCGTATCTGGTGCGTTCGTCCAGTCTCAAGACGGCACTCGACATACGTGAATTTTCCTGAGCGTTCGAGCACGTGGTAATTTGTAACAGCGCGCCGTCCTTTGTCAGCGCTGACTACAGCCATTTTCAGGCGGTCCTTCGGGTTGCGGCCTATCGGCGCGTCGACGCGCCCGTCGTCCTCTTTTATATTATTATAAACGACAGCCCTGTAAGCGCGCTTTATGCTGTGTACAGCAAACTGCTCCGCAAGTCCCCTGTGCGCCGCGTCAGTCTTTGCGATGACCAGCAGCCCGCTGGTGTCCTTGTCTATGCGGTGAACTATTCCCGGTCTTACAATGCCGTTTATAGACGAAAGCTGATCGCCGCAGTGGAACATCACCGCATTTACAAGCGTTCCCGTGTAATTTCCTACAGCCGGATGGACTACCATGCCTGCAGGCTTGTTCACAACGAGCAGATGATCGTCCTCGTATACTATGTCCAGAGGGATATCCTCCGGCAGTACATCAAGCGTTTCCGGTTCAGGCAGCTCGACCGTCAGACGGTCGCCGGCGCGCAGTTTGTAATTTTTTGCCAGTTTGTCACGTCCTTCGACACTTACATTCCCGGCCTCTATCAGCTTCTGAAGCCAGCTGCGCGTTACATCCTGCAGCTTCGACGCAAGAAATGCATCTATACGCTCGCCTTTATTTTCCTCACCGGCTTCAAGATAAAATATCTCGCCCATCAGAGCTTCTCCTTATCGTCTATCTTCATCATCTATCTTCATCGTCTATCTTCTCTACGGCGATCTTTATGCCTGTTCCCGTCATGTCGTCTCTTCTGCCGGAGCCTTCCCTCCTCGTGTCCATAAACACAAGGAATATGAGCAGAAAACAGCCGACAACGATACATATATCCGCAAAATTGAATATATATGGCCACACCCTGAAATCAAGATAATCCACAACGTAATCTAAACGAATACGGTCTATTATGTTTCCGACGCCCCCGGCAACTACAGCTGACAGCGTATAAAGCAATATCGGCTTTTCAGTCCTGCGCTTCATAAATATATATACCGCGATCAACGCCATTATGAGCGCTGTAACAGCTATTACGATACCCTGATGGTTCGCAAGCATCCCCATAGCTATGCCGTCATTCGGTATGACATGTATATAGAAAAAGCCGTCTATGACCGGGATCTGGTTCAGCATGCCGATCTGATGAACGACAATCAGCTTCAGCGCCTGGTCTGCAGCAACTATAAGTATTATTAGAATGATATACTGCATCCTTATATTTCCTTCCTAAATAAGTATTCAAAAGGGCTGTCTCCGTGACAGAAGCAGCCCTTTTCATTACCGTTATTCTGATTTAAAATCTGAACCCGCTCAGCAGTACATATATGATCCTGCCAACAAACTGTATAACGAGTATCGCGATAACAGGAGAAAAATCTATACCTGTCGAATACGAAAATCTCTGCAGCAGCATTCTGAACGGTCTCAGGAATGGCTCAGTCAGCGACTGTATAAAACCGTATATGCGTCTGAGCGTCGGCGGCATAGCCATTACGAACCAGCTCATGATAGCCTCGACTACTATAAGCGTCGCCAGTATATCACAGAAAAGATATATGGCGTAACCTAAAAGAGAGCTTATCATTCAGATTACCTGCGCCACGGGCTCATGCCAAACGAAGACGCTTCTCTCTTTTCACTCTCTGAGCCTGAGCTTGCAAGGACATCAACATTATCAGGAGCAAATACGAATATGTTGTTTGCTACCTTCTGAACATTTCCGTTAAGAGCATAAGTAGCTCCGCTCAGGAAATCGAATATCTTGCGCGCTTTTTCTGTTTCGAGTTTTTCGAGATTGATTATAACAGGTTTTCTGCTCTTGAGACTGTCAACGAGCTTAGGGCACTCGTCAAAGCTTTTCGGCTCAGTCACAACGAGCTTGAACTGCTGTCTTGCTGCTGTGTTCTGCATACTTACCACCTTATTGTTACGCGGTTCCATCTTTGGCTGAACAAAAGTACTGCTTCTGTCCTCATATGACGGTGCAGGAGACGGATATCTTCTGCCTTCGTTTACTGCTGCAGGCTGTGAACGAGTCTGCACAGGCGCTACGACTCTGAGTTCTTCTTCCTCTTCTTCCTCAACGTCCTCGACGCCTATCATCATTTTGAATTTTCCTAAAAGTCCTTCTGCCATTCAAGTTTCCCCCTTGAGAATCGACTTAAAATAAATTGTTTTAACGGATAAAATATATTCTGTTTAATAAGTCCTCGCGCCGAATATTGCCGTGCCGACACGTATCACGGTAGAGCCTTCCTCTACAGCTACGACTCTGTCGTTTGACATGCCCATAGACAGATACTTGAAATCAAGATGATCGTGCTTTATCTGCGCGAGCCTGTCGTAAAGCTGCTTCATTTCTCTGAAGTACGGTCTCACCTCTTCCGGATCCTCCGCATAAGGCGCTATAGTCATAAGACCCCTGACTCTGATATGCGGGCAGTTTTCAAGGATATCGTTTACAAGCTTTTCTGCGCTCTCGACATCCACGCCGAATTTTGCTTCGTCACCGGCAGCGTTGACCTCTACAAGGATGTCCATATTTATGCCGTGCTGCTCCGCTCTGCGGTCTATTTCCTCTGCAAGATGCAGCGACTCGACCGAATGTATCATGCAGACCTTATCAATAATATATTTTACCTTATTTGTCTGCAAATGTCCAATCATATGCCAGCGAACTTTCTTTACATTTTCGTATTTTTCGAGTATTTCCTGCACGCGGTTCTCGCCTATGTCAGTAACTCCGGCATCTATTGCCTCGTTCATCTCCTCAGCCGTATGATTCTTTGTGACGGCGCAGAGGAGCACATCCTCGGGACGGCGGCCTGAGCGTATCGCTGCGGCTGCTTTTTCCTCTTCTATCATTTTTATATTATCTGCTATCTTACCCATTTTTATTTACCTTCTTTATCTCATCATAAGGGCTTACTGTAGACACCTTCTTTGAGCCCTCCTCAGACTGCTCGTAATAATAG
>CAVGTL010000046.1:0-17189 GCA_963632005.1 Succinivibrio sp.
GCTCTGGCGTTTGCGGCAAAGTCAGCGATCGATCTGCTTAAGGACGACCCTTCGCAGCACGGCGGCAGCGCAGACGATGAAACTTACGTTTCGGATGCTTTTGGCGTTGGCGATGTGACTGTAAAGGACGGAGTATGCACGATAGACCTTACCGGCGATGAGCTTATGGACCAGAACATGTACACCGAAAGATATTTCATACTGCAGACGGTAGATACGATACTTAACTCGTTAAGCGAAATATCTGCTGTTCAGTTCACAGTAAACGGTGAGGCAGCAGACGCTCTTTCATACATGTCTGTCAGAGGCCAGTTTACAAGAGACTCTATGGCGGAAATGATAACTGCATAGTAAATATTTGACTATGTATAAATAAAAGGGAGGCATGAAAAATGCAGGAATATGAAGTGCGCGACCTGGCGCTTGCGCCATCAGGTCACGAAAAGATCAACTGGGTAAAGAAAAATATGCCGCTTCTCGCGGGGCTTGAAAAGGAATTTCGCCAGACGAAGCCTTTTAAGGATGTAAAAATATCGCTGTCGGTACATCTGGAAGCAAAGACAGCTTATCTGTGCAAGGTGCTTGCGGCAGGCGGCGCTATAATGTCTGTAACAGGAAGCAATGTGCTTTCTACGCAGGACGACGTTGCGGCTGCTCTCGTTGATGATGGTCTGAGAGTATTTGCTTATCACGGCGCTACTGAAGAGGAATACAAAAAGCATATAAGAATGACGCTTGAGAACGGTCCGCAGATTATCATAGACGACGGCGGAGATCTTATTGGAATGTTACATACGGAGATGAAAGACCTCTGCGACGGCGTATGGGGCGGCTGCGAGGAGACTACTACAGGCGTTATCAGACTTCGCGCCATGGAAAAGGAAGGCGTGCTGAAATTCCCTATGGTCGCTGTAAACGATGCAAAGTGCAAGCATCTTTTCGACAACAGATATGGCACAGGTCAGTCTGTATGGGAAAGCATCATGCACTGTACAAATCTGATATTAGCTGCAAAGAAGGTAGTAGTAGCGGGTTACGGCTGGTGCGGTAAGGGCGTTGCCATGAGAGCCGCTGCTTACGGTGCTCAGGTCATCGTTACTGAGATAGACCCTGTAAAGGCTATAGAAGCGCGCATGGACGGCTACGACGTAATGCCTATGGCAGAAGCAGCAAAGGTCGGCGATATATTCGTTACAGTGACAGGCTGCGAGGAGATAATCACAGGCTGGCACATGCTGAGCATGAAGGACAATGTAATACTCGCAAATGCAGGTCATTTCAACGTAGAAGTAGACATGCCTTGGCTTGAAAAGAATGCAGTCAAGAAAAAGGAAGCGCGCGAGAACATCACAGCTTACGAGCTCACTAACGGTCATACTGTAAACGTTATAGCAGAAGGCCGCCTCGTAAACATCGCTGCGTCAAACGGTCATCCGGCAGAGATAATGGACATGAGCTTCGCAGTTCAGGCGCTTTCAGCACTGTATATCCTGGAAAATCATGAAAACCTGGAAAATAAAGTAATAAATGTAACAGACGAAATAGATACAAAGGTAGCAGAACGCAAGCTTGCAGCGTGGGGAACAAAGATAGACAAGCTCACGCATAAGCAGCAGGAATACCTTAACAGCTGGAATCTGTAATTCAGCAGATACACGGCATGAATTGTTGATAAAAACAATAGTTATATAAAGCAAAATAGCGGCGCCCGCGGGCGCCGCTATTTTATCATAACTGCACGCGTCACCGCGTGACAGGACCGCCGCGCTCATACGCTGATCGCAGCGGTCTTTTTGAAAAGCCAAATAGTTAATAAGCGATCTACTTCAAAGACTCCATAACAGCCTCGGCAAGCTGTGTCTTTTCAATAACGCCTGTATGACGTATCTCCTTCTTGTCGAGGTCCTTCAGACCTGACGGTACAGGCACACCTGTCTTTGCATTGAGTGCGCGGACGCACGCGAAGCCGTCTGCCTCGGCAGGCATTCCGAGAGCTTCATTTACGCTTGCAGCGAACTTGTAAGCGCTCGCTGTAGAAGCGATAACTACAGGAGTTTCATCGCCTGTAGCCTTCTTGTAATCCTCGTATACCTTGTATGCTACTGCAGTGTGAGTATCCATAAGGTAATTATTGTCGTTGTACATCTCAGCGATCGCAGCCTCAGTCTGAGCCTGATCCGCATAGCCTGCGGCGAAATCAGCGAGCCCCGCCTTTACCTTGTCGCTTACAGTGTAATTCTTGTTCTGCTCAAGGCTCTTCATAAGAGCGGCTATCTCAGCGCCTGCAGTCTCATGAGCAGTGCTTTCGTCAAGTCCGGCAGCGCTCAGGTGATAGAGCAGACGTTCAAGGTTGCTTGAGATAAGTATGTCCATAGACGGAGAATTAGTGATGTGGAATTCTCTGTCTGTATTGTAAGTTCCTGTAGTTAAGAAATCAGTCAGGACCTTGTTCTCGTTTGAAGCGCAGATGAACTTGTTTACAGGGATGCCCATCTTGCTCGCGTAGTAAGCAGCGAGGATATTACCGAAGTTTCCTGTAGGAACTGTGATATTTATCTTTTCACCCGGCTTTACAGCGCCGTTTTCGATAAGCTTTATGTAAGCGTAAACGTAGTAAGCGACCTGAGGGATAAGACGGCCAATGTTTATAGAGTTCGCAGAAGAAAGACGGATGCCTCTTTCGTTGAGTGCAGCGTTGAACGCATCGTCGTTGAATATATTCTTAACGCCTGTCTGAGCGTCGTCAAAATTACCGTGGATGCCGAAAACGTGAGTATTAGCGCCCTCCTGAGTAGTCATCTGGCGCTTCTGTACTTCGCTCACGCCGTCCTCAGGGAAGAATACGATGATCTCAGTTCCCGGAACGTCAGCGAAGCCCTCAAGAGCAGCCTTGCCCGTATCGCCTGAAGTAGCAGTCAGTATGGCAACCTTCTTTTCTTCATTCTCCTTCTTCATAGCCGTAGTCAGAAGGTAAGGCAGTATAGAGAGCGCCATGTCCTTGAAAGCGGCAGTTCTGCCGTGATACAGCTCGAGGAAATAAGCGTCGCCCGCCTTCACTACAGGAACGACATCCTCAGCCTCGAACTTAGAATCGTAAGCGCCGTCAACGCAAGCCTGCAGCTCTTCGTCAGTGTAATCCGTAAAGAAAGCAGCAATGATAGCCTTTGCGATCTCCTTGTAAGGTCTGCCGACCATGTCCTCCGGCTTAAAAGGCAGAGCCGGTATAGCGTCAGGAACGAAAAGTCCCTTGTCTTCTGCGAGTCCCTTTATAACAGCCTGTGCAGCAGTTTTAGCGTCTTTGCTGCCACGAGTGCTTCTGTAATTTATCATTATAATTATCTCCTTGTAAAATATTTGCGATAACAGATAAACAAAATTTATTAATTTATTAATGAATCCAGGCAAAGCTTCCGCGCGTCCCCGCGCATTTTACGAATTTTACGCAGGCTCCGCCAAAATTATTGTATACATCTTAACAAATGAGAAAACTCATTTCAACCCACTATCAACGATATATTATGTATTTTTAAGGACTTTAGCCGAGCTTATTATATTCTTCGCGGTATCAGCCTGCGATGCGTTGTCCTCACCTGACGAAACTACATCTATATGGACATATCCGCCGTTGGCTGTGAACATAAAGTCCCACATATGGACAGGAATGCCGCCTGCAGCGGTATCTATCTCAAAGTAATATCCCGTATTTTCACCCATAGTCACCTGCTCAGGCTGGACCGTAGTAGTCTGTACGAGCGCGTTGTCGCTCGAATCGGCGATCTTTGATATGTAAGCGTTTATGTATTCTTCCAGAGTAAGGCCTTCATCGTATGAATGATCGGCAGACATCATTGCGTACATTGAAGCAGATGGACTTTCAGCCGCTATGACGGCATTCTTTGAAGCGCCGCTGCTCTTATCCCAGTCGGACGGTACTCTGAGCGAATAAAGGTTGTTGTAGCTTATTATTTCATAGCTTCTCATGTCAAAATTAGCGGATATGATACGATAGCCAACTATACCGCCTCCTCCGATAAGTATGAAAAGTATAAGTATAATAGTAAGCGGCTTCTTTAATATCTTTAACATTTCAATATTCCTCTTTGTATTGTTTACTATATGACCGCGCGCCTGCAGCGTGAATATTACCGGGCGCGAGGTATTTCTGAATAACCGTTTTCGTAGAGACGCCGGGCGTCTGTATTCTTTAATTATACAGGATATTACAGAATTGAGAATAATAAAAGTCATTTTAATGTTATTTATGTTACAGATGGGTCGTTTGATGGAATGAACCTTCAAATTGTGCTAAAATTTTATTTGGTTGTTTATTAATGATGAAATATAAAAGGGGGAAAGAAAATGAAAATTATGAAGGCCGGCAGGCTTTTGTTTTTTACAGCCGGGTTTATAATCCTGATGATGATCGTAAGCGTGTTCGTATCGAGTGCAGCGAGCGATCCGATAACGATAAAGCTTGATGGAAATAAGGTATCTACCGACGCCGACCCGATAATAGTCCAGAACAGGACGATGGTCCCTGTATCGGCTATAGTGGGTGCGCTGGGCGGCACGTCATCATGGGATCAGGATTCGCATACGGCGACATTCGTTAAGGGCAGTACAACTGTAAAGGTAACTATCGGCTCAACTAAAGCTACGGTTAATGGAGTTACAAAGAATCTTGATGTAGCACCGCAGCTCGTAAAGGTGGACAACAAAGGCGGCGCGAGGACTATGGTACCGCTCAGATTTATAAGCGAGGGCTTTGGCTATGATGTAGACTGGGACAACCCTACAAGGACCGTACTCATAACATCGCCGTCAAACGCTAATACGACACCAGCTGCTTCATACACAGTATCGTCTACAAAGGTCACTACAGGCCAGAAGATATCAGGAGATTCGTCTAATACCTATACAAATGTCCAGATAACTTCAACGACTTCTCTGAAGTCATACACAAGCGGTACATGGCTCGACAGCCCTTACAGATATTTTATAGATTTTAAGGACTCAAAGCTCGGAACTGACGCAGCGACTACAAAGAGCGTAAGCGCTTCAGGCTCGCCTGTAACAAGCGTAAGAGGCGGCACACAGACTGGAAATATCGTCCGCATCGTTATAGATATGTCGTCAAAGGTAACACCTGTCATTTCTTATTCAACTGACGGAAAGACCATGACGCTCTCATTTAAGGAAAGCGCGTCATCTGATAATGGAAATAATTCAACAGATAATGGATCGTCAAATAACGATTCAAATAACAATTCAAATAGTAACGGTTCCGACAACGGAAACAATAATAATACAGGCGGCAATACAACGCCGACAGTTCCGACTGTAACAGCGCCTGACAGCCTGACTGACAACAATACAGTAAAGCATGACAGTCTTTCTACATATAACCCGTATGCTGACGGAAAGATAACAGTAGTCATCGACCCGGGCCACGGCAAGACTACAGGCGGAAAGCGCAGCCCTGACAGCTCGCTCATGGAATGGGAATTCAACCGTGACGTAGCCTACAGACTGAAAGATCTGCTTGAAGCTCAGGGATATACTGTTATAATGACAGTATCAAAGGATGACCAGACAGACCCATCGCTCGCAAGCAGAGCAGCAGTAGCGAACAATGTCGGAAATGTAGACCTTTTCGTAAGCATACACGCAAATGCAAACGGCAACGGCAGCAGCTGGAACAGCGCGCACGGCTGGGAGATATGGATACATAAATCAGGCGGCGTATCAGAAAAGGCCGCAAAGTCGATAGAAGCGGCTACGAAGGCATCTATAACTGAATTTACGGACAGAGGCATAAAAAAGACAGGCGTAGGTGAAAAGGGTCTGTATGTCAGCAGAAACACTGAAATGCCTTCAGTACTGATAGAGCACGGATTCTACACTAATCAGTCAGAGTGCCAGCTCATGAAGACGAGCGCGTTCAGACAGAGACTCGCTCAGGCTGATGCAACAGGAATAATAAACTTCTTTAATTCATTTAAATAAAGGCGGTTTCATATGAGATCAAAGCGTCCGAACAAGCGCAGCAAGCGAAAGCAGGAGATGCTTACTGCGTATGATGAAAATATGAATGAAATAGGCGTATTTGCAAGACCTGTAGTCCATTACAACGGCATGTGGCACAGAGTGGCGCAGTGCTGGGTCGTAGGTATGTCAGACGACGGTCCGCGCATCTATCTGCAAAGGCGCTCTTTTGAGAAAAAGAGCCATCCGGGCAGATATGACATAAC
This sequence comes from Succinivibrio sp., assembly GCA_963632005.1. Lineage (GTDB taxonomy): Bacteria > Bacillota > Clostridia > Peptostreptococcales > Anaerovoracaceae > CAKQOE01. The sequence continues at coordinate 6,252 of CAVGTL010000046.1, forward strand.
TGCCGGCGGTCATGTGTCTGCAGGAGAAACGCCGCGTCTCGCAATGACTCGCGAGATGTGGGAGGAAACAGGACTGCAGCTCAGCGAGGATGACCTGACTGAAATAGCGGAATTCCGCGAGGTGTCGGGTCACGACCATGAGGTAGCGACTATATTCATACACAGAGAGGACGATCCGCCGTTTTCACCGGGACCGGAAGTAATATATATGGTTTCGGCAGACCTTGAGGATTTCAGGGCGCTTTCCGAGGGCTCGGTAGATGCGATAACTGTAATACCGGCTATAAGGACAGGCCCTATGCTCGATGAGGCGTTTAAAGTCGGGCCGCAGAATTTCTGCAATCATAAAAGCTTTCTTGAGATAGTTTACCCATACATAAAGGCTCATGAGAAGGAGCTTTTCGGACAGGAGCTGTAAAAAACAAAACGGATGCATGATATATCCGTAAGAGAATTATGGAAAACGTTGTTAATGGAAATGATATAAGTAATAATAAATTATTGAATAATTTTACTGTAAGGCATCTGACGACTGACGATGTCGAGCAGTATAACGACCTGCTGAGATACGCGTTTCAGATAACTGAGCAGGAGCTGATGGAAACTGGCTGGGATGACGACGATATAAAGCAGTCGAAATTCCCTGTGCTCGAAAGAGCCGATGTAATGGGCTGCTTCGACGGCGATACGCTTGTTTCGCAGTTCGCGTCGTATCCATTGGAAATGAATATATACGGCAGCAAATACCCGATAGGATTTGTAACGAGCGTCTGCACGTATCCTGAGTATACAGGCCACGGCATAATGAGCCGCCTGATGTTTGAAACGATGGTAAACATGAGGAAAAAGGGCATATCGTTCGCGCTGCTCTATCCGTATTCCATCCCGCTGTATCACGGGTTCGGCTGGGAGATAGTTTCAAACAAGATATCGTATACGATAAAGGACACGCAGATACCGAACCAGGTAATGACGTCAGGCTACGTGCGCCGCGTTGACTGGGAAAACGAGGACTTCAAGGCGCTTCATGCGAGGTTTGCGTCTGTCACTCACGGCTGCCTTTACAGGAATGCGCTTGCGTGGGAGGAGTACTGGCGCTGGGACGAGGACGACACAAATGTCGCCATATATTATAACAGCGAAGATCGCCCGTGCGGCTACATGGTGTACCTCATAAAAGATGACATCATGCACATAAAAGAGATGATATATCTAAACCGCGAGGCGCAGAAGGGTCTTTGGAACTTTATCCGCGCGCATGAGTCTATGATAGACGAGATACGCGGAAACACGTATTTCAGCGAGCCTATAGCTTTTGAAATGGATGACGGAGATATAAAGGAAGTCATCTGCCCTTACTGCATGGGCCGTATCGTGGATGTAGAGAAATTCTTTGAAAGCTATCCGTGCGACCCGGACGAGCCGCCTGTACGCATATGCTTCGATGTAGAGGACGAGCTGCTTGAGTGGAACAACAAAAAGATTACAGTTCTTTTTGAAAATGGAAAATGCACAGTTGTAGATGAGCCTGCTGACCACACGGTAAAGCTGACTATAGGAACGCTTACGGCGCTCCTTCTAGGATACAAGACAGCATCGCGCCTGCTTGAGCTCGAACGCATAGAAGGCACGGTGGAAGCCATTGAGGAAGTCGATGATGTGATATTCCATAAAATACCATATATTTCTGACTATATTTAAGGATCCGGATAAACGATAATAATCAGATAATTGACCGGATCAGGGAGAACGGAAAATGGCAAGAATAGCGCTTACAGAAGCGGTAAAGATAATAAACGGCGTAAAGGAACGCTTCGGCGTCGAAGTGAAAACACACAGCACATGCGGTTTGAAGGGCTTTTACCTGACAGTAGAAGAACCGTCGCAGGATGTGACTGATTATATAACAGCAGAATTCCGCTCCCGCGGCGGCGAGATACTCGTAGAGCCCGATCAGAAGACGTTTGTTTATAATGTTTACGATGAGTACAAGCCTAAGCTCGGAGACAGCAGCGGTAATAAATAATGTTAAATAATATTATTTCATCAGTGATATCAAATGCCATTACTGCTGCGCTCGATAAAAGCATACAGAACAAAACGCTGAAAATGGCAGGCGAAAGTGCAGAAGAATTTATTGAGGGCGAAGGTTGCGAAGGCGAGTACACGTTTTTCGTTTCGGGATATTATATAGCGCTTTCATTTAAATTTTTTACGAAATTCATCGTTGCCGTGCTCGTGTTTTGCATAGCCATGATGTGTATTTTTGATCAGGCTGATATAGGGATAATAACCGTATGTGCGCTGCTTGCGGCGCTTTTTCCGATACTGAGAGTCATAACATCAAAGCGCATGATGATAATTGCATACAGAAAAGGAGAGATCGTAATAATGAACAGCAAAAACGAGCTCCTGTGCCGCATGCCGTCAAGTGCGATATATAATGCAGAAGTAACAAGGTCAAGAGTCGTTATACCATGGAACGGCAGAAAATACGTTATCCGCAGAGATATACGGGATAACGACGGCGCCGTGAAGAAAATGCTGGACTTTTACCGATTTGACATGATGAAAATTTAAGATGGATCGCCGCCCTGTTGTGTTTTATGGCATGACAGGGCAGTTTTTATGTTAATAAAATTTAATAATTTAAATATATTGGATGTGATAGAATGTACTTAAATAAATGCATTAATATATGACCGAAAAGGTGCTGCCGTCACCGGCAGTGATGGGAGAGAGATAATTATGAAGAGGAAAATAATGAGCGTGGTAACAGCGGCAATGCTTATGCTGACGGTAACGCCGATACAGGCAGCGGCGACAGATGTATCGGGAGGTTCAGAAACGCCGAACATGGAAAGTTCTGTTAATACTGACTGGAAGGTGGCGTATACTGATGCGCTGACAAAAGAGGGGCTGAGTCAGACAGGCGGTGATGTCGTGGTGCTTCGTGATCTTGACCTTGACGGTATTCCGGAGCTTTTTTTCGGACAAGAGTATCCGGGACATGCGCCGGTTAAAGCAGCGTGGACTTTTAAGAACGGCGAGTGTCGGAAGATAACGCTGCCTGACAGCGCCGGAAGCGGTGATGAACCTATATATGTCTCGGCTATAAAAAATGCAGAGCTTTATTACAGCGCAGGGAAGAATGAATCTCGTTTTTTCGGGTCTCAGACTTATTTACATAACGGAGCGGGAACTGATACTTATGTAAGGCTTATGTACGACGGCACCGGCCTTAAAACAGGAAAAGAGATATACAGTATAAGCTGGTATGAAAAATATGATGAGGAGACGCAGGCGATAGGGCGCGCTGAATCCGGATACAGCTTTGGCGGCGTGTCCATGGATAAAGATGATTTTAATAAAAAGTTAAACGATTTTTATAACGGATGGAAGCATGAAAACAGTCCTGTACTTAAGGCTGATGCATATGGCGTGTCGGGTGATGATGGAGAAAATAATTCTGCTGCAACGCTGTGGACTGAGGATCATAAATGGAACAGTGGTGCTGTTCGTCAGTTTATGGAGTTATGGATGCCTGCTGCCGTGACGACGATCGATTCGTCATACGGAGTCGAAGAACCGTCACCGTGGGCGGCGTCTGATATAAAGGAAGCGGAGGAACGCGGTTTTGTGCCGGAAAGCTTAAAAGGAATATGGCGGCGCGATATAACGAGACAGCAATTCTGCGAGCTTGCTGTAAAGTCTATGGAGGCTATGGGATATCAGTTCGATAGCGTATCAGGCGGCAGCCGGTTTTCTGATACCGACAGCGAAGCGGTAGAAAAAGCGGCAGGCGCGGGGATAATAAACGGTACAGGCAACGGGCGTTTTTCGCCTGAAAAATCTATAAGAAGGCAGGATGCCGCAGTAATACTTTATCGTATGGCGCAGCTCGGTATATTCCCGGAAATAGACGATTCAGCAATGATTCCACATTTATGGGATGATAGCAAATATTTCAGCGGGCGCTATATAAACGGAGTCGATCAGAGCTATATATTTCCGTATGCGAGAGACGCGATATCATTTTGCTATAACATCGGACTGATGGCAGGAACAGGAAACAACTGCTTTTCACCAAATTCTCCGTATACGATAGAGCAGTCGGCAGTTACGATGCTGCGCCTTTATAGATGGCAAGCAGGTACGCTGAAAGGTAACGTTGGTGCAGATATTTAAATAAGGGCAGGTAAAATGAAGAAAACTGCGTATTTATTGAAGGAAGCCGACATTAAGGGAGAAAGTTTTAAAGATTTCATAAGGTTGAATATGGAAATAAATGATTTTTTCTCTGTTTCTGTTCCTTGTTATGTGAATGAAGATGGTATAGGTTGTGAAAATGCGGACCAGGGTGTCGTTTTGAATGATTTGGAGTATATGTCGTTTGAGACTTATTCATGGCATTGCTGTAAGGTATATCAAGATCCGCTGAAAATATTGTTATTCAGAACGTCGGTAGATATGGTGAATTTTGTACTGAAATATTTTGAGAGCCTTTTCCCTGATCGTACTATGCGGCTGGAGAATATTTGCTTTTTTAAGGAAAATAAATTAACATTTGGCAGCGTAACACATGAAAATATTGCTCAGCTTATCGATCCTGATGAAGAAACTGTAAATATGTACAGAAAATTTGGACAATGGGATAAGATAATATTAACTGAACGCGATATGGAATATATACCTGATCTGAATGGAATAATTTAAAAATCACGCGTCACCGCGCTGGCATAAAGATGGTAATGCTGGAAGAAGGTCGTCTATATCGTAATGAAACGGTGAGACTTTTATTGCATGTTTTTGATGTGCAGTAAAAGTCTATTTTTGTTGCATTATTTCTTGATTTATGTAGAAATAAGCAGATAAAAAATCATGATTTATGTAGAAAAATGATAAATAAAAATCATGATTTATGTTGATGTAAGGCGAATAAAAATCGCGATCTGTGTTATAATAAATTGAATTGATCAGGATGGCAGATAATGAAAATAGAACGGAGAGAGGAATATGCGCAGGAAAATATATGGTGAAATGCTTAAATGGAAATCTCGTGACGGTGAGAGCGCGCTGCTTGTGCAGGGCGCGAGGCGTGTCGGAAAGAGCTATATTGTTGAGCAGTTTGCGAAAAATGAATATAAGTCTTATATACTTATAGATTTTAATAAAGCTGACGACCAGATAAAGGATATATTTATACATGACATAAGCGATCTGAAATCGTTCTTTCTTAAGCTTACGGCATATTACGGTATAAAGCTGTATGAAAGAGAATCTCTGATAATATTTGATGAGGTTCAACTTTTTCCTAAGGCAAGAAGCGCAATAAAGTATCTTGTCGCTGACGGTCGTTATGATTATATAGAGACGGGATCGTTGATATCTATAAAAGAAAATGTAAAGGATATTCTGATACCGTCTGAAGAGGACAGTATAAATATGTACCCAATGGATCTGGAAGAATTCATGTGGGCCGTAGGAAATGACTCGATGATGGATTTTATACGTGACTGCTACAGCAGAAAAAAGCCAATGGGGCAGGCGCTGCATCGCAAGGCGATGGATCTTTTCAGACAGTATATTATTGTAGGAGGCATGCCGCAGGCAGTAAAGGCATTTGCAGAATCATCTGATTTTGAAAAGGTAGACAGGATAAAGCGTCGTATACTCAAACTGTATCGCGATGACATACGAAAGCATGCAAAAGGTTATGAAATGAAGGTAGAGGCAATATATGACGAGATACCGTCTCAACTGAAAAATCAAAACAGGCATTTTAAACTTTCATCATTGCATCAGGGAGCGCGTTTTGATGAATACAAGGAAGCAATGTTCTGGCTTTCTGACGCGATGATAATAAATAACTGCTATAACTCTACGGAACCGAATTTGGGACTTAATCTGAATCTGGATCGCACACTGCTGAAATGCTATATGGGTGATACAGGTCTTCTGGTAAGTCATTCATTTGATGAAAAAGGAATGGTCAGCGAGGAAATATACAAAAAGCTGCTTCTCGACAAGTTAGAAGTAAACTTGGGGATGATAATGGAAAATGCAGTAGCCCAGATGCTTACAGCAAGCGGGCATAAACTGTATTTTTATGCTAATTCATCGCGTGATGACGCAAGCTCGCGTATGGAAATAGATTTCCTGATAGCCAAAAACGGCATAAGCAATCGCCATAATATATCACCACTTGAGGTCAAATCAGGTAAGAATTATACGCTCAGCTCATTGAATAAATTCAGAAAAAAATATCCGGATCAGCTTCATGTGCCGTATGTACTTCATACAAGCGACTTGAAAGAAGAAGACGGCATAATATATCTTCCTGTTTATATGACACCATTACTGTAGATGAGCCGTCGCCCTGTTGTGTTTTATGGAATGACAGGGCGGAGTTATACGGTGGAAGTATTCGGCATAACAATGTCGAATTATGTATGTTGACACCGGTTTGATAATATAATATATTAAGAATAAATAAGAGGGAGTAACCGACAGCCAGAGCGTCCGCCCGGCGGACCCGAAGGTTGTTTACGGTGTCGTCAGTACGACGGCTGTTATGATAAAGAAGGCCGTCCGTATCGTAATGAAACGGTGAGACTTTTATTGCATGTTTTTGGCGTGCAATAAAAGTCTCTTTTTGTTTTTTGTTTTAAAAGTCTAAAAGGAGGAATTCATTTATGCTCACGAGAGAACAGGCAAGGCAGAATCAGGAGAGATACGGGGCTAACGAGCTTGAAGAGGGCGCAAAGAAAAGCACGCTGCAGATATTCCTTGAACAGTTCAAGGATTTTCTCGTCATCATCCTCATCATAGCGGCGGCGGTTTCCGCGTTTCTCGGAGAAGGCGAAAGCGCCGCAGTTATAGCTGCGGTCATAACGATGAACGCGATTCTCGGCACGGTCCAGACAGTAAAAGCCGAGCAGTCGCTCAACAGCCTTAAGCAGCTTTCAGCGCCTGAGGCAAAGGTCATGCGCGACGGCGAGCTTATCAAGATACCGGCGCGCGAGGTGACAGTAGGCGACGAGGTCGTAGTAGAAGCAGGCGATATGATACCCGCCGACGGAAAACTGCTGACGTGTGCGAGCCTGAAGGTAGACGAGAGCGCCCTTACAGGCGAGAGCCTTTCAGTAGAAAAGTCGCTCGACGAAGTCACTGAGGATGCGGCGCTCGGTGACAGGATGAACTGCGTATTTTCAGGCAGCTTTGCGACATACGGCCGCGCGTCGTTTGAAGTAACGGCCATAGGAATGCAGACGGAAGTAGGAAAGATCGCAGGCCTGCTGCACAGCGCGTCGGAAAAGCAGACGCCGCTTCAGAGGAATCTTGACGATTTCGGGAAAAAGCTTTCTATTGTAATAATTATATTTTGCGCTATACTGCTCTGCGTCAGCATGCTGCGCGGCGATTCGTTCATAGACGCGTTTATGTTCGCCGTGGCGCTTGCAGTAGCAGCGATCCCGGAAGCGCTCGGTTCGATAGTGACGATAGTGCTCTCGTTCGGAACGCGCAAGATGGCAAAGGAGCACGCCATAATCCGCAAGCTGCAGGCGGTAGAGGGTCTGGGAAGCGTTTCGGTAATATGCTCAGACAAGACAGGCACGCTCACGCAGAACAAAATGACGATAGAAAATTATTACGTTGACGGTAAGGACATACCCGCAGCCGATATAGACCTGTCAGACGGCGCGCAAAAAGAGCTCCTGCAGTTCAGCATACTCTGCAACGACTCGACAAACAAAGACGGAAACGAGATAGGCGACCCCACAGAAACGGCACTCATAAACCTCGGAACAAAGCTTGGAGTCGAGCCTGAAACAGTACGCAGCGTATACCCGCGCCTGTCGGAAGTTCCTTTTGACAGCGACAGAAAGCTCATGTCTACTGAGCACATGATAGACGGCGAGTACATGATGGTCGTAAAGGGTGCGACTGATATACTCATAAACAGAGTAAAAAATATACGAATTACCGATACGGTAAGAATATTTACTGATAAGGACCGCCGGGCGGTCGAGCTTCAGAACAGAAAGTATTCGGAAAACGGTCTCAGAGTGCTTGCATTCGCAGTAAAAAAGCTTGAATCTGAAAAGCAGCTGAGCGAAGCAGACGAGGATGGTCTGACATTTATCGGTCTTATCGCCATGATGGACCCACCGCGAGAAGAATCGAAGCTCGCCGTGGCGGAGTGCATAAACGCAGGCATAAAGCCTGTAATGATAACAGGCGACCACAAAGTAACGGCTTCAGCCATAGCGAAGCGCATCGGCATACTGAAGGATGAGTCGGAAGCGTGCGAGGGTGCGGTCATAGAAAGCATGACGGACGAAGAACTGAGGGAATTCGTACCTGGCATATCGGTATACGCGCGCGTTTCGCCCGAGCATAAGATACGCATAGTGCGCGCATGGCAGGAGCGCGGCAACACAGTAGCTATGACGGGCGACGGCGTAAACGACGCCCCGGCGCTCAAGCAGGCTGACATCGGCGTAGCCATGGGAATAACAGGCAGCGAGGTATCAAAGGACGCTGCAGCAATGGTTCTTACAGACGATAATTTTGCGACTATAGTAAAGGCGGTAGAAAACGGAAGAAATCTGTATAAAAATATTAAAAACGCCATACAATTCCTGCTTTCGGGCAACTTTGCTGCTATACTTGCAGTACTTTACGCGTCGCTTGCCGCGCTGCCTGTACCATTCGCACCGGTACATCTGCTGTTTATAAACCTGCTGACAGACAGCCTTCCAGCGATAGCGCTCGGCCTGGAGCCGCACAGCAAAGAGGTCATGAAGGAAAAGCCGCGCCCGGTGAACGAGTCTATACTGACAAGGTCGTTTTTAGTCAGCATCGGAACAGAAGGCCTTTGCATAGGTGTGATAACGATGGTCGCATTCATGACAGGCTATACGGGTCAGACAGGAAACGCTTTGCTTGCAAGCACGATGGCGTTTGCGACGCTTTGCGCGAGCCGCCTCGTACACGGCTTCAATTGCAAATCATACCGCCCGGTAATATTTACGAATAAATTTTTCAACAATATGTATCTTATCGGCGCGTTCGTCCTTGGTATGCTGCTCATAACAGCTGTAGTCACCATACCAGCGCTTCACGGTCTGTTCCAGGTACAGACGCTGACATTTACACAGCTCATGACAGTATACGCACTCGCGTTTTTGAACCTGCCGGTGATACAGCTCTTGAAATTCATAAGAGCGAAAATATGAAGTATACTTGTTCACCTTGTTTAAAATCTGCATTTGATAATATATAATTGTAAAGAATATATATTTGCAGAATTTTCAGGAAAGAGGAATTGTATAATTATGGAAATAAGGAAGACGGCTATAGTAGGCGCGGGAGCGCTAGGGATAATGTATGCGGAGCGCATAAAGAGGTTTATCGATGGGGCAGCGGGGGCTGCCGGAACGCAGGCCGCCGGAGGCATTCGTGCAGGTGCGGGAGTGGAGCGCGTTAACGTTGGTGACAGTGTGAGCTTCGTTATGGACCATGCCCGCTATGAGCGTCATAAGGATGATGTTTACACGGTGAATGGGGCGCGTGTCGATTTTGATATAAGGAGCTGCGAGGATTACGGCGCGGCAGATCTTGTTATCGTTGCAGTCAAGGCTACGGGGCTCAAAAGCGCGATGAGCGGCGTTATCGCAAAGATAGCAGATGAGCATACGGTCATAATATCAGTGCTGAACGGGATATCGAGCGAGGAAATGCTCGGAGAAATGTTTGACGCGAGCCGCATAGTTCCTTGCGTAGCAGCAGGAATGGACGCAATGCGCGATGGAAGCGACCTGAAATTCACTCAAATGGGCAAGCTGCTCGTCGGCCTGGCCGACCCATGCCAGAAAGAAGTGCTTGACGCTGTAGTTCAGTATTTTGAACGCATTGATATGCCTTACAGCCTTGAAGAGGACATAATGCATTCCATGTGGGCGAAATTTATGCTCAACGTCGGCTGCAACCAGACCTGCATGGTGTACGACTGCACATACGGTCAGATGCTCACGGAGCCGGAGATAAACAAGTCATTCATGGAAGCGATGCAGGAAGTAGTTGCCATATCAGAGAAAGAAGGCATCGGCCTCGGTCAGAGCGATATAGAACACTATATAAATATCATAAAGTCGCTCGACCCTGACGGCTACCCGTCGATGAGCCAGGACGCAAAAGCGCATCGTATATCAGAATCAGACCTGTTCGCCGGAACAGTTATCCGCATAGCCGAGAAGCACGGCGTAGACGTTCCTCGCAACAGATGGCTGCTGGAACGGATACTTGAAATAGAAAGTAAATATTAATTATTCCTGATATGGATATACAAACGGGGCTGCCGCAAATGCGACAGCCCCTTACAATAATTACTGTAATTACTGTTATTTTAATGAAGCCTTATAATCCTCGATCATCTGATCGCGGAAATCGTTATCGCTTATGGTCCTCATTATATCATCAACACGGCCCTGATCTTTCAGCCATGCCAGCATGTCTTGTGCGAGCTGAAGCCCTTCAGCTCTGGAATCATCCATCAGTTCCCTTATTGCCTGACACATATTAACTTCCTCCTTTTCTGTATAAGTATCAACAGGTGTGTCTGTTACAGCCCCGATTACCTGCGCTGCGTCTATATCAAGCAGCATGCGCGGGTTGTCACTGGTTATATCTAACAGCTTTACTTTATCTTTAGAATATTTTATATGTTACCAATAATGTTCTTTATAGCAATAGCATAATTCACCTGAGTTCGGTTTTCAATGCCTAAAATCATATACGATGCATTATCCTTATGCTTGATGAAAGCATATTTTAGTACATTTCGATATTTCTGTACAGTTTCGATAGTTGTAGTGCGGTCACAGGAATAAATAAACTTATTCGTGAGCGCGCCGGGCGCGCGGGAGGATGGGA
>CAVGTL010000047.1:0-5567 GCA_963632005.1 Succinivibrio sp.
GCGCCGTATCAGAGATACGGGCAGGGCTTCAAGCGTTACGTATATTTCGCAGGCAGCAAAAAGGCGTCCTACATATATTTTTTCATAAAGATCTCAGCATCCTCAGGACGCCCATACAGATAACCCTGTGCATTAACACATCCGATACCTGCAAGAAATTCAGCCTGCTCCCGAGTCTCCACACCTTCTGCGATTATACTCATATCAAGAGTATACGCAAGATCTACTATCAGCTTTATTATCTCCGTCTGCCTTGTGTTGTTTATAGCAGAAACAAGGAAATGTCTGTCGAGCTTAAGTATATCTATAGGCATATCCGCCAGCATGGAAAGCGACGATTCGCCTGTTCCGAAATCATCCATTTCTATCACAAATCCGTTTGCCCGCAGATCGGTAAGTACACGGAATATATGCTCCGAATCATTCGAATAAGCTCTTTCCAGTATCTCAAGATGCAGATCGCCGTCCCTCAGATCATACTTTTCAACAAGACCGCACAATACATCCTGCAGATCGCGCCTGTAAAGATCGCTGCGCGCGACGTTTACAGATATAGGGAATTCACTCATTCCGAACGCCCGTCGCTCGCTTATCACCTTGCATGCCGATTCCCACATAAAACGATCAAGCTCGTATACGCTTCCATCACGCTCAAGCAGCGGTATGAATTTATCAGGAGGTATCAGACCGTATTCTGGGTCTATCCAGCGTATAAGCGCCTCCGCGCCTACGACTTCGCCCGTCACCATATCGACCTTAGGCTGCAGATAAAGCCTGAAAGCTCCATTTTCAAGAGCCTCTGCGAAATTGTTCATTACCCACGTTTCCATTACGATACGTTCCTGAAGCTTTTCGTCAAAAAATCTCACACTGTATGGCTGTGCATTTCCATTCTCAGCATCGAGCACCAGCCGTGCTCTGTCGCACATCTGCTCTACTGATATATCACATTTTATATTATTTTCTATTCTATAAACGCCTACCTTTGCCGATATCTGCACAGGCAGCGGATAATTTCCCAGAAATACACTGACCTCATGCATAAGCTCATCATAAAAGCAGATCTCAGACGGCATAAGTATGTAAAACGTATCAGCCGCCGCCCTGGAAAAAATACCCGATTCTGCATTTTTCAGGCCAAGCATGAATACAGCAATATTGCGAAGCAGGCCGTCACCGGCCCCTCTTCCGAACATCTCGTTTATCAGCTTAAATCGAACTATATCGAACGCTATTATATCAAACGACCTCCCTCGTTCACTGTCGATAATACCCTGCGCTTTCCTGTAAAAAGCAGCAGGATTATAAAATCCCGTCAGCTCGTCACGTTCCAGCAGCGATATTACATCATTAGCCTCTCTGATCTCATCAAGAACACGTCTGAGCCTCTGGTTAGTCTTCATAAGCGCGCGCTGCGAGTTTATAAGCTGGTTATTCATCTGCTGTATCTGGTAATATTCATCATCATAAGGTATCTTAAGATTTTCCTCGGCCCACGTGAGATATTTCCCATACAGCTCAGCAAATTCCGCAAAATCCTCTTCACACGTCACTCTTGCAAGAAATACCATAAAGCATTTCGGAAAAGCGCATACTATAGAAGGTATATAATGCCCCGTCTCCCTGAATTTCAAGGTAAGTACGCTTTGCTTGCGCGCCGCGCTTTCAAATGACTCAATACCTGTAAGCGTGTCCGGATCGACGACGAGATCAGTCAGATATTTGCCCTCGCCTACCACTGCATCGTCCGGCGACGAATGTATCACTTTTTCAATTTTCCAATCTACGTTGCATAGCAGAACATAATGTTTCATAATTAATTATTTTTACCATCAATGATATTATCAGCCTTTTCCAGCAATTCTCTTGCATCGATCGAATAAATATCTACAGGCCATTGACGCCATATGTCGTTCGTACTCCTGAAAGCCTGCCCGCCTACAGCTATAACGACATCAGGAAATTCCCTGCGAATAGCGTCTACCATATCTCTGCAGGCTATGAGATGCTGCGGCATCGTGACTGAAAGAGATATAACATCAGGTCTGTTCTCCCTCACAGCTTCAAGCATAGCGTCCTGCGGCACTGCTGCACCAAGGTATACGCTGTCCCATCCGCCGTTCTCAAATATATCTGCAACCATTCTCGCGCCCATTTCATGAAGCTCCGTCCCAGGGCATGCACAAAGTACACTCCTGTTTTTCCTTTCGCCCGAAAACAGCTCAGGATACATCTGCGCCATAGCCATCTGAGTTACCGAAGTACAGTAATGCTCCGTATCCACGCTTATCCTTGACGCATGCCACAGTTCTCCTACGCGCCTCATGCTTTCAGCAAGTATCTCAACATAAACATCGCTGACAGGTATTCCCTTTTCTATAAAATCGCGTACCAGATATATCGTCTTTTTAGTGTTCTTTTTCAGGAGCGAATCCATGTACTGGCGTATCTCTTCTTCATATGCCGATACACTGAATTTACTGTCTGTCTTTCCGGCATCAGCATTGAGCTCTTCACCTGACTCCTGACGATCCTGCTCCGACGCATATTCTCTGACACGCTTCTGCGCCTGACTTAGCAGCTTCACAAGAGCCTGGCTTCTGCCGTTTTCACTCTCTGTTACACGTTCAGCCGCGCGCTTCATACATTCAAAATGATCGATAATATAATCAGCTGTCATATCACGCGTGTCGAACTTCAATATCGGGTCCAGAAGGTCAAAAAGCCATGCTGCATAGTCAGACATGATCCTTTCATCATCAAGCGTATAAGCTGTGTACAGAAAATCAACATTATAGCGAGTGTCTCTGTAAATTATATTTTTCACACGCTCGCTCATTTTGGCAAAATACTCGGGACGTTCCTCACGCTCGCATTCAAACGCAGAATTTACAAGATCGTGAAATTCCGAGTCATAATCAACCCATAACAAACTCATAGATCACACTCCGTAATATACATCCGGGCACCGTATATGTCCTGCCTTCATCAGACAGGCTTTCATAACTCGGCGCAGATTTAAAGCTTTACTATGTAAAGTATAGCATTTAATCATATAAAACACAACGCTCATTGTATACAAAACACGCCGGACCACATCAAAGCGATCCTGTTCCCTTGAGGGCGCATCACCGCTCTTGAATATATCCGGCGTGTATATTATTTAATTAAATTCTTAAGTTTTGGCAATATATCTCCGACTGACCGGCGATGATTACATCATACCGCCCATTCCGCCGCCCATGTTAGCCATTCTTGCAGCAGCGTCAGCAAAAGCGTCTTCCTTCTTTGCGTCAACAACGCATGCTTCTGTAGTGAGGAGCATTGCTGAAGCTGAAGAAGCGTTCTGGAGAGCTGATCTTGTAACCTTAGTAGGGTCAACGATACCTTCGTCCATCATGTTTACGTATTCTTCAGTAGCAGCGTTGAAGCCTGTGCCTGCTTCTCTGTTCTTAACCTCTGCAACGATTACAGAGCCTTCGAAGCCTGCGTTTTCAGCGATCTGTCTTACAGGCTCTTCAAGAGCTCTCTGGATGATAGCTGCGCCTGTCTTCATGTCGCCTTCGAGTGATTCAGTGTACTTGGCAACTGCAGGTATAACGTTTACGAGAGCAACGCCGCCGCCAGGAACGATACCCTCTTCAACTGCTGCCTTAGTAGCGTTGAGAGCATCTTCCATTCTGAGCTTCTTGTCCTTGAGCTCTGTTTCTGTAGCAGCGCCTACCTGGATAACAGCTACGCCGCCTGACAGCTTTGCAAGTCTTTCAGAAAGCTTTTCTCTGTCGAATTCAGAAGTAGTTTCATCTCTCTGAGCTGTGATGAGCTTGATCCTGTCCTGAATAGCGTCAGAATTGCCTGCGCCGTTAACGATGATAGTGTTTTCCTTAGTGACCTTAACTGTATCAGCAACACCGAGCATGTCGAGAGTAGTTTCCTTGAGATCCATACCGAGCTCATCTGAAATTACCTGACCGCCTGTGAGAACTGCGATATCCTGGAGCATATCCTTACGTCTGTCGCCGAAGCCAGGAGCCTTAACGCATACGCATTCGAATGTGCCTCTGATCTTGTTGAGTACGATAGTTGCAAGAGCTTCGCCTTCAACATCGTCAGCTATTATGAGGAGCTTTCTGCCCTGCTGTACGATCTGCTCGAGTACAGGGAGAACTTCCTGAATGTTTGAGATCTTCTTATCTGTGATAAGGATATATGGTGAAGCGAGAGCTGCTTCCATCTTTTCTGTATCAGTTACCATGTAAGCTGAGAGGTAACCTCTGTCGAACTGCATACCTTCAACTATCTCGAGTGAAGTTTCCATAGACTTTGACTCTTCGATAGTGATAACGCCTTCCTTGCCTACAGTTTCCATAGCCTCAGCGATCATCTTGCCTGTTTCTTCGTCGCCTGCTGAAACTGAAGCTACCTGAGCTATCTCTTCCTTGCTGTCGATAGTCTTTGATATCTTCTTGAGTTCTTCAACTGCTGTGTCAACAGCGCCCTGCATACCTCTTCTGAGTACCATCGGGTTAGCGCCTGCAGCAACGTTTCTGAGACCTTCCTTAACGATGATCTGAGCGAGCAGAGTAGCTGTAGTAGTACCATCGCCTGCAGCATCGTTAGTCTTTGTAGAAACTTCCTTTACGAGCTGAGCACCCATGTTTTCAAACGGGTCCTCTAACTCGATGTCCTTTGCGATAGTAACGCCGTCGTTAGTGATGAGCGGACCGCCGAACTGTCTTTCGAGAAGAACGTTTCTGCCCTTAGGTCCGAGTGTGATCTTTACTGTATTTGCGAGCTTGTCAACGCCTGCTTCAAGCTTTTTTCTTGCTTCATCGCCGAAATTTATTTCTTTTGCCATTTTAATGCACTCCTTTATATCAAGTATATCAAGATAATGTTTCTAATATTCCGTAATGCGCGGGCCCGGCCCGCCGGAAAACTGCTTAGTCGAGAACTGCGAGGATGTCAGCGTAAGGAACGATGATGTATTCTTCGCCGTTGTACTCGATCTCAGTACCGCCGTACTTCTTGAATATTACCTTTTCTCCGCCGTAGATCTTTATTTCCTCATCGCCTTCAAGTCCAGGGCCTACAGCTATAACTTCAGCAACCTGAGGAACTTCCTTTGCAGAGCTTGCGAGTATGATGCCTCCCTGAGTCTTTTCCTCAGCCTCGAGACGCTTTATTACGATATTGTCACCTAATGGTCTGATCATTTGAAATTCTCCTTTCAAATTCATTTATATAATAGATTTATTTTCATTTGTTAGCACTCACTCTCTCTGAGTGCTAAAGATAATTTACTCCACTTGCCGTAAGATGTCAACCCACATTTTCAAATTGATACAACCTTTTTTATAAATTTTCCCTTGCATAATAAAAAAGATACTGCTGCGCAAAACCGCTGTACTCGCCGAAATTATCGCGCGCATAAGCCGACATGCCCTTCATGTCCCCTTCCTCAAACCCGTACAGCTCGTGCATTATCCTCTTCATCCAGACATCCAGAGGAAAGCTTTCATATTTAAGAAGCCCGAAAAGCAATATACAATTAGCGACCTTCGGGC
>CAVGTL010000047.1:5577-17050 GCA_963632005.1 Succinivibrio sp.
GTATCCCAGCCTGCATACCGCCAGATCCTCCTGCGTCAGCCCGGCGAGCCTTTCAGCCGTAGGAAACGCAAATCGCTCGATGCCGCGGTACTCGCCGATGCTCTCGCCGAAATTACTGCAAAGCGACTCTACGCACTTTTTTATCCTCGGTATATTGGAATTCTGTGAGATTATAAAAGAAATAAGCGTCTCCCACGGGTCCTGATGAAGCAGCCTTATACCGCTGCCGTATTCCACAGCCCTTTTCATAACATCGTCATGCGCCGACAGCAGCGTTTTCACGCCGCTGTAGTCGCGCTGCGCGTCCAGATAGTCAGCCCATATATTTTTATAGTCATCTTCCGTACAATTATCTATGACAAGCTCGCCGTCATCTGCCTTTACATTGACCGCGCGCCCGAAAGCCACGCCCGTATAACTGCCGTCATCCTCACGATTCCAGCGGAAGCACTGACCGCAGTCAAAAGTATGATCCGCGTTAAAATCAGCGAACCCGTCTACTTTATATACATTATTTTCCATTTTTAAATTTCCTCGTTTTTATCCTCATTTTAATTACGCATGCGCTGCTCTGAGTCCCTTAACTACAACGTTTACAGCAAGTATATTAAAAGCCGTCATACTCTCAACATTATCAGCCACAGTCTTCTGCAAACTCTCTATACGCTTTCTCAGCTCCCTGTCATACTCAAAAAACGCCGCCACAGTAAGTATTACCCCCTCAGGTTTCGTTTTAAGCGTGCATTTCGCGACTTCAGAAACGCCCGGAGCGCGCCCGCTCACATGATAAACGAGCTGCAGCACAGCCTTATCCGAAATAGTAAATTCACCCAGGTAGCTGTATGTTGGGCGTACTACTGATTTTTCATTCTCCCTTGACGGCTTGCCGTTCTTCATCCTGAACATATTGAGCGGCTTCAGGAAATATCCCGAAAACTGACTTTTTATCTCAAATGTCGGCACAGGTATGACGTGCTTGCCCTTTTCGCGCCTCTGCGCCAGCGCCGTCTTTATCTCCTTTTCGCTGACTATATCCTCTATGTGTATCATTTCCGATACATCAGGCAGCCCGAGGCGGCTGCATATTTTTTCTATCATTCCTTCAGAAGTCCCAAGCACAAGTATGCTCGCAGGCGCTACGTTTTTTATCGCCTCCGCGACTTTCGCCCGTTCTTCTTCATTATTGAATATCGCCGTTTTGATCGCAGTCATTTTATTCTCGTCGCGCTTAGCCGAGTGCCCCGCCTGAACAGCGTTGTTGCATATGAAAAGCCCGTCGTCTATTATCGCTTCTATATTTCTGTCGCGGCAGACGTTCATAGCCTGATAGCTTTTGCCCGTCCCGCTCTTTCCTACAAGTCCGTATACTTTCATTTCCAGTTTTCTCCTTACGATACAGCAATATCGCATTAATGCATAAATTGCACGAATGCCCCTGCTCCGCCTTGCGTCTGCCAGGCAGACAAAAACGCGCCAGCGCCGTATCTCTTTACTATTTTACAGTTAAATGACACGTATTTACAGCATAATTATCTGAAAATATTGTGCCATAATATTCATAATTATTTCTGAAAAAAATGATTGTTACATTTTTTATTCTCTGCTATAATGTATTCGCTATATGTAACTAAACAATATAAGGAGGTATTTCGTATGGCTTATGTAATTAACGATTCATGCATCTCATGCGGCGCTTGCGCAGCTGACTGTCCTGTAGAAGCTATCTCAGAAGGAGACGGCAAGTACGTTATCAACGCTGATACTTGCATCGACTGCGGTGCTTGCGCTGACACATGTCCAGTTGATGCTCCTGCTCAGGCTTAATTCCGACAGGAGATCAAATCTTACATCTACAGAAATCACGACCCTGTACTCTGTGCAGGGTCATTTTTATGCCTTTTATTCTATTTAGAGCAAGCATCCCTCTGCACTCTGTCAAAAAATAAAAACTGCCCCGTACCTAAACAGAGCAGTCTGTATGTTTTAGTTATTATGTATTTCTGTATTCCGCTTTTTATCCTACTTATATATATCCGCTATATCCGCACGTTATTTTCTATTCATCATCAGTGTGGATGATATGATAAACAAGTGAATTAAGCGTATCTGTAACATGTACATTTTCTACAGGCACATTTTCAGGCACCTTAAGGTCGCACGGAGCAAAGTTCCATATACCTCTTACACCGCCCTCTACAAGCTTGTCTGCCACTGCCTGAGCAGCCGACTTGTCTGTAGTTATGATACCGATATCAACGTGATTTTCATTGAGGAATCTCGGCAGCTCTTCGCTGTCCATGACTTCGATGTCATTTATCCTGAGTCCTATGATCTTTGGATTTACATCGAACATGCCGATTATCGGGAATCCGAGCTTGTAGTACTTCGTGTAATTTGCAAGAGCCTGACCGAGATTTCCTGTTCCGACTATGATCATCTTGTACTCTCTGTCAAGACCGAGTATAGTGCTTATCTCCTTGTAAAGGCCCTTGATATTGTAGCCGTAGCCCTGCTGACCGAAGCCTCCGAAATTATTGAGATCCTGACGGATCTGTGAAGCTGTGAAGCCGATGAGAGAGCTCAGTTCGTTTGAAGAAATGCGTTCCACATCGTCCTTTATAAGCTCCTCCAGATATCTGCGGTAAACAGGAAGCCTTTTTACTACCGCATCTGAGATCTTAGCTTTTTCTTTCATTTCTATTCTTCCTTACTATAGCCTCAGGACAGCCGCAGGAGCTGTTCCTGGTCCTGCAAATGACCGCAGGTGACTGCCCGCCTCCCTGATCTTAAGCGGGTCCGGCGGGAAAGTCGGCGCGTATCATCCTGCGTGTTTCACTCAGCGCGGTCCAACGCCGACGCTGCATTGAATTTATGGGAATATATAGACACAATTAATACACCCAATTGTTACTATTATAACAAAGAATTTTTGTTTATACAATATTTAATGCTTAAGGACAATTATTTATTCTTCATGGAATTAATAATGTGCCCATCTGTACGCGAGCCGGGCTCGCCCACGCAAGATCATTCATTGCTGCTTAAAAAAATTAAGACAGCTCGGACCATTCATCATACGCTTCATCGAGTCGCGTCTTTTTCTGCGCGAGCTTTTCAGCTATCTTAGTCAGCTTCGCGTGATCCGTCTGGTATTCTTCCTTGTACATCTCCTGTTCGAGCTGTTCTATCTCTTCCTCAAGCTCGCCTATCTCCTTTTCGAGAGCCTCGGCACGGCGCTGTATCCTGCGCTGTTCGGCCTGTGCCTCTTTATTTCTGCGGCGTTCCTCCATTCGCTGCTGTTTTGCGTCGGCGGAGCCGTCGTCAGGAGCGTCAGCTTCCACGGAATTATTCTTATGAAGGTCGCTCATGTAGGCATTCGCCGATGTTACCTCGGCCTTTTTTTCGTTGTAATAATCGTAATTGCCCGGATAAACTGTAATGCCGCTCTGCGTCAGCTCGTATATCGACGTCGGGACTTTATTGAGCAGGTAACGGTCGTGCGATACGATAACAGACGTTCCTGGAAAATCAAGCAGTGCATCCTCGAAAACTTCCTTGGAAGCGATATCAAGGTGGTTAGTAGGCTCGTCCAGTATCAGAACGTTTGCGCCGGAAAGCATGAGCTTCAGCAGCGCCAGACGCGCACGCTCGCCGCCCGAAAGCGCGCTGACCTGCTTAAATACATCGTCATTCTTAAAAAGAAAGCGTCCGAGCAGGCCGCGCAGCTCTGTATCACTGTAAAGCGAGTAAGCTTCGCGCATTTCTTCTATGACTGTAAAGCTGTCGTTGAGCATAGTCTGCTCCTGATCGTAATATCCAAAATGTATATTGTGACCGACCTTTATAAATCCCTCAGTCGGCTCGACCTGCGACATTATCATTTTAAGCAGCGTCGTCTTTCCCGTGCCGTTTGGTCCGATGATACATACACGCTCGCCGCGCTTTATGTCAAACTCTACGTCACGGAAGAGCGTCCTCTTTTCGCTTCCCATGCCGTATGATTTAGAAAGTCCTTCAGCATGAAGCGTATCGTTGCCGCTCTTGGCACTCTCCTTGAACTGTATCTTCATCCTTGAATTCATGATGACAGGGCGTTCCATCACCTCGACCTTTTCCAGCTGCTTCTCACGCGACCTTGCGCGCTTTGCCAGCTTTTCAGTACCGCGCTCCTTGAAGCGGCGTATCATGTCTTCCTGGCGCTTTATCTCAGCCTGCTGATTTTCATACGTTTTAAGCTCAGCAGCGAGCCTTACGCGCTTTTCATCGGCATAGAAAGTATAATTGCCCTCGTACACGCTCAGATGATGATTTTCCATCTCAAATATCCTGTTTACAGTGTGATCCAGGAAATATCTGTCATGTGAGATGATGATCACAGTACCCTTGTAGCCGCGCACGTACTGCTCGAGCCATTTGAGAGTTCCGATATCAAGATGGTTTGTAGGCTCGTCCAGGAAAAGTATATCAGGCTTTCTGAGAAGCAGCGCCGCCAGCGCCAGTCTCGTGCGCTCGCCGCCCGACAGTGAGTTAGTCCTCTTATCGTAGAACGACTGCGGGAAGGCCATGCTGCTCAGTACGCCGTTTATCTCGCTCTTATAGCCGTATCCGTTAGCTTCCTTAAACTTCTCAGTCAGGCGGTCGTACTCGGCGAGCAGCTTTTCGACTTTGTGCGCGTTCTCGTCATGCGCGCCGTCTGCCGAGAGCTCCGCTATGCGCGCAGCCATTTCATTCATTTCCTCTTCCATCTTGATCACGCCGGAAAATATCGAAAGCATTTCTTCGTATACCGTTTTTTCTGACGTAAAAAGATCGTTCTGCCTGAAATATCCTACTGTCAGATCCTGAGAAATAAAAAAGCTGCCCTCGTCCGGCTGAGTCTCCCCGGCAAGAACATTCAGCAGCGTACTCTTTCCGGCGCCGTTAGTGCCGACTATCCCGACACGGTCGCCCTTATTTACATGAAACGACACGTTTGAGAAAATGATCTCCGTGCCGTCGTAGACCTTTGTAAGGCCGTTAGCTGAAATTACTGTCATTTTATTTTCTGACGCCGCGAGGCGTCGTCCCTCCGTTTTTACATTTTATGTAATTTTTATTTCATTCATTAATACGCTCCCGCGGGGCAGCGGCTTCGCCGTTTTCGCACGCCCGGCGTGCCCACCCACGCAAAAAAGCTCCATTTAATATATTACATTAAAAACAGCTCATTAAGAAGTATATTATTGAATAAATTTTAACGACATGATGGCCTCGCCCGATTTTTCGAGTATTTTGTTTGACAGTCAAAATATTTTTTTATAAATTAACAAAAAGTAGTTGCAGTATGCAGACTCACCCTCTATAATGGATAAAGTGCAAACGCGGAATAAGCGCGAAGGACTTGCAGCGCAGTCATCCGCGTACATATATTACATAATATTGAAGTAAGTTTTTAATCAGATCATCCGACGCATGCGCGGTCACAGCATTGCAGCGCGCGTCATCCGGCATTTACCTACGCCGGTTCAAACTACCGTTAGTGCCCGATGCGGCGCGTTTCGCAAAATACGCGCGTTTATTTTTGGGCAACAGACAGAATATAGTATAACAGGAGGTAATTATAATGGTATTTGATAAGATCAAGGAAATTATTATTGAGCAGTTAGGTGTTGATGAAGCAGACGTTACACCTGAAACAAGCCTTACAAAGGACCTCGAAGCAGATTCACTCGACGCTGTTGAGATCATCATGGCTATCGAAGAAGAATACGGCATCGAAGTTCCTGACGAAGAAGCTGAAAAGTTCGCAACTATCGGCGATATCGTTAAGTACGTTGAAGAAAACGCTGAGCTCTAATCAGACGGCAATATAAAGAAAATTGTCCGGTCCGTTCATCATTTGACGGACCGGTTTTTATTTTACAAAAAAAGGATAAGACACTGTCAGTTCAGCAGTCTTATCCTTTATTTTTTATGCTTCTATTATGTATGCCTATGCCTTAGTTATAGCACCTGAGATCATTGCGCCGTAAACATTTTCGTAGACCTTTACAAGCTCTTCAAACGTTACTTTTTCATCCTCTGCAGGCGATACATAGACATCCTGCTTTATCTCACCGAGACCGATCTTATAATCAGCCTTTACATAGCCCGCAGCTTCGTATATCGCAGCAAGCTTTTCGTCTGATTCGCTGCATACGAGCAGCATCCTTGCACCCGGAAGTATCTCCTTTATCTTTTCGATAGCTTCAGGCTCAACGCCCTTGTCCTTGTAGTCAGGCGCTACCTCAAAATAATCGGCTACGAGTATGTCAGCGTAGATAAGAGCGATCACAAACCCCGCAAACAGCCCCTTTTCGTCCTTAAAGACCTTTACCTCGAGCCTGTCGATCTTTCTCTTGTCTATAAAAAGCCTGAACGGCTTCTTTTCCATGTCAGGAACTGCTGATTCATACAGCATCCTCGCCTGCGACATATCCCACGCATTATCAGCTTCTATCATTTCGTACATAATCAGATTCTCCTTCAATAATTGTAAATTTCTGCCGCTTTTACCGCAACAAACATACGGCTCGGCAGCTCGCGCGGGCCGGGCCCGCACAAAACGCTTATACTTTATTTTACCACCGGAGAATGAATATGTCAGCAGCTATTTAAGCTGCCATTCGCCGCTTTCCTTCTGGAGGTCTGACATGCGCCTGTATATGCCGCCGCTCGCGTAAAGCTCGTCAGGCGAGCCCTGTTCGGCGGTGACGCCGTCCTTCAGGACTACTATATGGTCTGCATTCGCTACGGTACGCATCCTGTGAGCTATTATCATTACTGTCTTGTCGGCTATGAGCTTTGAGAGCGCTTCCTGTACGAGCGATTCATTCTCGGCGTCGAGAGACGCGGTAGCTTCGTCGAGAAGTATTATCGGCGCGTTCTTCAGGAACGCTCTTGCGATAGATATCCTCTGGCGCTCGCCGCCTGAGAGCTCTGAGCCGTTCTCGCCTATGCGCGTGTTATAGCCGTCAGGCAGGCGCTTCGCGAACTCGTCTACGTTTGCGAGCTTTGCGGCTGCTATTACTTCCTCGTCTGTCGCATCTTTTTTGCCGACGCGGATATTTTCCATTATCGTATTGTCAAACAGAGTTACATCCTGGAAAACTATGGAATACAGCTTGAGCAGCGTTTCAGGCTCTACTTTTGATACGTCCATGCCGCCTACTGTTATCCTGCCTCCTGTAACATCCCAGAATCTCGCCGCGAGCCTTGAAACTGTAGTCTTTCCGCCGCCGCTCGGTCCGATGAGCGCAGTTACCTCGCCCTGCTTTGCCGTGAAGCTTACATCGCGGAGCACCTGTTCGCCGTTGTCGTATGCGAATTTTACATGCTCGAACTGTATATCATATCCATTATTTGTAAGCTTATCACTGCCCGACTGTATCGGATATTCTGTGATCTCGTTCATGCGCTCTACGCTGACCTGCAGGCTGTTTATAGCAGCCAGATTTATCAGGCTGCCGTTCATCGGCTCGTATATGCGCGATATCACGAGCATGAAAGCAAAGAACGTTATAACGTCTGTCTCGCCCTTTATGAGCAGGTTTGCGCCTACTAACACTACTGTCGCCATTCCTGTCTTGAGGAGCATCTGCGCCCCTGATACGAGCAGGCCTGTTATGAGCTCAGATCGCGTTAGCGTACTTTCTACAGCGTCGATCTTTTTAAACAGCCCTTCGAGATAACGTTTTTCAGCGTTTGCTGATTTCAGGTCGCGCGATGCTTCTATGCATTCCTGTATGCCGTCAGCAGATTCAAGGGTCGCTTTGTTTACTATCCTAGAATAATGATTCTGTATGCTGCGGGAGCACAGCACTATGGCTATGGATATCGGGAGCATCCAGAGTGCTGCGACAGCCATGCGCCAGTCAAAGAAAAGCAGACCGATGCCGACTATGACAGTCGATATGATAGCGCCGTAAAACTGCGCGAACTGGTGCGATATCGTATGCTCAAGCTTTTCAACGTCGCCGAGTATAACAGTCGTAAGATCTGCCGAATCTTTCCTGCCGAAATAGCTCAGCGGGAGCATCCTCAGCTTTTCCGCGAGTGCAACGCGCTTCGCGCCCGATTCCTTATAAGTAGAAAAGAAAGTCGCATTATATTGCCGGAATATAGTGAGATAAAGCAGTATAAATACCGCCGCGATGCCGACGCCCAGCGCCGCAGCGTGCTTCATCGGCTGCCCGCCGAGCATGTCGCTCACAAGCAGATACATAAGCCCTACCGGGAGCATGAGCGCTATGTTCATGCATACAGTAGCCGCCACGGCGTTTATCATGCCGCGCGCGCCTTTTTCCGACACAGCGTAATTTTTCATAAGACGCTTTATCATTTTTCAACACCCACCTTCCATGAAGCAGAGCTCTGATAATCGCTCCACATTTTACTGTAAAGTCCGCCTGCGGCGACGAGCTCATCATGTCTGCCGCTTTCGACTATCCTGCCGTGCTCCATAACGTATATGCAGTCAGCATTCTTTATCGTAGTGAGCCTGTGAGCTATCATTATTACAGTCTTGCCCTCTGCCAGGCGCTCAAAAGCCCTCTGAACGAGCACTTCGTTCTCCGGGTCGGCAAACGCCGTAGCCTCGTCGAGCACGAGAACAGGCGAATCTTTAAGTATAGCTCTTGCTATGGCTATCCTCTGCTGCTCGCCGCCTGAAAGATAAACGCCCTTCGTGCCTATAACAGTATGTATGCCGTCAGGCATCTTTGCTATTATGTCGTCGCACTGAGCGTCGTTCAGCGCTTTCATTACCTGCTCGTCAGTCGCTTCCGGTCTCGCCAGGCGGACATTGTCGGCTATCGTCATCTTGAGCAGCCTGCTGTCCTGGAAAACATACGATACATTGTCAACGAGCGTTTCCTTTGAGATATTACGTACATCGACTCCGCCTATCAGCACACAACCGCTGTCGGGATCTCTGAATCTTGCAGCCAGTGAAGCCGCCGTACTCTTTCCGCTTCCGCTCGGTCCGACGAGCGCTACCGTGCTCCCTGCTTTTATCTTCATAGACACATGATCTACAGCAGGAGCAGCATCCTTTTTGTAGCTGAACGTAACATCGTCAAATTCAACAGAATTATCTACAGGCTTCTTCGGATACTCCGGCTCTGAAAGCGGCTCGATCGCAAGTACATTGTCAAATCTTTCCAGTGCATCATTTACGCCCATAGTCGACTCGCCCATGTACATTATTTTAGTGAACGCAGTAGCGATCATAGGCGTGAATATCACGTAAAATATGAAATTCAGAATGATATCCGGCGTCGGCGCGTCACCGCGCATTAATATGAGCGCCAGCGCTATAAGGAACGCAAACGTGCTGTTTATCGCCATCTGGAAGTAGATCATCGGCGCTCTGCACTGCTTAGTGTAGCTGATACAGAACTTGTAGTAATTATCTATTGAATTCTTAAATTTTGAAAAAGAGTGCACAGTCTGTGAGAAAGTCTTTACGACGC
Source organism: Succinivibrio sp. (assembly GCA_963632005.1). GTDB lineage: Bacteria > Bacillota > Clostridia > Peptostreptococcales > Anaerovoracaceae > CAKQOE01. The sequence continues at coordinate 15,069 of CAVGTL010000047.1, forward strand.
TCATTCCTCTTATGTACTCCACCGCCTCGTTGTTCATGGCCTCAAGCGAGTTCTGGTATTTCTTCATATCCTCCGCCATCGCCGGACCCATCATCCTGCTCATGAAGCCCATGCTGAGCGCTACAGGTATAAGGCTCACCAGTCCGAACCTCCAGTCAAATATAAAGAGCATGACGATCATTGCAAGCGGTGTCACAACAACACTCGCAGTATCAGGCAGGTTATGCGCCAGATAAGATTCAGTCGCAGCAGCAGAATCATTCGCCACTCTTCTGAGCCTGCCGCTTCCGATCTCGTCAGTCACTCCCGCAGGCAGCTTTGCGATATGGCTTATCAGCGTTTTCCTTATATTAGTAGCTATCCTGAAGGCCGCTACATGCGAGCACATCAGCGCGATAAAATAAACTATCATAGACGCAAAAGCAAATACCACAGCGACCACACCCTGATGTATCAGCCCTTCTGCCACGCCGGGCGCAGCAAAATCAGGCGCAGCGTTTATAACGTCGCGTATGATGTTAAAGATACATATGAACGGGAACAGCCCCAACACCGCGCTCACGCCCGACAATAATATGGAAATATACGTTAGATATTTCCTGCTGCCGGCGTACTCCATAAGTATGTTCAGCGCGGATCTTTTTTTCTCTTTTGATCCTTTTTCCTTTTCTGACATATCATTTTCCTCCGAACTTGAAATATTGAATTAAATAATAAATAAATAATGAATAGTCTCCGAGCATGCGCCCGCCAGGCGGGCCCGATGACATTCTCCCGCGCCAGGCGCGGGTCTTATTCATAAAAAATGCTGTTCCGTATCCCGGAACAGCATTATTCTGCAATATTATTTATTCGATTTCTACTCCCACAAGCCGTAAATGCTCCAAATGGTCAGAATTCTTTCTGTATTCACGCGGAGTGCATCCTATCACCGAACGGAACGCCGCGGCAAACTTACTGGGATTGTCGTACCCCAGTGCTCCCGCTATCTCTGCCACACTAAGCTCCTTATCGTCAAGCATATGCACGGCCTTATGTACTCTGTAGCGCTTCATGTACGTATAATACGGGCAGCCGTATATCTCGCGAAAGCAGCTCTTGAGCGCCGTCTGCGAAATATCGTACCTGCGCGCCATCTCGCTCAATGGGATCTTTTCACCAAGCCTTGATATCGCTTCATTGTGCATCGCCTTGACCTTTTCCATGTCACTGCGCCTGAAATACGAAGCAGCGTCATCCTCTCGCGCGTACGGCACTGTCTGTATCATAAGTATGATCTCAAGCACCTTAAGCTTTATGTACGACTGCTCTATCTGCGGGTCTACGCTGTAAAGCTCTTCAAATATATGATTCAGCTCAGGTACTCTGCGTATGAATACCATGCTGTCGTTCTGCTTTATCTGGTCGCGCAACAGGTATATCTGGCGCGCTATATCGGGAAACATTCCCGATATATACTCCGCCGCCTTGTCTACATCGAGAAATATCCCTACACCCTCGTAAAATCCGAGCGGAAATTCAGATGTTATACGCTCAATACCGAGGATATTCGCCTCTATCTCGCCCTCTCCGAGGTAGACGTATCTGTCCTCCGAAAGCAGACACCCGAAGCGTCCCTGCCTGCAATGGTTTATTTCTATTATATTGAGAGCGTCAGGCATGTAGCTAGCTTCTACGGGGTCGTTCGTGTTGAAGTTATTATAGTAAACATCTACGCCCGGCATTATATGATGTATAGTCATCGAGCTTGAGCCCTCTTCGGACTCGTTCCTCGAAAAGCGCGTGACATTATCATAAGTTTCCATGTTATTAAAAACATCACCGTACATTTTTTTAAGGTCAGCCACTTAAACCTCCAATCTGTTTACTATAAACTATACTTTATCATAAATACAGGACGCCTCTTGTCGCCTGCGAAATATACGTGACGCTCCGTGGTACAGGGAACTTCAACTACGCTTACCCGTATATTCTCCGGCAGT
>CAVGTL010000048.1:0-17031 GCA_963632005.1 Succinivibrio sp.
TGTTGTAGAGCAGTCTGCCTGAAAGGCTGCGTCCGCCGACCATTACCTTTATCTGGCCGTTAGTATAGTCAGTAACTACCATAGCACTCTGCGGCTGTATAGTTTCCTGATGCAGCGTGTAGTGTGCAGGTCCGATAGAAACAGTGTTGTCGCCCATGATGAAGTAATCAGGGTTGCTGTTAAGGAACTCTGCGCTTATAACGGCATTGCCGTCGCTGTCCTTTGAAAGATACTGCTCATCTATGCCTGCCCAGTATCCGCCGTTTATGCTGTAGAATATTCCATCCTTTACAGTGTAAAGGTTCTTGAACTCTATCTGAGGAACTTTATCGCCGTTTGAGCCTGTTACTGAGTAGATATTCAGTCTGTGACCCGCGAGTATTACGAGGTTGCCGTTTGAGTCGCGGTCAAATTCATCGGATGAAAGCGTGAATGTACCGTCATCGTTGAAATAAGTAGACTTTGAGTAGAGGATCACATTGCCTGAATCACTCAGGATATTTCCTGTACCCTTCTGCTTTTTAAGCCCTGTAACGCTCGGGAAATTTGATAGCTTGGAGAATTCGTCCTCAGCTGATTTCTGCATTTCGACATTAAGTGTACTGTATATGCGTACGCCCTGAGAGTATACGAGATTCTTTGCTGATTCCTCATCCATATTGAGCTCGTTTACGAGATCGTCTATGACTTCACTTACGCAGTAATCTCCGAAATATGATGAGACCTTTGAAGAACTCATAGCTGAAGGCTTGAGCTCAGACTTTATATCTTCTTCAAGAGCTGTCTGATATTCAGCGTCAGTGATATATCCCTGCTCGTTCATGAATTTCAGAACGAGCTGCTGGCGGCTCTTGTAATTGTCATCGTAAACGACAACGTAACCGCTGTCCTCAAGTAGGATATTCGGGTTATCTGCCTCTACCTTGTCCGATTCGTATCTCTTGAGCGGAGCATAGTTTGCAGGACTCTTAGGCAGCGAAGCGAGCACAGCGCATTGTGCTATCGTAAGATCCTGTACATCGCATCCGAAATATGACTGCGCGGCAGTCTGAACGCCGTAGGCGCCGAATCCAAGATTTATCGTATTCAGATACGCTTCTATTATTTGTTCTTTTGACAAATGTTTTTCAAGTATTACTGTATAATACGCCTCGCGTATCTTACGCGTCATGGAACGTTCCTGCGTCAGATATATATTTCTGGCGAGCTGCTGCGTTATCGTACTCGTACCGCCGATATCCTTGTGTCTGAGCACGCTGTCCTTTATAGCGCCGAATATACGTATGACGTTAAAACCCTTGTGAGTAAAGAATGTCTTATCCTCAACGGAAACGAATGCGTTTATGAGGTTTGCAGGCATCTCACTGTATTCGACGTTAGTTCTGTTCTGAGATGTAGCGACTGATTCGAGGACTTCGCCCTGATCGTCATATATGATAGAGCTCTGCGAAATGTTTTCGTAGATGTTTGAAGTGTCGATCTCAGGTGTAGTAAGTATAACGTAGCCTACGTATGCTGCACATAATACTATGAGCAGCAGGAAAAGCTTGAATAAAAGGCCGAACACGCGTCTGGCGCCTTTTTTCTTTTTCTTTTTCCGCTTTGGCTTAGCGGGTCTTTTTTCTGTATTTTCTGCCATACTGTCGTTATCCCCCGTTGTTTCTTCCACAGGCGCTGCAGGCGCCTCAGTATATGAGTCATGCGGTCCGTCAGCGTCAGGAATAGATGAAAAATCAATACCGTCGTCATCGAGACCGAGATCCTCAAAGCTGTGTACCTCTATATCGTCAGCCTTTTTTATCTCAGCAAGAAGCTCATCCCAGCTGCGGTTGACGCCGCTGAAGGTGTCGCGGCTGATCTTTTCCTTATCGTTGTCTGATCTGTCTGTCATAAAATCACCCTTTGATACCGGTCGAGTAAAAGCGGTCAGAAATAGTACCGATTTCCGGCGCCCGAAGGCGCAAAATGACCGATGCTTCTAATTATACCATGAATCACCGCTGTTGGGCAGATTCGTTTATTTTTCTGCATATTACAATTACGTTACCTGCGTTTTTTTATGCAAAGTTGACACAGCGGGGCGCGGTAAATATAATAAAAGGAATATTGCCTGCGGGCACAAAAATATAGTGACAAAATATGTAAAATGTAATAAAATGTTAAAATAAGGAGGAAACATGGACGACACCCATATACCCGGAAAGGTTCCGGTCACAGAAAAAGAGATGTTAAACATATCAGCGTCAGATGTATCGGGGGACGAAGCCGATATATTAATGGAAGAACACCCTGACGAGGCTGTAGTGAGGGTAGAAGTAAACGCAGAAAACGTAAGAGAAGAGCTTAATTTCTACAAGGAAATGAAAAATCTTTTCAGGGAGTACGGCAAAAATACGGAAAGTCTGGATTTCATAATAAAGAACCTGAACGACAAGATAAAAGAATTCGACAACACCGATCCGGTACTGCCCGACGAGGAAAAGTTTGCGGCAGCGATATGCAAGCATCCGTATTTTAAGAATCCGTGCGATTATCCGATACGCCTTATCACTATACTTAAGTACCTGAAACGCAAGGGCTTCAATATGAATTACACGGACATAGACCTTTACGTTGACAGGATCATACAGAAAATGGACGGAGTAAAGAAGGTAGGACGCGGACTTTACCTTTACAAAAAATCATAGAAAGCGGGATAGCGGCGCAGATAACGCTGCAAAACTGAAGAACGGGTGCGCATGTGTAACGCGCATATGATAAGAAGACCTTTGGCTGCTGCGGCAGCTTCATTTGGGGCAGGCATTGCTTTACAGCATCTGGCGTCAGGGCGGCTTGAAACGGCTGCGCTGGCGCTGACTGCTGTGTTTTTGCTGTGCCTGCTTTTTATTTTTATCTTATACTGTAATAAAATAGAAGAAAAAAGTATTAATGGAAATTTGAATGCGAAAATGGATGAATACTGTACGAATGATCTTCAAAACGGAGCAGCCGTCCCGGCTGAGCAGGATGAGGCAGAAAATATACGCTGCAATGCTGCAGCTGTACGGAGCTCAGCTGTGAAGCTGGCGCTTATATGTGTAATTTTTGTGTCGTCAGGTGCTGTGGCAGGGTATTCGTGCGAACATCGCGTATCGCAGTTTAACGATGTGTATAACAGCGAGATAACGTTGAAAGGGCGCATAAAGTCTGTAAGTATCGGTGCTGAAGGAAAATGCTCTTTTATATTTGAGGCACAGCAGGTTGTTTCAGAAGAACATGAAAGTAAGACAGCGCTTCAGAAAAAAGAAAAGCTGATGGTCTATGTGAGCGATATAGACGGGCGCGACGCTGCAGCGCTTACAGGGAGGACAGCGTCTGTGAACGGTACGCTCAGCAAGCCTGACGGCGCAGCGAATCCGGGAGCTTTTGATTACAGCCTCTATCTGCTCTCAAAGGATATACGCGCAACGCTGCGGACGGACGCGGGACAGGTCATCACATCTGATATCGCTCCGCGCGGATCTTACCGGCTGCTGAATATCATTGCTGTATTCAAGTATGATTATGAGCAGAGGATATTATCGCAAATAGACGATAGATGCGCGCAGATGCTCCTGGGGATACTTTTTGGCGATGACTCTTTTATGGATGACGAGCTGAAAAGTTCGTTTCAGCAGAACGGGCTCGCTCATCTGCTGGCGGCATCAGGACTGCACGTCGGGTTCGTTTACGGACTTTTTAATATGCTTATGAGGAAGCCGACTACAGTTCGCGGAAACCTGCCAGTAATGGCGGTGCTCGTTGTATATGCAGCGCTTGCCGGTTTCTCAGCATCGGTCATACGCGCTGTTTTTATGATAATCGTTCATATAATAGGGAAAGTGACGCACAGACGGTATGATTTTCTGACATGCATAGCGTTCTGCGCGCTCGTGCTAATCGTGTTGCAGCCGGCAAATATTTTTTCGTCAGGCTTTCAGCTTTCGTTTGCGGCTGTGCTTACGCTCAGTATAGTTTTGAAACGGACAGAACAGATAACTCGCGGGGTGATGAAGGCTGCAGGCGATAAGAAAGGCACTATGATAAAAATGGCTATCGAACCGTTTGCCGGGATGCTCGCGCTTCAGCTCGGAATGCTGCCGCTCACAGTAAAAAACTTCCATTATATATCGCTCGGCGGCCTTTTTCTGAATATACCTGCGATAGCGCTTGCAGGTCTTATAGTTCCTGTCGGCGTTATGTTGATACCGCTGGCGTATATCGGCGGTCCTGCATTCGTATTTCTTGGAAATATGGAAGAAATGCTCGTAAAGATGCTTTTAATGCTCAATGACACGCTTGCGGGAACTCCGTTATCATATAGATATGCGGCGTCACCGCCGTCATGGGCTTTTATCATGTATTATATAATGTTGTTTTTCTTTTGTTCAGAAACGGGGTATACCTGCATGAAGGGTGTCAGAGCTTATGGTAAAAAAGCTGTAGTGATGCCTGTACTTGCTGCTGCGGCGCTAGCGGCGGGGTGCGGTTTTGCGGCTGACGCTGACTATGTGATGTCTGATATAGTATTTGTCGATGTCGGGCAGGGCGACTGCGCGCACATGAAGGGCAGCCGCGGCGTTGATATAATGTTTGACAGCGGCGGCAGCGAGAAAAAGGATGTAGGCATGGAAACACTTATGCCGTATTTTCTGGCTAACGGCGTTGGGAATATAGACCTTGCGGTCATAAGTCACCTGCACACAGACCATTACGGCGGTCTGCTGACGCTTAAGGATGCAGTCAGCATAAAGCACCTGGCGCTTTCGGCGGTGTATGAGTCGCAGGCGCAGGAAATATCAGAGCAGACCGGTGTGAAGCCTGAAAATATGTTGTTCTTAAAGGCAGGAGATATCGTAGACGCAGGCGGAGGAATAACGCTGCGTGTGCTTGCACCGGCTGCGGGCAGCCGCGAGGAATACGTGAAATTACTTGAGGATAATGAGGACGAGAATAAGCTCAGTCTTATAGTAAAGGCAGAGTATAAGGGCAGGAGCGTGCTTTTTACGGGTGATATCGATTCGGAATACGAACAGAAGCTTGTGGATATTTATGGAAATGACGCGAAAGCCGGTATGACAACTGACGGAGCGGTCGCCAGCAGCAATGCGCTGCACGCAGACATCCTGAAAATAGCGCACCACGGCAGCAAATACTCAAGCAGCGCTGACTTTCTGAGAGCAGTGGCGCCGTCGATAAGCGTCATACAGGTCGGCAGAAACCTTTACGGCCATCCGACCCCGGAAGCGCTGTCACGCATAGAAGAACAGGGCAGCCTGATGTTCAGGAACGACCGGGACGGTGCAGTGATGATAAGGCTTGGGCGCAGGATGACGGTGCGGACGATGAAGTAAACGTTTAGTTATTGACATAAATTTATTCAAAACATATAATAATATTAGAAAAAAAGGAGGGCGTTACCGATAGACGGTTAGTCTGATTAGCGTTAGATGATTAAAGATAGTCGCCTAAGTTTTGCAGACAGGGGCGGCTATTTTTGTGGTTTATTTAAAGCGAAGCAAAGCCTCTGACAAGCTCGCTTGATCAGAGCGACGCGCACGCTTGCAACGGCGCCGGCGGAGCTAAAGCTCCGCTTGACTTTCGGCTTTGCCGAAAGTCAGAAATGGTCCCGTCTATACTAAGGGGACCATTTGGCGTTACGTTATTATCTTTGCCTAAAGTATAGCCAAGACTGAAGCAGGTCAAGCCAAAGCTTATCACTGCCATAATGTCTGTAATACTCATAGCTCAGCCCTCCTTTCCAGTCAATTCCCTTACGGGTTTCTATGTAATCAGAGGGTCACAGTCCCTCTGGTGAGAGACTAACCGCCTACCGTTATGGTAACACCCATATTCAAATTATACCAATAAAGTATTATTAATACAATAATTTATTTAATAACAGTATATATTAAAGAAGAAAGAATTTTTATGGCATATAAGAAGAAAGCGCCTGCGGAGCATGCTTTCAGGCGGATACAGGCGGATCTGAAAAATGATGCGCTTAAAAATATAATGATTTTTTACGGTCCGGAGGATTATCTGATAAGATGGTCTGCCGATAAGGTAAAGGAACGCTATATAAACCCTGCGGTCGAAATGTTTGATTTTATGAAGCTGGACGGTACAGTATGTACGGCAGCTGATATACGAACAGCGTGTGAAACTATGCCGATGATGTCTGAAAAGCGTGTAGTCGTGGTAGATGATTTTGACACAGGCACAGAGAGCGCTGACGAGCTTAACGACTATTTCGGCGATTTTCCAGAAACTACGGCGCTTATTCTCATAAGCCACGCGCCTGACAAAAGGAGAAAGCTTTTCAAGACTATACAGAAATACGGCGCAGATTACGAGTTTGACAGGCTGGACCTGCCGCAGCTCAAGGCGTTTATAACTAAGCACCTGCGTTCGAGCGGCAAGGACTTTGATATAGATGTGCCGGGGATGATGGCGGAGGTATCGGGATATTACGATAAGGATTCCGATTATACGATAGATAATTTAATAAATGATATTTCAAAGGTGATCGCGCACGGCGGCGACCGCATAACAGCTCAGGATGTAGAAGAAACTATTGCCGGAAATGAAGCGCGCGATGTTTTTGTATTTTCTGAGGCGCTTGCGGCGGGCAGGAAGGGTGAAGCGCTGGCGCTCCTGGCGACACTGCTTTCATACGGTGAAAATGAATTTAAGCTGCTCGGGCTGATATGCTCGCAGTTTGAAACTGTGCTGCTAGTAAACGAGATGCGCGCCGATGGATTGACGACATCTTCCATGCATGAGCACACGGGAATACATGAATTCAGGATAAAAAAATCGCTGCCGATAGCACAGCGTTACACTGCTTCAAGGCTGCGCCATATACTTATGAAGGCCTATGAGGTGGATAGGAATATAAAGTCGGGATTTACAGAGCCGCGGACCGCGCTTGAGCTTTTTGTGGCTATGGTATAGGCGCGGTCCGGGGCGGGCTGCCGTGAGGCTTGCGGCGGCGCCTGTTGGGATATGGGGCGCCGCGGCGCTGGATAAAGAAAACCACGCGTGCAGGCGCGTGGTTCAGGTTCCGCGCCTGCACGCGCGGGAAGCTGGCGCGCCAGGCGCGCGTCTGTATGAAATTTTTACGGTTTTATTCCATTTATATTACTGAAATATTACTGATCTCCATGAATTATTGACACGAAGTTTTATTCAGCTTAACATAGAAAGATGGTATGTATTCTAAGGTTTACCGACTAACTGAAAACAGAAACAAAAAAGTAACAGAAACAGGACAAGGTATTTATTATGATAATGAGAAAAGTAACATCATTGCTGCTCGCGGGCGTTCTTACAGCGTCATGCGTGTCGGCGGGAGTCGTTGTGTCTTTTGCAGAATCTCGCGGAAATCCTGACGGAGTTTATGTAAAGCAGATATCGAGCGGAAAGTGTACACTGGCGTCTGCGACTATGATGCTCAGGCAGAAGTCACTTGATGAAGGAAATCCAACGTGGGAGAATATCACACAGTCATCTGTCAGAAAGCACGGATGGGTAGAGGGCGTAGGTATAAAACAGTCTTTTACATATTATGGCATAACTGTGAAAAGGATAGACTTGACTGGCGGCGATAACCGTGAAGCTCTTCTTGAATTGCTGGACGAGCATCCTGAGGGCATAGAAATATATGACCGTGGGGTGCCGCACGCTGTCCTGCTGACTCGATATGATGAGGATGAGGACGTTTTCTACTGCGCTGATCCTGGACTTTCTGACCAGGAGATGGCACTTGGCGACTCATGGCTGAGAAAGGCTTTTTCTGGCGCAGGTCAGGAGGATATAATACGCAATATCGATTGTGTGTGGGTGATAACTTCTTATACGATGAAAAATATCCCTGCAGAGGGTGAAAGTGATACTTCATCTGATGAAAATACAGAGGAAAATGAAGACTTCTTTGATGATGATAACAGCGCTTCTTCTAATACAGATAAGCCTGACGATATGAAGCCTTCAGATTCAGATCCTTCAGGTTCTGATGTACTTGTTGATGACGATAAAAATACGAATTCGTCCGGCAATAACGCGCTGAAGGATGATGATGCTCAGACTGCGGGAGGCAATGTATTTGCAAAGGTACGCAGCTATTCAACTGCGAACTTTTCTGATGTCGATCTGACAGAGTGGTATGCTCCTTATGTTGAAAGTGTTTATGAAACAGGTCTTATGTCAGGATTATCAGGCGTAAAGGCCGGGACGTTCGGCGTTGAAGGAAACATGACGCTGGCTCAGTCTGTTACGATAGCATCAAGGATATACAGCAGTTATGCAGGTGACAGGGAAGCATTTACAGTTAAGAGCGGCGACAAGTGGATAGACCCGTATTTGAGATATGCCGAAAAGAATGGAATAATATCTGCACAGGTGGCTGCGTCAGACGCAGCAGCTCTTGATGCGCCTGTTACGCGCGCACAGTTTGCAGAGCTGATAAGTGCAGCGATCAGTGACAGTGAGTGTGCTGAGATAAATACTATAAAGAGCAATCAATTCAGTGATATATATGAGACAGGAACTACGGGACGAGCTATATACAGATTGTGCCGTGCGGGGATAATCACGGGTGATTCACATGGCAATTTTAATCCCGGATCGTCTATAAACCGTGCACAGGTAGCTGCTATAGTTGCCAGAGTTACAGATAAGTCACTCAGGGTGAAGCTGTAATAAAATACAATAAAGTGTAATAAAATGTAATTTGAAAACTGTGTCGATGTTTGTTGACATAACAAATATATAGTGCTAACATAATAGTGGAAATTGAATATGAAGATCTTCGGGGCAGGGTGAGATTCCCGATCGGCGGTAAAGTCCGCGAGCGCGCGAGCGTATGATCCGGTTGGATTCCGGAACCGACAGTTACAGTCTGGATGAAAGAAGAGCAGGAACCGACGTCTTTTGGCGATTCGGTTCACGTTTAAGCTGATTTTGAGATGCCCCGGTTTAAGGACCGGGGCTTTTTTAGATTCTTAAAAGTCATATTAATTTACAGAAAATACCTTTTAATGTTAGCGGGAGGTGAAGTGAATGGCTTTAAAAGATGATGAGAAATACATGATGATGGCGCTTGAGCTTGCGGCGAATGGCGCAGGGCATACGAGCCCGAATCCTCTTGTCGGGGCGGTCATAGTGCGTGATGGCGAGGTCATAGGAACGGGCTGGCACGAGTACTGCGGCGGGCTGCATGCTGAGAGGAATGCCATAAAGGACTGCTTGGAGCGTGGCAACGACCCGAAGGGCGCGACTATATATGTCACTCTTGAGCCTTGCTGCCACTACGGAAAGACGCCGCCTTGTACGGAGGCTATTATAGAGAATGGCTTTGCGAGGGTGGTCTACGGGGCGTTCGACCCGAACCCGAAGGTCGCAGGTAAGGGACTTGAGATACTTGAAAAAGCAGGCATCGAGGTGGATGGCCCGGTACTCAATAAGGAATGCCTTGAAATAAATGATATATTTTTCCATTATATAACGACGGGGCTTCCGTTCGTGATAATGAAATACGCTATGACAGCTGACGGGAAGATCGCTGCTTATACGGGGGACTCGCGCTGGGTGACGGACGAGGCTGCAAGGCGTCATACTCATATGACGCGCAAGCGCGTGGCGGCTATAATGGTCGGGATAGGTACTGTGCTTGCGGATGATCCGATGCTCAACTGCAGATTGGACGAGCCTGATCTGAAGCGTGACGGAACGCCGTTTGACAAGCCGGTCGACCCTGTGAGGGTAGTGTGCGACAGCAGACTGAGGATACCGCTTGACTGCAGGCTGGTAAAGACTGCAGGGGATATAAGGACTATCGTGGCGTGCGCCGGCGATGCGGCTGCTGAAGCTCCCGGATATGCTGAAAAGAAGGCGGCTCTTGAAAAGGCGGGCGTTGAGATCATCGAGGTTATGTCTGACAGAGACGGTCACGCGAGCCTGCCGCTCATAATAGAAAAGCTCGGTGCGCTCGGACTTGACAGTGTACTGCTCGAGGGCGGCGCTGAGCTGAATTTCTCGGCACTCGAGGATGGCGTGCCGAACAAGCTGCAGGTGTATATAGCTCCGAAGCTCATAGGCGGCGCGGGTGCTAAATCGCCGATAGGCGGTCAGGGAATAGCAAAGATGGCTGACTGTGTAAATCTCAGCAGGCCGAAGATAACGGAGCTCGGTGATGACCTGCTGCTTGAGTACAGGTTTGTTAACGGGTCCGGTGACGGACGGGAGGAGGTCTGATGTTTACAGGAATAATTGAAGAGGTCGGACAGATCGTTTCGGTAAAGCGCGGCCAGGTATCCTCCAGGCTTAAGGTGAAGGGCTCTAAGATATTTGAGGACATTCATCTGGGCGACAGTATAGCAGTTAACGGCGTATGCCTGACAGCAACGACGATCGACGGTGATACATTTGAGGCGGATGTGATGGCGGAAACGCTCAGGAGGACGAATCTCGGAACGTTCAGACCGGGAAGTCGCGTAAATCTTGAGCGAGCCATGTCTGCTGAGGGACGTTTCGGAGGGCATATCGTTTCTGGTCATATAGACGGAACGGGTACGATATCTTCCATGGTCCGCGAGGAAAACGCTGTCTGGGTCAAGGTGATAACAGACGACAAGCTGTTGAAGTACATCATAGAAAAGGGTTCGATAACGATAGACGGGATAAGCCTGACGGTCGCGGAGCTCGGAGACGATTACTTTAAGGTGTCTGTGATACCGCATACAGGTTCTGAAACTACATTGCTGACGAAAAAGCCTGGAGATGTGGTAAATCTGGAAAATGATGTAATAGGCAAGTATGTTGAACGAATGCTTACATTCGGTGAGGGCTCAGCCTACGCTGAGAAGCTAGCGCCGGATGCGGCTAAGAATAAAAAAAGCAGCCTGAGCTATGATATGCTCGCTGAGAATGGGTTCATATAAGTAAGTTCTGAGCAGTATCGAAGCTGCCGGCAGGCCTGTGGGACGCCGTGAGGCGTCGCGGGATGTGGGATGTGTTGCATTGATAATTTATATTACGTACGATTGATTTGTGAAAATATTATTGGAGGAATTTTAAAATGTTTGAATTCAGTACTATAGAAGAAGCTATACAGGATCTGCGCGACGGAAAGATAATCGTTATGACTGACGATCCTGACAGAGAAAACGAAGGTGACTGTATCTGTGCAGCTGAGTTTGCTACAAAGTACAACATGAACTTTATGGCGACTTATGCAAAGGGCCTGATTTGCATGCCTATGAGCACTGCGATGTGTGAAAAGCTTGGACTTCCGCAGATGGTAGAAAATAACACTGATAACCACGCAACTGCGTTTACTCACTCTATAGACCACGTTGACACGACTACAGGCATCTCTGCTACTGAGCGTTCATATACAGCTATAAAGTGTACTGAGGACGACGCAAAGCCTGAGGATTTCAGAAGACCGGGCCACATGTTCCCGCTCGAAGCTAAGGCAGGCGGCGTTTTCGAAAGAGGCGGCCACACTGAGGGTACTGTAGATCTCATGAGGATAGCAGGACTTAAGGAAGTCGGCATCTGCTGCGAGATCATGCGTGAGGACGGCGAAATGATGCGCACAAAGGAGCTTATAGAATTCGCGCAGCTTCACAATCTGAAGTTCATAACTATAAAGGCGCTGAAGGAATACAGAGAGGCGCACAACTGCTAATATATAGGATGCTTGCGGGAAAATACGGAAGATGACCGCAGGAGCGCAAGGGCAGTTCTGTTTGAAATATATTACCGGCTGTCGCGATGACAGCGGGAAGGAGTATGCTTATGACAAGTGAATTATGCAAAGCCGGTGTCGCGATGGAGCACCAGGCTGCTGTAGAAAACGGAGAATCAACGGAAAGACCGGCTGACGGCGGCCCTGTTATGGAGCGCGTCGTTACGGCTAAGCTTCCGACAAAATATGGAAATTTCCTGATACACGGATTTGTGAACAGGATAAACGGCGAGCACCACGTAGCTCTGACTATGGGCGATGTGGCGAGCGGCGAGCCGGTACTCGTGAGAGTTCATTCCGAGTGCCTGACGGGCGACGCTTTCGGCTCTGCAAAGTGCGATTGCGGCGACCAGTTTGAGGCTGCTATGCGCGCTATAGCTGCCGAGGGGCGCGGTATCATGGTATATCTGCGTCAGGAGGGACGCGGCATCGGCCTGATAAACAAGCTCAAGGCTTACGCGCTTCAGGATCAGGGCATGGATACTGTAGAAGCAAATCTCGCTCTCGGATTTCCTGCTGACGCGCGCGACTATACTGTAGGCGCGGAAATGCTCGTCGATCTGGGCGCAAGAAAGCTCAGACTGCTGACGAACAACCCGGAAAAGCGCGATGGACTTGAAAAGTTCGGCCTCGAGATAGTAGAGCGTGTTCCGATCGAAACGAAGCACAAGGACGCATGCGAGTTCTACATGCAGACTAAAAAAGAAAAAATGGGTCATATATTAAAGACTTATTAATTTGATATATCAAACTTAATATTGAATCGTCAAATCGTTTAACAAACGAATAATTAATAAATAATACTTTAAACCTTGCGGCCGCCCGGCGGCCCCACAGGAAGCGTAAAATTCAAACGGAGGATACAAAAATGGATAAGAACATCAATGTTTTAGAAGGTAAGTTAGTTGCAGAAGGCATTAAGGTAGGCATCGTCGCTTCACGTTTCAACGAATTCATCGTTTCAAAGCTCATCGGCGGCGCTCTCGACGGCCTTCTCCGTCACAACGTAAAGGAAGAAGACATCACTCTCGCATGGGTACCGGGCGCTTTTGAGCTCCCTATGGCTGCAAAGAAGATGGTAGAGTCAGGCAAGTACGACGCAGTTATCTGCCTTGGTACTGTTATCCGCGGTGCTACGAGCCACTATGACCTCGTATGCAACGAAGCAGCAAAGGGCATCGCTCAGGTAGGCCTCCAGTCAGGCGTTCCTGTAATGTTCGGTGTAGTTACTACAGAAAATATCGAGCAGGCTATCGAAAGAGCCGGCACAAAGGCAGGAAACAAGGGCTACGACTGTGCACTCAGCGCTATCGAGATGGTAAATCTCTACAAGCAGATCTAATATCTGAACATAAAATAAAATATTCAAATAATACAGAAAGCGCAGCCGGGTCGAAAGATCGAAGGCTGCGCTTTTTATGTAAGTCGATCGTTATTTTTATATGAAAGCTTTATCTTATGATATCACATTCCTGGCATCTGACTGCGCTGAAACCTGCGCATGTGTTGCAGTAGCCGAACTCAGGACAGGCGATTCCACATTCTACCTCTTCCATAGGCTTTTTATTGAACTTGCAGAACGGGCCGAAAGTCTTTGTGTCCTCAAAATAATGCGTATTGTCTATATGCTCGCATATGTAATAGCTCGGATCACCGTTTGCGCCGCATATAGTAGTCTTGCCACTGAACCATATGTCCTTGTTAATATTTGAAGTAGTCTGTTTTGTCTTTATCTCACTCATTATTTTTCTCCTCATTGATCGTTAGCTCGACGTATTACCGTCAATTAAAATTATCGTAAGTATACAAATTATATACCTGAGACCATTGTAACACAGTCACTTTTTCAAGTAAAGGACATATGTTTTTAATATTCCTCGTTCTCGAGCCCCTCTGAAGCCTTCTGAACGCCGGAAAAGTTTTTCGCGTAATCTACAGAACCGAGACGCGTGTACTCCCATACGACACCATCGCGCAGACAGTCCGTTTTACATCCTCCGGGACATGTCTGACATATGAGCCCCTGCGCGACACCGTGACGACCGGAGCCTATAGTATGCACGATCTTTCCGTGATATTCGTGTTTCATTATATTTGTATTTTCCATAACCGTATACCTCCTTACGGGTAATCGATGAGGCCTCTGTTCCTAAGTACAACTGAATTATAGTGCAGCTGCTCGCAAAAAAGAATACATCAGTCGATTTATGAGCAGCTAATAAATTTCATAGTATATATGGGCGCGGTGACGCGCGCAGGATGTGAGCCTTTATTACTTTATTATGTTCGTTATTAATGGAATTAAGAAATTTTTTTGATAATATGAAGTATTTATGCCCGATTGCGGAAAATCGTGATATACTTATTTGCAAAATGCTAATTCAAGCCGCGGAGGCGGTTATGTAAATATGAAAGGAAACAGAATTATGAACAGTGACAAGATCAAAAATGGTCCTGGCGGGGCTCCTGTGCGCTCGCTTTTTTATGGAATGGGAATGGTAAAAGAGGAAATCGAAAGACCTCTTATCGGTGTTGTAAACGCTCAGAATGAGCTTATCCCGGGACACTTGCTGCTCGACAGAGTGGCGCAGGCTGTCAAGAAGGGTATAATAATGGCAGGCGGTACTCCTGTTGAATTCCCTGCTATCGGTATCTGCGACGGTATCGCTATGGGTCACGAGGGCATGAAGTACCCTCTCGCGAGCCGTGAGCTTATCTGCGACTCTATCGAAGCTATGGCTAAGGGCCACGCTCTCGACGGTCTCGTTCTTATCCCTAACTGTGACAAGATAGTTCCGGGCATGATGATGGCTGCTGCCAGACTCAATATCCCTTCAGTTATGGTTTCAGGCGGTCCTATGAGAACAGGAAGCCTTGACGGCGATATCCTTGACTTCAACAGCGTTATGGAGCGCGTAGGCGCTTTCAAGAACGGCGACTGCACTGAAGATCAGCTCGAAGACGTTGCTGAACGCTGCTGTCCGGGCTGCGGTTCATGTTCAGGTCTGTTCACAGCAAACAGCATGAACTCTCTGACTGAAGTTCTCGGTATGGGTCTCCCTTACAACGGCACTGCTCTCTGCGACAGCGGCGAACGTATCCGTCTCGCTAAGAGAGCCGGCATGCAGGTAATGGAAATGCTCAGAAGAGACATCCGTCCTCGCGACATCCTGACTCCTGACGCTTTTGAGAACGCTATAACTGTTGATATGGCTATGGCGGGCTCTACAAATACAGTTCTCCATCTCCCTGCTATCGCTCACGAGGCAGGCATCGAGCTGAATCTCGACATGTTTGACGCTATCAGCGAGCGCACTCCTAACCTGTGCAAGCTCAGCCCAAGCGGTCACCATCATATGGAAGACCTCGGTCTCGCAGGCGGCATCCCTGCTCTTATGAACGAGCTCACTAAGATGGACCTCATACATAAGGACTGCATGACTGTTACAGGCAAGACTGTAGGCGAAAACATCGATAACCATCCGGTCCTCAATTATGATGTAATAAAGCATATAGAAGCTCCTTACAGAAACAGAGGAGGTCTGGCTATCCTCCGCGGAAACCTCGCTCCTCTCGGCGCTGTAGTAAAGGAATCAGCAGTTGCTCCTGAGATGCTTGCGCACGACGGTCCGGCTGTCATCTTCAATTCTGAGGAAGAAGCTTCTGCCGCTATCTGGGGCAAGAAGATCAAGAAGGGTGACATAATCGTTATCAGATACGAAGGCCCTAAGGGCGGCCCTGGCATGAGAGAAATGCTCTCTCCGACTTCTTCTATCGCAGGCATGGGTCTCGACAAGGACGTAGCCCTCATCACAGACGGAAGATTCTCAGGCGCGTCAAGAGGCGCATCTATCGGCCACGTTTCACCTGAAGCTATGGCGGGAGGACTTATCGGACTACTCAAGGACGGCGATACTATCCACATCGACATCCCTAACAGAGTTCTCGAAGTAAAGCTGAGCGACGAAGAAATAGAAAAGAGAAAGGCAGAGTACGTAAAGCCTGAGCCTAAGGTAAAGACAGGCTACCTCGCACGCTACGCAAAGCTCGTAACATCTGCAAACACAGGCGCAGTTCTCAGCGTTGACTAATTTCAAACAGAAATAAATATTTTGAATATACGGCCTGCCGAGCTTTGTAGCACGGCAGGTCTTTTTTATGACTCAACAAATATTACAAATACTATTCATTTGTGTGAACTCCATTGAAATACCGCGTCTGTTGTGGCAAAATGAATTATTACTGCATATGGGGAAGGCTGTGTATTTGTAAAAATGGTCAACTGTGCAGTACGATACAAAGGGGATACCACGGGTATCAGACCTGCAGGGGAAAATCAAAACGTATGATAACACAAATGAAAATCAAGTTAATGAATAAAATTACGAATAAAAGAAATAGAAGAAGGCTTGCAGCGCTTGCACTGTGTGGATCTGTGCTGGCATCAGGTGCGCCTGTCTATGCACAGAGTGCAGTGGAATACCCATCACAGCAGTCTGTAAGCATCGGGAAGATATCCGCAGCCGTCGCAGCTGCCGTCGGCTCAGGCTCAGGCGGTCAGTCATTTGCTGCGATACAGCAGGCTGTAGCTGCGGCATCGAGCGGCGCAGCAGAAGGATCGGAAGCAGCGCTGCGCTCATTTCGTCAGACGTCATCAGAAACGGTGATGAATACAGATAAAGGCGATGTTGTTCGTACAGAAAGCGAAGCATCGGATAGCGCCGTAACTGTAAAAAAGCGTATTTACAGCGGAGATGGACTCGGAGACTGTACCGTATATATGGAAAGGATCACTGCGGATAGTTCGTCTGCCGGGCAGATGCTTACTGTATTTCAGTTGGGTGAGGGTCAGGGAACTATTAGAAATTACGATGTATCTGCTAAAAAATGGAATACATCCGCGCTTTCCGAGGGCGCGCTGCCGTATGGCATGTATTTCATAAAGACAGGCAGCAGCGAGAGCATATTTATAACGCCTCAGGCGTATCGCAGCCGCGAAAACGGTATGATAGAGTCAGTTCCGGCGTCGAACGGTTCATTACGCGTTTCAAAGCAGAACGGCAGGTTTTATCTGACTGTAAGCGTTCCGGCGCTTTCTCAGGGCATGTTCTGCGATTTTACTGCACTCTGCTCAGCGTCGCAGCTCGTCAACTGGAGTGATGCAAATGATGTAAGCAAATGGGAGAATTACCGTTTTACAGACGACAACAGATGGTGCTATGACGGATATTACTATAAAACTCCGTCAAATTATATAC
>CAVGTL010000049.1:0-16857 GCA_963632005.1 Succinivibrio sp.
GAATTCCGATCCCGACATTGAGAAAAACGGAACTTCGGCTTCTCCCGCTACTGCCTTTGCGAGCATAGTCTTACCTGTTCCAGGAGGGCCTACGAGCAGCACGCCCTTAGGCATGGAAGCGCCTACGCTTGTGTATTTCTCCGGCTCGTGCAGATAATCTACTATCTCCGCAAGATTTTCCTTCGCCTCATCCTCGCCTGCCACGTCGCTGAAGCGTATGCCCTCGCTCGACTGAACGTATATCTTGGCATTGCTCTTTCCCATGCCGAACATCAGCGAATCCTTGCCGCCCATCTGCTGCATCATCTTTTTGCCCAGATACTGACCGAGCGCTATGAAAAGCAGCAACGGCAGCACGCCTGTTATCAGAAAGCTTGCAAGCGGCGACATCGTTTTAGCCGCTACTTTTTCAAACTTAGCTCCGGCATTGTGCAGCCGCGTAACGAGCGACGGGTCGTCCATTACGCCTGTCGTATATATTTTTCCTGTTTCATCCTTATCTGTAAAATATATCTGCTGGTCTTTTATCTGGACTGAGCCTATCTGCTTGCTGTCTATCATGTCCATAAAAGTACCGTAATCCACGCTCTTTACCTGTTCAGTGCTTATCATCGGCACGACGATCACGTTAAAAAGCAGCAGACCAAGCAGTACTATAAGGTAATAAAATACCAGCGGCTTTTTTGGCGACTTTACTTCTTTCATATTTTTATTCCATTTACCCTTTCTGCTTTCGCCCTGTAGAAAACGCGGGGCGACCCCGCTTTATACTATTCATACCCCGGTAAACAGAATTTAAAAATATTTTTATTCAGCTAAATTGTTTTTTTACAAATACATTCTTTCAGGTAATGCGTGCGCCCGGCGCACCCTCAGAATGCAGGTCTTATTCGTGCATTCATGCATTCATTTACAGCTACCACGCAGCGTGTATCTCGTCCTTGCGGCGCTTAGCCATGTAAAGCGCTTCGTCTGCGCGCCTGTATATGCTCTTGAACGGCTCGTCCGCAATTCGTTCCGCTCCGCCCGCGCTTATTGAAATTTTAAGGTTTGGATAGCGCTCAGACACATAGCTGTCAAATTCTTTTCTGATATGCTTCATGCTTTCAAGAACGACATCACGACTGTTTATGTCAGGGAAGAATATCATGTATTCATCGCCGCCAAGCCTTGCAAGTGTGGCTGTTTCATTGAGTCCTATATTCATGCTGTGCATTATATCGGCAAGGTGTACGAGCACTTCGTCGCCGCACAGGTGTCCTTCTGTATCGTTCAGGCTTTTAAAGTTGTCTATATCGCAGATCATGAGTATTCCACTCTCACCGTTGTTGAAATGCGATTCTATGATCCTTATTGCTTCCTTTCTGTTATACAGACCGGTCAGGGGGTCTGACGTCGCCTCTGTTTTAAGGCGCGCTTCGCGCTCTATTCGCTGTGTTACATCAGTCATTATACTGATCATCGCCTCGCGTCCGTCCTCTGCCGTTATTTTACGGCCTATATCATTTACCCATATGAGGCTGCCATCCTTGCGAACTACGCGGTACTCTACCTCATACTCGCCTTTTTCATCCATCTGCTCCGCTATGCTTTTCTCAACGTGATCGTGATCATCTTCATAGATGATGTTCATCATTTTTTCGTCAGTGGCATCCAGAAGCTCGTCGTATGTATAGCCGAGTATATCGAGCATCTTGTCATTTATAATGTAAAGAGGATAGCCGTCCTCAAGGTAGCCGCCCATAATGCCTCCCGGCAGTGCCTTAGATATCAGCTCTCCGAGCTGTGCATTGGAATGCTGTGACATTTTTGACACTACTCTCCTGCCGTACTGAAGCGGGAAAAATTCCTCATCCTCCTGCTCCTGCGTAGGCGTAGACATGTGGAGCATCGCTATACGCCATCCATCGTCAGTCAGGCAGCATGCAGACGTAAATCTCGTGTTCAGCTCAAATACCTCGCCGCTCGCAGCGTCATCTATCCTTGCCATTACATTTGCAAACACCGTATACGCCGCATCGTTGTTTTTTATCGCGGTAAAATCTGATATCTCATATTCAAGTGGATCAGGAAGCTCTTTAAACTCTTCTTCCATGAGCGTTGCAAGCTCGGTCTTTCCCCTTGCGACCTCCTGCTCGCCCGTTCCGACACTAACCACATCGTCAGTCAGCAGCTCAAAAGTACTTTTCATATCGCGATGCACGAGATATCTGTTAAAAAATTCGTCCGTCAATTCCCTTATATCCATATTTCCTCCATATCCGGCGCCTTAATTTTGCGTATTCTTCAATACCACATACCGCACAGCCCGTATTTGTTACATAATAGCACAAAAATGCGCAAATATTCAGGCATTTTTTAACTTAACGCAGATTTTACGTCCGGCGGCCGAGCCGCCATACAGATCAGACTGCTTTGCTGTATTTAGGATCATTACCTGTTCGCTCTGTACAGCAGTGTCACGATCTGACCGCGAGTACAATCCTCATCCGGACTGAATGCGCCGTTTCCGGTACCGCTGGTAATGCCATTATGCACCGCCCATGCTACTGCCCCGGCGTAGTAAGCTCCTGCCTCTACATCGTTGAAAACACTGTCATTGTCTACAGTCGGAGTACCTGCCGCGCGATACAGGAATGCGATCGTCTGACCTCGATTCACTATACTCTCAGGCGAGAACATATCTGCGCTGACACCTTTCGTAATTCCGTTTCTGACTGCCCAGAGGACCGCATCGTAATAGTATGCATCCGGGTCAACATCAGAAAATGTATTTTTTGTGTCGCCTGCTTCAGGACTGCCTGCTGCACGCCACAGGAAAGTTACCATCTGGGCGCGTGTACAGCTCATATCCGGGCTGAACGTATCCTTGCCTGTGCCCTCCGTGACCTTGTTTGCTACTGCCCACTTAACAGCATCATAGAAATAATCATCTGACTTTACATCAGCAAAACTGTTCTCATCTGCTGTGATCTGCTCAGATTTCGAGTCAGAAGTACCTGCAGATGTACTCGAACCTGAACTGCTGCTACCGCCATTGCCACCGCCGCTGCTGCCGCTGTTACCGCCGGCGGTCGGGCGGGTCGTGATGGTCAGCGTTCCATTCTTCAGTGTTATCGGCTCATAGTTGCCGTTCTCTGGCTCAGTCACACCGGAAAGTACGATATCGTAAGTACCGGCCTTGCTTGTATCCGGAGTGACAGCCGTTCCGTCTTTTTCATATGTCAGTACAGCGCTTCCGCCGAGTGCATCATCGCCGAACAGACCATCTGCAGTATAATGCTCACCGACAGCAGGAGTGCTCAGATCCGGCACCTTGTCACCGGTCTGGATAGAATAGTCCTTTGCAGCTGCTGTGACTCTGGCTTTTGCAATGCTTACCGTAATGCTCTGCGCATTGGTGCCGTCGTAGGTCTCATCCTTCACGACCCTGTACCAGATCGTATATTCACCCGCATCTGTCGCTGTTGGTATAGCCGTGCTATAGGAAGCGGAATCGCCCAGTCGATATTCCAGCGTGCCGCCGTTCGTAATGCCTGCAGTAATAAGCTCCTGCGCTGTGCCGTTATATGTCAGTGTATTGGCTGTCGGCGGAGTCACCGTCGGCACGAGCAGCTGATTCTCTGAGATCTCAACACCTGTAACAGCGCTCATTTCACCGCTTTTGGCGGCAGCAGCATGATCCTTGCCGGCTGCCGTTGAGCTTGATGTTATGTAATAGAGCTTCTTTGCTCCGTTTCCGCTCAGGCCGGTCAGTTCCAGTTTATTTTCACCCGCGCTGATATCGATTTCAGTGCCGTTGAGGACATCCGCTGCAGTCGGCTCCTGCTGGTCTGCTTCGAGCACAAGATAGTGCATCGTTCCATCATAATCACTATTAAACTTAAATTCAGCTTCATGCGCTGTAAGTCTGTCGGTATATATATGCTCCAGATCAGGATGCGGTTCTGTGCCTGTCTGGAAGAAATGGACATCATAGTTTACAGGGATCGGCAGACCCTGACTATCGACGATCCCCTCGATAGTAACATTTACCTTATCGCCCGAAGTGTAAACATTGTACGGACGCCATGCTATCAGATTTTTCAGCGGATTGCTGGCAATAGTGAATAAGCGGTTAGTTGACCGCTCTGTGTCTGTCAGCTTTGAAAATTCCAGTACCTCAGTCGGCTTCCCGTCACACTCAAGCGTTACTTTCAGCTTTGATGTATCAACTGAACCTTTATTGAAGAAGAATGACCACGGATTGCCCTGATATGGGTTGTCCGCAGGATAATTCAGATTTACCAGTCCGCGCGCAAGAAATGTTTCTATCGGCTGACGAGCAGCAGGCCACATTACTGCATCTATGCCATTCGGATCTGCGCCGTAATATGTCACAAACATTGATACTGCTGAACCTCTTGGGTTGCCCGCTTTATTTGTCGTTCCGTTCAGTCTTGCAGCACCAAAGCCTGTACCGGAGAGTCCCGGATTGAGTATGAAGCTGCGGTGCGATAATCCCGTCTTGTCATTGCCGATATCAGGCATAAACGAGTTTACCACCTTATTTGCTACGCCATAGCCTGCAACGATATTTGCACCGCCCGGACCGGCTTTTGCCCATCCGTATACGCCATCTGCAATGCCTGCTGCCCTGGCATCTGTATTACTCACATTGTGCGTAATAACACCAAGCTCCGCCAGTATCGCTGAGCTTGCCTGCGCTCTCCACTGGTAGCCGCCAATGAGGTCATTGGTATGGATATACAAAAGCTGCAAGCCTGCGCTGTACCTCATGAAGTTGCTGGCATTTAGTGCATTGTCCAGCGTTTCCTGTGATAATTTGCCGACCAGCGCATCTCTGTCAGCCTTTTTCTGTTCTTCGTTTCCATATAATGCCAGAGTATCACTTCCGATACGAGCATTTATCTCCTCGTTTGCAATATCCGGCTGGATGTCATATTTATCTTCCAGATCTACATCATACGGATGATCTGCAACATATTGGTTGATTTCTGCGAAAGAGTGCTGCTGCGGATATGTAAACTGAAGGTCTGAGATCTCCTGCTCCGCTGGTGATGTATCTGTCGCGTATGTGACAGTATGCACCGGTGCAGCTATCATTGCAGCCGCAAGTATTACAGCTACTGTCTTCGCCCTGAACAGGCCTGTATTTTTTGTTTTTTTCATTCAATTCCTTTCTTTCATAAAACAGTATAAATAGATATTATTTGCACTTCTATTGTCTCATAACTCTGACCTGATATCCAACAGTTTTTCAAAAATCACAATTTTAATATTGTAAGTACACTCATTTTCTGTGAGATCACAGTACGATATGTGCATCAAAAAACGGCACCGTTCTCAAACAGTGCCGTTTTTGTTGTCATATCTGCTCAGGCGGTGACGCCTGCATCTATTTTGTATTTATTGCTGCATTAATATATTCATTATGCAAGTATTTTTGATAATATTCCTGTAGACTGCAGGAAGAGCACGAACATCATTACAGGAGCTACGTAGCGGCTCATGATGATGTAAAGCTTCTTGCGGCGGAACTTTTCGCCGTTGCGCTCCATCTCGTCTATTACGAAATCAGGCGTTACTATCCAGCCTATCAGTATCGTTGACAGGAGCGCGATAAGCGGCATCATTACGCTGTTGCTGATGTAGTCCATGATGTCAAGAAGCTGCGCTGTCGAGCCGTTCGGAAGCTGTACTTCGAAGTAGAATATGCTGTAGCCGAGCGCGATGATCGCTGACGCTGCGAGGTATATCACTGCGAGCACGAGCACTGTTTTTTTGCGGCCTGCGTGAAATATCTCCATGCAGTTCGCCGTGATAGACTCAAGGACTGATATGCATGATGTAAGCGTTGCGAATATCGCAGTTACAAAGAACAATATTCCCACGAAAACGCCTGCTTTTCCCATCGCTGCAAATACTTTAGGCAGCGAAACGAACATAAGGCTCGGACCTGCGCTCATGCCGTCCGTTCCTGAGAAAACGAATACTGCAGGGATTATCATAGCGCCTGCGAGGAACGCTACGCCTGTATCGAATATTTCTATCTGATTTACCGCTCTGTTGAGGTTTACCTCAGGCTTTACGTACGAACCGTATGTTATCATGATGCCCATTGAAACGCTCAGTGAAAAGAAGAGCTGGCTCATCGCATCGAGCAGTATCTGCAGGAATCGCCCTACCGTAAGCCCCTCGAAATGCGGCGTAAGGTAATACAGGAATCCGTCCATGCCTGTGCGGACCTGGCCCGCATCATCAGTATGGCGCAGCGTGAGCGAGTAGCCTGCGATAACGACTATCAGGACGAGCAGCACCGGCATCATATACTTTGAAACGCGCTCTATACCGCTTTCTACTCCGTTATATACGATAAATGCCGTGACGCCCATGAATAGCAGTGCAAATATCACCGGCGATACAGGTGAAGTGATGAACGACGTGAAATATCCGTCCGCCGCGGCCGCCTGCGCCTGACCTGACAGGTAAACGACGGCGTATTTCGTTATCCAACCGCCTATTACCGCGTAGTACGTCATGATAAGTACCGGAACGAGGAATGTCAGTATGCCTAAAAATTTCCATTTAGGCGACATCTTTGTGTACGCGCCGATCGCACTCTCCTTTGTTTTGCGGCCTATCGCGATATCAGATGTCAGCAGCGTAAAACCGAATGTTACTACCAGTACAAAATAAACAAGAAGGAAGAGTCCGCCTCCGTCCTTTGCCGCCAGATACGGGAACCTCCACAGATTTCCTACACCTACAGCGCTTCCTGCCGCAGCCAGTACAAAACCGAGCTGCCCGGAAAAAGCGCCCTTTTTCTTTTCCATAATTCTTTTTAGCTCCTTTCAAACACTTGTAGATAAAGGATAGCACATGGTATAATATCAGTAAAACGAATGTTTTTACTGGCATGTATAAATATTTTTAATATCTTGAAAATATGAATAGAAAAAGGGCTGTGCAGATGTGCTTTCAATGATGTTCTTTCAAAATTAAAAAGATCAGCTGCGCTCAAATACGCCAAGCATATCGCCTTCAACGATCGTTCCGTCAAAGTCCATCGTAAAGATATAGTCGCTGTGGCGGACACGTATAAGCCCTGAACGCTTACCTCGCCATAATTTAAAGCGATATCCGTCTGAATTTTTATGGTAAAATACAGCCTTGCGTTGGAGCCTGTCATAGATCACGACCTCAGCGTCGACAGGAATATCAAACTCTTCAAGACGAGCAAAAGTTTCACTATTTATCATTATTCTTACCTCGTGTGATTTGTATTAAAAAAAGGAGATAATATATATTATAATGAAAGAACAAAAAGACCGCTACGAAATTTTTCTGAAGGTCTGCGAGACAGGCAGCTTTTCAAAGGCCGCGGAAGCGCTGAATTACACACAGTCCGGCATCAGCCAGATGATGTCAGGTCTTGAAGAGGAGCTCGGCGTACAGCTTTTTGCACGCGTAAAGCGCGGCGTCATACTCACCGACAACGGTGCGCGCCTGAGTCCGTACATCAGAGAAATGGTAAACCAGAAGGACAAGCTGCGCCAGGCTGCTTTTAATATAAACCACAAAATAGAAGGAAAGCTCCGAATAGGCAGCTTTTCGAGCGTCACCGCTCTCTGGATGCCCGATGTCGTCCACTTTTTTATGGAAAATTACCCTAAAGTCCGGGTCGAGATACTTGACGGCAACTACGATGAGATCCGCGACTGGATAATACACGGTCAGGTAGACTGCGGATTTCTATCATCTATAGTTGCTGATGACCTTGAATTTCACCCGCTGTTGGACGACCCGCTTTTCGCTGTGCTGCCGGAGGGTCATCCGCTCGCAGAGCGCGAGAGCCTGACACTTCCCGAGCTTTTCAGGTATCCGCTCATTATAGAAACTCCAGGCTGCGACAACGACATACAGCACCTTATAGAGCGCTGCTCCGTAAAGCCAAATATCGTCTACAGCTTCCGTGACGATACGCTGATAATGGCGTTCGTAAAAAGCGGGCTCGGCGTGACAGTATCTCAGGAGCTCGTTCTTAAAGCATTCGCCGACGACGTAGTTATCCGCCCTCTTGCACCGCGCTGCTGCCGCACGCTCGGACTGGCATTTTCAAAAACAGCCCGGTCAGTTATATCGCAGATAATGCTCGAGTATATGCAGGAAAATATGATTAAAAAATAATGTGATTTTTGTAGTAATACGCGCTTTTCGTGGGGCGGCCGGGCCGCCGGGCTTAATACATTTTGATTTGCTTGACACTTCGACATTAAGAGAGTAATATTATATTTGCTTTGACTGAGCATTTATCTGATGCGGAGAGTTATCGAAGTGGTCATAACGAGCTCGACTCGAAATCGAGTTGCCTTAACCGGCACGAGGGTTCGAATCCCTCACTCTCCGCCATATTTTTTCAAGAGCTGTCGCTTCCGCGGCGGCTCTTTTTTATTAAATTTTTCTTAAGGTTTCAGTCTTCAGAAATTGTTAAGATTTGCCGTTTATACTTTTCGTAAAAGGGATATTCAGTACACTAAAGGGGGAATTTTAAATTGGTATTCAGCAGCATCAGCTTTATCGCTGTATTTTTGCCGGTGGTATTGCTGCTCTATCATATATGCCCGGCGCGCGGGCGTAATGCGCTTCTGGCGCTCGTCAGTCTGTTTTTCTATGCGTGGGGTGAGCCGAAATATGTTCTTATCATGCTCTTTTCGACTGTTTTCGATTACATAAACGGGCTCGGTATCGAGCGTATGCAGCAGAAGGGCAAAACGGGACGAGGATTTCTGATACTGTCGATAGTCGGAAATCTGGCTATACTCGGATTCTTCAAGTATACGGATTTTGCGATAAGCTCTGTGAACAGGCTCGCGTCGCTCAGCCTGCCGCTTGCGGGCATAGCGCTCCCGATAGGTATTTCGTTTTATACGTTTCAGACGATGTCCTACTCTATCGACGTTTACCGGGGCGACACTAAAGCGCAGCACAATATCATAGATTTTGCAGCGTACGTCACGATGTTTCCACAGCTTATCGCCGGGCCTATAGTCCGCTACCGCACTATAGCCGACGAGCTCGAGGCAAACAAAAAAGGCGACAGGCGCAGACTGCGCTCCGAGGATTTCGGGCTCGGCATGCAGAGATTTATACTCGGACTCGGCAAGAAGGTCCTGCTTGCAAATCAGGCGGGTGCGCTATGGACTGAGATATCTGCGCTCGATCACCCGTCTGCGGCTGTCGCATGGATCGGCGCTATATGCTATACATTTCAAATATATTTTGATTTTTCGGGATACTCTGATATGGCTATCGGCCTCGGCCGTATGCTCGGCTTTACGTTCCCTGAAAACTTCAATTACCCGTATACATGCTCAAGCATAACCGATTTCTGGCGGCGCTGGCACATGACGCTCGGCTCGTGGTTCAGGGAGTATGTCTACATACCGCTCGGCGGCAATCAGCGCGGCATGGCGCTGCAGCTAAGAAATATACTGATAGTATGGATGCTCACGGGTCTGTGGCACGGCGCTGCATGGACGTTCGTATGCTGGGGCCTCTACTACGGCTTCATACTCGTACTCGAAAAGCTTTTCCTGCTGCGTCTGCTGGATAAGATACCGGGCTGGCTGCATCATGTATACACGCTGCCTGTCATAATCATCGGCTGGGTGATATTTGCTTCTGATGATTTCAGCATGGCAAAACACATGCTTTCGGCGATGTTCGGTCTCGGCGGTGCTCCGCTCTTTGACGCTCAGGCGGGATTTTACCTGAGAACGTGCGGCTGCATGATGATAATAATGGCGGCTTCATGTACGCGCGTCCCGCGCATCATCGGCAGCTATATGATACGTGTCGCTGCAGTTCCTGAGCCTGACGAAGGGCCTTGCGATATAGCCCGTATGACGGCTCCGCCTGAAACGGCGCCTGCATACGAAAAGCTCTGCGCCGTATTAAAGAACGCTTACCTGCTCGCTGTGTTCGCACTCTCGCTTGCATTCCTCGTGAGCAGCAGCTACAACCCGTTCCTCTATTTCAGGTTCTGATACACGACTCGGAAGGCGGTATATATATGAAAGAAAAAAATAACTACACCGGTCTGCTGTTTCTCGTGATATTTCTCGCGCTCCTTCTCATATGCATGTTCTGCCCGAAAAAGGTCTTTTCGGAGAACGAGAACAGAGCGCTTAAGAGCAAGCTCGACGTTTCGGCTGAAAATGTCCTGAACGGAGATTTTGACAGCGACGCTGAAACTTATTTAACAGACCAGTTTCCCGGACGTGACCTGATGGTAACAGTAACGTCCAACGCAAAGCGATTCATGGGGCTCAAGGAGATAAACGGCGTTTACCTCGGCTCGGACGGATATTTGATAACTAAAACTGCTAATGAAGATATTTCAGCCGGTCAGGCCGCGAAAAATACGGCTGCACTTAAGGAATTTTTTTACAGATGCAGCATTGACCCTGTTAATATAACGGTCTTGCCCGTTCCTGATGCCGGCACTGTACTTACTGACAAACTTCCTCGCGGTGCAGCTGAATTTGACGCCGGCAAATGGATGTCTTACCTTGCTGACAGCTTCAGCGGCTATAACTTCATAGACATTCGCGGCGCTCTGTCCTCGCTCAACAGCATGAACGAGCAGATATTTTACAGGACTGATCATCACTGGACTACTGCAGCGGCGCAGACTGCCTACAATGAATACATTAATTCCGCGGGAGCTCCGGGACGCGCCGGCGCGCACACAGCTTACAGCCTTGTACAGCTCAGCGATTCATTCCACGGCTCTCTGTATTCCAAGGTAATGTGCAGCGATACTCCTTATGATACAGTAGACGGGCCCTCTGAAAACGATATCGGCGCTGTAAACGTCAGTATTATGGGACGCAGCGGAGTTTCTGAAACACGTGACACATGCTATGATATGACTTTTCTTGATAAAAAAGACAAATACAGCGTGTTTTTCGGCGGCAACTACGGCGAGGTGCGTATAGAGACAGCATCGAACAGCGGCAGACGTGCGCTCGTCATAAAAGACTCATTCGCCAATTCATTCGTGCCGTTCATGACGTATGATTTTTCTGAAATCGAAATGATAGATCTGCGTTACTTTACGGGTGATATCGATCAGCTGATAAATGAGCGCGGCATAACTGATATCATCGTACTTTATGAATTATCGAATATTTTAAATGATGAAAATATTACTAAGCTTGCTGATAAATAAGCGGATCCGGTAAGCCGTCCTCACGGATCTAGGTGTGCTGTTCACAAGTAAAGCCGGTATTGATTTACCGTAATTAATTACTGTATATATTTTATATAAATAAAAGGAGAAATATAGAAAATGAAAAACAAAAAGTCAAAATGCGCGGCGATCACAAAACGCGCTCTCGCCTCTGCCCTGCTGCTTTCGATAGCCTTACTGGCTGCAGGCTGCGGCAGTCAGGATGACACAAAGGACGATGGAAAGGTCATAACCGTGCCTGCTGTTGACGTTGTAAACAACATAACCGAGGCTATCGGCGAATCCGGTATAGACTCGACCGTTAAGAAGGGCGAAGCTGATTTTGATGACAACTTCAAGGAGCTGTACGGCATAAGCGCAGACTTGATAACTGACGGCGCATTTGCCTATGACAGCACGGGCGCTACGGCTGATGAGATAACAGTCCTCAGAGTCGATAAGAAGGACGATATAGACAAAGTTCAGCAGGCGCTCGAAGAACGTCAGACACAGCGCGAGCGCGATTTTAACGGCTACAAGCCTGCGGAATCGGCTAAGGCGTCAGACGGAATGGTATTCGTCTGCAATCATTATATATTCCTCGGGATATGCGATGATTCGCATGCTGCCAGGAGCGCTTTTATGAAGTTTATGCAGAGCGCGGCGCAGCAGGATCAGTAATATAATATTAAATAATAAAGGTGGTAAAAATGGAAGAATTAAACAAGAATAATAAGAACATTCAGGGGACCGCGCCGGACGCGGAAAACGTGGCAGCGGGAGCTGCTGGGGCTCCTACGGCTTCGAATATTGATGCAGGCGTTATTAATAAGAAGAAATTCGGGCCGCTTCATGTTACAGTTGTATGCCTCGCGCTCGTGTGCGTATTGCTTATCGGGCTGCTCGGCTGGCAGATAACTCGTATGAACAAGGTCTACAGCTTTATAGGCGAAAATTCTGGCACAGATCTTGCCGACTGGACTCCTACAGGCGTGGTACAGGGCAATCACCCGCTTTATGACGACAGTGCGGTCGTAAAGGCTTACAAGGACGGCAACGACAAGGGTCTCAGCGACAAGGACGCTTACGTGCTCAAGGCTGCGAAGTCAGTTATCGACGAGGTGATAACAGACGGAATGACTGACTACGAAAAAGAGCTTGCAATATACAACTGGCAGTTTGGCTACACTCATTACAACGACAGCGCTTTCGCGCCTATCGGTTCTGAGAACCACGGTAACGACAGTTCTGACAACGGTAACGGTACTATCGCTTTCAACGCCGGTCAGGATGATACATCAGCCAATGAACCGGATAAAAGCGCCCCTGATGCAGCGCAGACTTCAGCTGAATCTGGCGATGATGCTGCTATTGATGCTTCTGCCGAAGTTTCGACCGTATCGACTACTGCATCGTCAGGCAACATGGACACTGAAACTGCGGCAGCGGCTAAGGACGACCCTATATGCCAGGAAGACCCTTACAAGGAAAATTATGACTATGAGCCTTACGGCGTGCTGAAATACGGCAGCTACATATGCGTCGGCAACGCTACTACGTTCAAGCTCTTTATGGATATGCTCGACATACCGTGCCAGATAATCCACTCTACTACTGAAGGCGAGCACGCATGGGATCTCGTTCAGATCGACGGCGACTGGTATCACGTAGACCTTACATTTGACAGCGGCTCGCAGCGTCCTTCATACTCAAGCTTCAACGTTCCTGACGATGTAAAGCTTGACGCCGGCTATCCGTGGGATACTACCGAGTTCCCTGCGGCTGATTCCACAAAGTACTGCTACGCTGTAAAGAACGCTGTTGACGTTTCAGATATATATCAGCTTCCTTCGCTGATACGTCAGACTCTTGATGATGGTAAGGGCTCGTTACCTGTAAGATTCGGCGCTGACGTAAAGCTTACCGAAGATGATCTTTATACTATACTTCAGGATATGGCTTCGTCATACGGTGACGCATATTTTTACGCTGACAAGGCTTCATATATAACCGATGAGCAGATATATATGATACAGTTCGATATATACAGTGATGACTCTGATGATTCGGACGGCGGCGATGACAGCGGCGAGCCGAGATACGACTATGACAAGATGGCAGAAGCTATAGCTGCCAGCTTCGGCGACATACAGGCCGACCCTGTTCACGGAAGCCTTGGCTAACTGATCCGGCCGATAATTCTATTGAAAGATCAATAAGTTCTCCTATACACAGAAAGACACTGCAGACGGGATCTGATGCGTTCCCGAACGCAGTGTCTTTATTTTTTACGATATTTTTTTCTATATCAGATAATTATTCGGATAAGTCAGCAGATTTTTCACTTTTCTGATATCAGAAAAGTTTACTCCAGAAAATCTACCTTGCCGCTTTCCAGATGGTAAACAGCGCCGACTACCTTAAGCCCTATCTCCTCTTCCACCTTATGGATCTCAAGGCTGTGCTCTATCATTTCCATGCTCTGCTTTACATTGAGGCAGCATGCTTTGTACTCGTCCTTCTCGTCGCCTATTGCGCGCTTTATCTCGTCTGTTATGAACTTTATGTATCCCTCAGGATCGCTGTTCATGGCTGCGTCTACAGCGCCGCAGTGATTGTGGCCGAGAACGAGTATCAGGCGGCAGCCGAGATGTCCTGCAGCGTACTCTATGCTTCCGAGCTGGTGGTCGTCTATGACGTTTCCGGCAAGCCTGATAACGAAAAGATCGCCTATGCCTGCAGAAAATATGCTCTCAGGTATAACTCGCGAATCGGAGCAGCCTACGACTATAGCGTAAGGAGACTGACCGTGTATGAAAGTCCTCAATCTGATCTCAGGTGATACGTCGCCCGGCGATTTTACAGTGTCCATATACCTTTCATTGCCTTCTTTAAGTCTTTCTATGGCTTCTTCAGCCGTTATATTTAATGCATGTTCCATTTTTTCAACACCTCTTTCTCTTTTGACAAGGATTGTATACATTCCTGTATGTCATAAGTTTACACTAACTGTTCATCCAATGCAACAAAAAACGACCGACCTGCGGGTCGCATGACCTGTAGGGCAGTCGTTTCAAAACTATCAGCTTTTATTTTTTATATTATCTACTGTCTCGGCGAGCCGCAGTTTGCGCAGAATTTGCCTTTGTTTACTGCGCCGCACTTGCATGTCCATTCGTCCGCAGGCTTCGGTGCTCCGCATTCGCTGCAGAACTTTCCGCTGTTTACAGCGCCGCAGCTGCAGGTCCATTCAGCTCCGCCCGGAGCAGGAACAGGCTTTGGTTTAGCCGAGCCGCAGTTTGCGCAGAAGTTTCCTGTGTTAGTCGCACCACACTCGCACGTCCAGCCGCCCTGGCCAGCAGGAGCCGCCGCCTGCGCCTGCGCGCGCTGCGCTGCCTGCTGCTGACCTGCCGCAAACAGACCGCCTATATTGCTGCCTGCGCCCTGAGCCATATTCATTCCCATAAACGCATTCATAGCGCCGCCCTGATTCTTAGCAGCGTCCTGCATAGCCTGCGCCTGCGCGCCTGTAAGATGCGCTGCAGCCATAGTCGGATCTCTGAAAACAGCGTTGCGCTGAACTTCCTTGATGCGCTCTTCATCCTCAGGAGTAGCAGTTACGGAAGAAACGCCGAATGAAACTACCTCGATGCCTCTGCGGTCGCGCCATTCGTCGCTGAGCTCTTCATTGAGCGCCTTCGCTATCTCCTTTGTATGAAGCGGGAGCTCGTCGTACATTATCTTGAGCTGGCCGACTTTAGCGAGCGCAGGCTGAAGCGATGTAAGGAGCTCGCTCTTTATCTGGCTCTCTAATTCTTCGCGGCCGTACTCGTACTCGACATTTCCGCAGACATTAGTATAGAAAAGTACAGGGTTCGTTATCCTGTAGCTGTACTCGCCGAAGCATCTTATAGAAACTGTCAGCTTCAGGCCGATATCGTCGTCGTATATCCTGAAAGGAACAGGGTTAGGCGTGCCGTACTTGTTGCCCATGAGCTCCTTAGTGTTTATATAGTAAACACGCTGGTCCTTAGGCGGTTCGCCGCCGAACGTGAAACGCTTGCCTATGTTCTTGAGCACCTGCGGAACAGTTTCGGAAAGCGAGCCGCAGAATACCGACGGCTCAGTAGACATATCATAGATGAACTCGCCCGGCTCATCGCATATATCAACTACCTTACCCTGCTCTACTATTATCATAGTCTGACCCGTAGCCACTGCGATAACAGAACCGTTTGAAATTATATTATCCGAACCGTGCTTGTTTGACGATCTGCCCGATACTCTTTTTTCGCCTTTAGCCACGAGCACATCTGCAGGAAGAGCCTCACAGTAAAAATAGTCCTTCCACTGATCTGCTGCAACGCCGCCTGCTGCTCCGAGAGCCGCTTTTATTAAACCCATTTCACTACCTCCAAATTAAAATATTAATAAATACTAAATTCAATAAATTATCTTAAACTTGCGCAGGCCCGGCCTGCCAGCATTCCGCGCCGCAGCGCGGCACTGCACGCGCGTCGTCCCTACAACTGCAGACGACCCGCTAATAAGACCCGCCGCCTCCGCCGTGGCTCCGGCCGCTGGAAGAAACATGCGTAGTAGAACCGCCGCTGCTTGGTGGCGGATCCTTCGGCTTCTCGTGCCTTTCAAGATGACTGTAAAGGAAAACATCCTGTCTTGTACGCAAGTTAAAGCTGCCCGGCTTCATATATCCGTGAGCGTCAGCCTGCTCTCTCGCAGTGTTCATCTGCTTGACTTTTGAGCGCGTAGATATCGCAGACGCTATAAGCGCTATGATAAGCGCAAGCAATACTCCGAATCCTATAGACGAGCCCGCCTTTTCACCCGCGGTCAGCTCAACATCGTCGCTGCCTATATCGTAAGGTGTGCCGTCGGCAGCCTGCTGCAGCAGGTCGTCAGCGCCGTCCGCGTAAGCCATGCATGCAGAGTAATAATCGTCGTTCTGAAGCTGCGGGACTATAAGAGACTGCAAATGCTCTATGCCATAATCTGTAAACGCTGTTATTCCCGAGCCGAATGTCGATATCTGATACATGCGCGGTTCTTTTGAAATGTAAAGTAATACACCATCGTCTTCTGTACCCGCACCATAGAAATAGTAATCGTATGTATCATCAGCTGCGGATTCTACGTCGTCGCCCCACATCTGATCGTCTATAACTACAGCTACATCAACGGCGTACTTATCTCTCAGTTCATCAAGCCTTTCTGTCAGGCTGTTTACCTCATCATCGCTGAGATAACCGGCGTTGTCAACTACAGCCGGACGGAAGTAATCCACCTGTTCAGGCTCGTAGCCGCCGTTTACGACGCTGTCGATATTATATATAACGCTTTGACAAGCTCTGTAAAGATCATTGTCTGCCAGCTCTGTCGCTGCTATCGAGCTTATCTGACCGCATCTTTCCGCAGTAAAGAGCGTCGCCGCAGTTCCGTAAGCTCTTACCGTGCTTTCATGCGTTACTGTATCTATAACGAAAACTACGCCGTTGCCGTCATTGAACCCGGCTGCGCGGCTGTCTGCCGTCTGCGCCTGGTCCGCAGGGTCGGACGATCCGTTTTCTATATCTATTATAACATTTATCCCGTCATCCTTAAGC
>CAVGTL010000050.1:0-16320 GCA_963632005.1 Succinivibrio sp.
TGGCAAAAGACAGTCCCTTTTTTTATGAGGCAATTTATGCATTTTGACATGCATTTTTGAGTATTTCGTTAAGAGCTGAGCCGCTGCTCGAATGAGATCTGATGATCTCGATATTTTTTCTTTCCGCTTCGCCGACTGCGGAGTGGACCATCCTGTGCGAAACAGTATTCGTAAACAGGATCATGATATCAGGATTACCGATCTGATCAGACATCCTTCCTGATTTTTTTGTAAAGACCTTTGACTTACAGTTGTGCTGCTTGCATATCTTATGATACTGGCTTTCCATGCGCTCATGGCCGCCTATTATTACTACACTCATATCCGTTCTCCTTAATTCCCCGTTATGTTTTTATCTATTCATAGATATTTTTTGCTTTTTCATTAGCTTTTCTTGGTTAGTTATCTCTAACTTGTTTAGATATTACAACAAATGGACATCGATGTCAATAGGAAAACAAAAAAAAGTTAGCATAAACTAACCATAAGTTTAAACAAGACAGGATACGCATAGTTGAAATTCCCCGTATATTCGCAGGCTTCAGAAAGCGTCCCGTGTTTACAGAAGAGTATATTTTTGCGTTTAAAGTGAAAAATAATTAAGAGAATTTATTTCAGGAGGTAATATATGGACAAAAATACCGCGGAGCTGCTGCGCGAATGCAGCTCAGGATGCCACATGGCCATAGGAAGCATGGAACAGGTGATGGGAGCAGTACACGACCCGCTCCTTAAAGAAGTCATAGACGAGTATAACGCAAAACATAAGGAGCTTAAAGAGCGTTCTGACACACTGCTGAGAACATCAGGAGAAAGCAGCAAAACTCCGGGCAGCATGGCAGCCGCATTTGCATGGTTCAGTACAGAGATGAAAATGATGATGAACGACAGCAGCCACCAGATAGCATCAGTTATGACAGACGGCTGCAATATGGGAATAAAGACTATAAGCGAATACCTGAACAAGTACGGCAGCGCTTCAGATGAGAGCCGCCGGATAGCAGGCGAGCTTGTTGCGACAGAAGAAAGCTTCATGCGCGATCTGCGTCATTTTATGTAAATATTCAATAGAAGTCGCCACCTGAAAGTCGGGAAAATGTGGTGTTACGTTATGGATGCGCCGGGCGCATGCGGAGGTGGATTGGAAATTATATATTAATAAATGGAAAAATAAAGAAAAATCAATATAAAAAGTAATTAAAGGTTGACATTGGTTCAAGAAAACGTTAATATAATCCTTGTAAAGTTACATTAATTTACAGAAAGAGGTTAAAATGGATAATAGGGAACGCAAAATGGATTATCAGGGTTATATTGACAGGCTTCAGGCCGAGGTCGACATACTTAAGCGGATAAAGGAGTTTGATGATGTAAGAGACAGGATATACGTCAGGCTCATGAACCCGCTTATATGCAGGAAAACTATAGATACACTCGAGACTGTTCCGTTTCTTGACCTGTCAGTCACGTTCGTACTTGATCTTAGTGAGCTGACGGATGTAGCAGAGAGCCGGAAGATCACCGCAGGCGCAGACAGACATGGAAATTATAAACGAGGCAGCAGAACGCTCATACGCGTAACTGAGGACCTTGCAGATGCATGGGATGTCAACGGAGCGGAGCTTCTCGAGATAGCGCTTGAGAATGAACGCAGAGATACGAATTTTTGCTCGGAGGAGCTTGTAAATACGCTAAGGCGTATGTGCAGGAGGGAGCCGCATATAATAGAAAAGCTTAATATGATGGAGGCAGAAAATACCGGCCCTGACAGGCTGCTGTTATATTCGCTGTATGAAGAAAGCTTTACGAACGGTTCAGCGGCGCTGCTCAGAAATGAAGTGCTGAGGGAAGTAGCGGAAAAGGCGGAGAGGGATATCCTGATAATACCGTCGTCAGTAAACGAGCTTATATGCGTAGCTGACAGGGATGATATGGATCTTGTCTGGCTGAGATCGGTAGTAGAAGAAGTAAATGACACGGTCGTGCCTGATGATGAGATTCTGAGCTATAGTGTTTACAGGTATTCTTTAAAAGATGATCGCGTAAGCGTAGCTGCGTAAGGTGCAAAATACGGCGTTATGGAGTGAGCGCTAAAAAAACGGGTCCCTTACGGACCCGTTTTGTGCATTACTGCTCTTCATTGTTTAAATAAAACAGCTCTTCATGTCTGCCTACAGCGTCGAAGAGGTTATTATACTGTATTTTTTCATATGCCTTGAGGATGTCTGTGTATTCAGTCTTGTCGTCATATGTATGGTATTCTCCGTCAGCAGTTATATAGCCTGTCGTGTCTATTACAGGTATCTGCTTGTAGAGTGCTGACAGGAATTTGTTATACGATGTTGTTTCGAGGCCTGCAGTCTGAAGGAGCAGGGTAGACAGATAGTTGCTGCTCATCATGTCTATGTAGCCTTCCGGTATGTCGTAGTTCGCCCAGAGAACGAACGGCGTAACGAAGCGCTTCTGCTTTTCTTCGAGCGTCAGGTCTTCGAGCTTCTTGCCCATGACTTCTTCGACGAAATCTGTCTCTATGCTTGGCTGATGGTCGCCGAACATAAGGATGATCGTAGGTCTTGAAACGTCGCTGTAGTATTCTATGAGCTCACTGAGCGCCTTGTCTGACTCGTATATGAGCGACAGGAAGCGGTTGGCGTATGGATAGTATTCCTGCGTCGATGTAAGGCGTATCTGCTGGTCGAAGTTAGTATAGCCTACCTGATAGCTGCCGTGATTCTGCATCGTTACATTGAACATGAAAAACGGCGTATTCGGGTCTCTCTGCCTGTACAGGTTTTCGAGATATCTGAAGTCGAACGAGTCGCTTACGAATCTTCTGAGAAGTACGTTTTCATCAGGATAAAGAGCTTCGACGCGGTCGCTGAACTCTGAGAATGTTATTTCGTTATTGCGCTGCTCGTCTACGAGGTCCTGACCTATTATATCCTCAAGGCTCAGGAAACGTTCAAATCCGAGTAAAGGATAGTTGGTGCTGCGCTTCCAGCTGTTTCCGTAGTATGGATGTAGACCCGTACGCGAGTAGCCCTGTGAGGCGAGAGTTCTTGCAAGTGAAGGCAGGTTCGATTTTACATAGAGCTCGTAGGCGTTGCTGCCGCCTGTGAGGAACGCCATTGAATTTCCTGTAAGGAATTCAAATTCTGAGTTGCTCGTTCCTGCGCCGACTACAGGCATATAAAGATTACCTTTTATGGTATTCTTTGTGAGATTCCTTGTAAACGGAAGGTAATCCTCATTCGTTGCAAAATCCCCAAGAGCATGGAGATCCGACCATGTTTCATTCATTACTACTATAATGTCAGGGACCTGGCCTTTTTTCTTTCTGGCTGACTGCTTAGGCTGGTTTTCTTTTGATCCGCCTGCTACTGCAAGGAGCGTATTTTTTTCTGTGCCGTTTTCCTCCTGACGCTTGAGCGCTGTGGCAAGTATGCCTGAGTCGTTCTCATTTTCTGCGAGAAGTCCGTTCAGGAGCTCCGGTACTTCAGAAGATGAATAATTCGCAGGCTTTTCTATTATTAAGTATTTCGTGTTGAGCACGAAGTTTAATATAGTTCCGCTGTTGCGGTAGCCGCGCGCCTGGTCCCAGAAGTCAGGCTTTACCTTGTGATCTGCGGCAAAGTCTGTAGTGTAGAACGGGACGGCTATAGCAGCTACAGCTGCGAGCGCGGCGAATCGTATTATAATATTGCGTTTTATACTGCGCTTTTTTCTGTCCTTTTTTAAAGGTATGAACCATGCGATGAGCATCATTGCTAGCAGCACGGCAAAGCCTGCATACATGCCTGTGGATATGCTGAAATGATATCCTGATGCTACATTAAGTCCTGTTCCTATGCTGAGTATGTCAGCAGGCAGGACAGGAGTGCCGCGGAACTGCAGTATGACCTCTGTTATGACGGAGCATATGTATATGAGCGGCGTCATGACGAGGACCGAGCGCCTGACTGTTCCGAAAAGCGCGAGGCCGACAGCGTATATTACTGCGAAAAGTATATAGTTTGCTATAGTGCCGGCAGGCGAAAAATCGTATATGAATATATTGTGAACGCATTCCGACATGAAAAGGCTGACGATCGGGAGCGCTGCGAGCATGAGCGCGTAGATCGCGTGGCGAAGAATATTTGCCTGTTTTTCAGTCATTTTCTTTTTGGTGGCAGTCTTTTCCTGTTCGGGCGCTCCGGCGACCGGAGAATCGTCCTTTTCAGTATCTTTTTCGTTATTGTGTTCAGTGCTTTTGTTATTCATTTAAAATAATATCCTTTAACTTACAAAATATTAACTTCTAATTCTAATACCCTAATTCTACTGCTTTCTGAAGTACAGTATTTGCAAGGCGCCCAGCCGTTTTTGCACCTGAACCGCCGCCTTCTACGTTTACGATGAATGCGAGCGGGTGGTCGGCGTCGTCGAGAAAGCCTGTGAACCACGCGTTATCCGCGTTTGAGCCGTCTACCTGAGCAGTGCCCGATTTTGCACATATCTCGAGGTCAGGAAAGTTGCTCTGACCGTAGTTGTTTAAAACATCTGTACGCATCATTTCTTTTAACCTGTCGGCAGTAGCGCTGTCTACGAGCTTGTCTGTGTAGTGCTTTATATAGATACTCGTGCGAACACCGCCCCTGAAGGCTGAGTGCTGATATATCTGAGGAAGAGCAGACCTTCCACCGTTTGCAACGGCTCCGGCGAATATCATCATAGATGCAGGGTTTACCTGGTCGCTGCCCTGACCGATACCGGACCATGCGAGTCCGTCGTTACCTTTACTTTTAAAGTCAAACGTTGACGCTGTAGTTTTTATACCGTTTATGGAATACCTTGATGTAAGGCCCGTCTGCTCAACATATTTTTCCATTGTTTTACAGCCAAGCTCCACGGCGAGGCTTCCAAATGTACAGTTGCATGAGTGATTGAGCGCTTCCTCAAACGTCATCTTTCCATGCGCGGAAGGGCAGGTAAGGTGATAACCGTCAACATCGAGTGAACCAGTGCATTCGAATGTACGTGATTCAATGTCGCTTATGTTTTCTATGGCAGCAACAGCAGTCACGAGCTTAAATATCGAACCCGGTATAAATTTTCCCTGAGTGAGTCTGTTTACCAGAACGCCCTCGTTTGACGGGTCATTGAGGTCAACGCCTTTTTCGGGGTCGTAGCCTGGGGCGCTCACCATGCAGATGATCTCACCGGTTTTATAGTTATACACACCTACAGTTCCGTTGTGACCGTTCAGACCGTCATATGCAGTCGCGCATACCTCCGCGTCGAGAGTCAGGTAAACATCGCGCCCGCCTGAAAATACAGTTTCAGCGCCCGTTATGAGGTTATATCCCGTCAGCTTGTCGGCAAACTGCGAAAGCGCGCCCGCGCCGATATTTCCGTTCGGGTCGCCGACAGCGTGGAGCGTAGCGCGCCGTACCGAAGAGCTTTTATTGTATGTCCAGCCGCTTGAACCGTCCTCTGATGAGGCAGCGAGGACCTCACCGTTTCTGTCGAGCACGCGCCCGACCTTGAGCACACCATCGCTGTAAAGATGCCTGTTTGAAGGAAAAGCAGCCCAGTCACCGCCGGAGGTCACGAATCTGAACACGAAAACTGCAGTTCCGGCCATCAGAAGCAGGGACAGGAAGAGGCATGCGATAGTTCGCCTTGTAATTTTCTTCATTTATCTGCGCCTCCGATCGTCATGTTTAATATTATCCTGATCATCATCTTTGTTATAATGCTCCGGAATATCATCGAATTGTTTCAAAAAAGCTTCAATGTCATCATCACTGTCCGAATGTACATCCGACTTGCGTCCGCCCGGCGGACCCTCAGATGCCTCCGGCAGATCATCAAACTGACTCAGAAATGCTTCTATTTCATCTTCATTTTTATTATTTACCTTATCATATTTATTTTTGTTATATTCCTGTGATGCAATGTCGAGTTGGCGTGCCGGGCCGCGCGCAGCTTTTTTCGAATTCGTTCTTTTTATCATCGCCAGCGGATCGTCCGGTACATCATCAGTCAGCTGATTTTTCTTTCTTACTGCAAAGCTGGCGTTCTGCCGCGTATCTGCTGCCTTGAGGTAGGCGAGCAGACACCACGATGCGATCATGCTCGTACCTCCGCAGGAGACAAATGGGAATGTAACACCGGTAAGTGGAAGTATATCGACAGAGCCGAACACATTGAGTATAGTCTGAAATACCAGCAGCGATGTAGCCGAGCACGCCGCTATGGTGTAGTATGATGAACGCCCAGTCTGAACGACACGGAAGGCAAATATTGAAAGTACAACTATTATTGCGACCGCGAGGAGCGCGATTATCAATCCCCATTCCTCACAGAGTATACCGAAAACAAGGTCGGTGTTTGAAGCGGCTACGTTATGCAGCCAGCCATTTCCGGCGCCTACGCCTATCAGGCCGCCGCTTGCAGACGCAGACATAGTCCTGACCT
The DNA here is from genome assembly GCA_963632005.1 of Succinivibrio sp. GTDB lineage: Bacteria > Bacillota > Clostridia > Peptostreptococcales > Anaerovoracaceae > CAKQOE01. The sequence goes on from CAVGTL010000050.1 coordinate 6,460, forward strand.
GCTGGTAGCCCATACCGCTTGCATCCTCCCAGACGTGTCCCCATACGGAGAATCTTGCGGCTATGTACGGCTTGAAGCGGACTATCATAAGTATTGCGCCGACAGTCGCGCCGCATATGAGCGACAGCGTAGCGAAATCACCAGAGCGCATGAACGCTATAACGAGGAACACTACGAAAAATATAGCCGCCGTACCGAAATCTCCCGTAATGGCAAGCGCAAGCAGACAGAATCCCGAAAGGCACATAAATCCAAAAAGATTGCGCTTTGCAAACAGCCTGTCGAGCGTCGCCGCTCCCGCAAATATGAAGCAGATCTTTGCGATCTCTGACGGCTGGACTGAAATTCCCATAACGTTTATCCAGTTACGCGCGCCGTAAAGCAGCTTGCCGCATACTATGTTTATGATAAAAAGCGCTATCGTAGCCGCTGCCATAAATTTCCTCGTTTTGACTACGCGCTTCAGGTCTCTGAGGTACGCACCGAGTATTATGAAGCCGACAACGCCGATAGTTATGGCTATAGCCTGCTTCAGCATTATGGAAGGCGCTGAGGTGGCCGTTACTGCAAGGTCAAGCGTACAGGCGAAAAATGCCAGTATCTCAGGCTCAAAGCCGCGCTGTCCGAGCGCTCTCGTAAATATAACGTAGCCCCACATAACGGCGCATAGCAGACCGAAGCCTGAAAATATATCATGTATGTTGTCAGGGCGAGTCACTGCAAGCTCTATGACTGTAAGCATCTGGAAAAGCGTGAGCGTTATAAAAGTAGCCCACGGGGGCAGCGGCGAGCTTTTTCTTATACGCTTCTGCTGCTGTATCTCCATTTCCTGCTTTGTTATAGATTCAAATATAAAATCAACGCCGCCGATGCTGAGAGTGTCGCCGTGGCGCAGCTCGGTGCCGGGTCCTTTTCCTGATTCTGTTTCCTTATTGTTTATGAGCGTTGATGCGCGCCCGCTCAGGTCATGTACGAACCACTGGCCTGAATCGTTTCGCATAAGCGCACACTGAGTCTTTGAAATAGTTGCAAATTTAACTGTTATGTCGCAGTGGCGCGCGCGCCCGACAGTACATTCCCAGTGATTTATAGGAAATCTGCCGAGATCATGCGAGTAAAGATAACCCCATGTTTCTTTAGGATTCTTTACGCGAAGCATCTCGCGCAGTACTGATATGAGTATGTGCAGCGCGAGAAGGGGCATTACCCATCTTATTATCTGCGTATAAACAGCGCCTGCCGAGACAGGGTTATCGTGCAGCCAGGAAAATGCGTAGCTTATCATGCCTGCTATCTGGCTGAAGAACTGACCTGCTATGGAACCCAGCTGCGGGAGCAGGTCTGAAATGTATTGCTGAATGCTTTCCATTATATAGTCTCCATTATATTATCTATACTTTTTGCAAATTCGGAACACCTTTATGCTGCCTGCAAAATATCAGTATATTCTCCGGCATTATGGGGCGTCTTTTTGTATTTATAAAAGTATACTATTACGTATGAAGGATCCCCCTTGATGATATGCATAGAATCATAGAATATATAATAGAAGAATATTGACGATAATGCAAACATTTTAAAAGTATGAGACGGTGTGAAAATGTACTGTAATCATTGATTTACAGAGTTTTTGACGGTATTTTGGGCATATGGTGATATTAATTAATGAAAATCTGTTGTGTTGCTCTCTGTGTTTTTATGTTATACTGATTTTGACTGTGCAGGAACGATTATTTGCGCGGTAAAATAAAATTTTCAAATGAGAGGCAGCTATGGAACCGAAATATAAAAAAGTATTACTTAAGATCAGCGGCGAAGCTCTCGCCGGAGAAAAGAAGACAGGACTCGACGAAGAAATGCTTCAGCAGGTAGCTGAACAGGTAAAGGCCATAAAGGATATGGGTGTTCAGGTGGCAGTAGTTGTAGGCGGAGGAAATTTCTGGCGCGGACGTACGAGCCAGAGCATGGACAGAGCCACAGCCGACTACATGGGGATGCTCGCTACAGTTATAAATTCACTTGCTCTTCAGGACGCCTTCGAAAGAAACGGCATACCTGCAAGAGTTCAGACTGCTATAGAAATGAGAGAGGTAGCAGAGCCTTACATCAGAAGAAGAGCTATTTCTGAAATGAACAAGGGCTCAGTAGTTATATTCGGAGCAGGCACAGGAAATCCGTTCTTCTCTACAGACACTACGGCAGCTCTCCGTGCGGCTGAGATCGAGGCAGACGTTATCCTTCTCGCAAAGAAGGTAGACGCAGTATACGACAGCGACCCTGAAACAAATCCTGACGCAAAGAAATACGATGAGCTTACTCATCAGGAAGTCCTCGAAAAGGATCTCAAGGTAATGGATTCGACTGCGGCGTCTATCTGCAGAGACAACAAGATCATGATACATGTATTCGGACTCAGCGAGCCTGAAAACGTTATCAAGGCAGTATGCGGCGAAAAGATCGGTACATTTATTTACTAATATATTAATAGAAATGTAATGATATATTAATATATAAATACCGTGGGTGCGCCGGGCGCACGAGCGTGATGAAATTATTACAGTATCATTACAGAAATATCAATAAGAAAAACATTAAAACATTAGAATATTAAATATTTCCCGGAGGAAAATTATGGACAGTATTATTAAAGGTTACAATGACAAGGCTGAAAAGACTATCGCAGTTTTAAAGGAAGATCTCAACACTGTAAGAGCAGGAAGAGCAAACGCTGCAATACTCGACAAGATATCAGCAGAATATTACGGAACTCCTACACCGCTGAAGAGCCTCGCGAACATTTCTGTTCCTGATCCGAGAACTCTTCAGATATCACCGTTTGATGCATCTTGCATCTCAGCTATCGAGAAGGCTATAAACGAGGCTAATCTCGGAATGTCTCCTTCAAATGACGGTAAGGTCATCCGTCTCATCGTTCCGCAGCTCACAGAGGAAAGACGTAAGGAGCTCACAAAGACTACAAAGAAGATGGGCGAGGAGGCAAAGGTCGCTATCAGAAATCTCAGAAGAGACGCTAACGACGCTGCAAAGAAAAAGGAAAAGGACGGCGAGATCACTGAGGACGAGCTCAAGAGAGGTCTTGACAAGATCCAGAAGGCTACAGACGCTCACACTAAGCAGATCGATGAAATGATCGCTAAGAAGGACAAGGATATCCTCGAGGTATAACATATTAAGAGGAAGATCCAGGACTCAGATATATGAATAAAAGACCCGATGTACTCGGAATGAAAATGCCTGCTGCTGTTGAGATACTTGACGCAGCAGGTATCTCACATAATGAAGAGATTTCAGCGCCTGTGAAAATGGGCAGGCATGGTGACGACGCGGTGTGTGAACGACCGATGCGCGTTATAAGGCAGAAATGGAACGAAGACGGAACTGCAACGCTTACTGTCTGTGAAGTTCCAGATCCCGATCCGGCGGAGCAGCTGCCAGAGGTGAAAGCCGAAACGGAAATACACTAAAAGTTAAAATACGGATTAACAGATAAGGAATAAAATGGAAGATCAGAATATGGAAAAAATGGCTGTTCCGTCGCATATAGCTATAATAATGGACGGAAACGGACGCTGGGCTCAGAGGCAGGGTATGCCGCGCGTTGCGGGACATAACGCCGGTATGAAGTCGCTCAAGGCTACTGTCAGAGCGTGCGGCGAGCTCGGAATAGATTACCTGACGGTCTATGCGTTTTCTACTGAAAACTGGAAAAGACCTCAGGACGAAGTTTCAGGAATATTTAAGATAATGGTCTTTTATATTAAAAAGGAACTTAAAGAGCTCAATGATGAAAATGTAAGGGTAAACGTTATCGGCGAGTGGGATGCTATACCTGAGGAGGCTAAAAAGAGCCTGATATACGCTGTAGAGACTACTAAAAACAACACTGGACTTGTGTTTACTATAGCTCTCAACTACGGCGGCAGGCGAGAGATAACCGATGCGGTCAAGGCTCTTGTAAAGGCTGAGGCTGCGGGCGCCGGTGACGGCGCGACTGCTGAGGATGTTATTGCACGTATTGAAAATATTACTGAGGACGACCTTGGAAAATATCTTGATACAGGTGATATTCCTGATCCTGACATAATTGTCAGAACTGGCGGGGAGATGCGCCTGAGTAATTTCCTGCTCTGGCAGTGCGCTTACAGTGAATTTATATTTACTGATGTTTACTGGCCTGATTTTGACAAGGCTGAGCTCGTGCGCTGCATAGAGACTTACAATCACAGAAACCGCAGGTATGGCGGACTTTAGTCGGAGTATTTTATTATGAAAACAAGAATTATTTCAGGGCTTGCGATGGCGCCGCTGCTTATACTCGTGGTGCTCGGAGGCCCGTGTATAACGTTTCTCGGTTTTCTCATCGCTCTGATGGGGATACACGAGTTTTTCAACGGCTTCAGGACTATGGGAATAAAGCCGTCTTATCCGATAGCGGCAGTTTCAGTTACGCTGCTTTATGCGCTGCATCTGGCTTACGAGTATTTCTTTCAGGCGCAGCCGGACGCTTCATGGTATCTTTTGTGGCTGTTCGTGTCGGTGCTCATGTGCCTTCTTTATCTTTTTAAGATAGAGGAACGCAGGCTTGAGGATGCGATGGTGACGATAACGGGTATAGTTTATATAGGCTTTTTCTCATATCATGCGGTAATGACGGAGTCGTTCTTCGGTGGAAGCGGTGGTATGATAAAGCTTCATGCGTCACCTGTCTGGCTGATACTTATAACGGCCTTCTGCACTGATATTTTTGCTTATTTCGGTGGATATTTCCTGGGAAAACATAAGCTCTGTCCTGTTATAAGCCCTAAGAAAACGATCGAGGGGTCTGTGAGCGGGATACTCGGAAGCGTTGTTTTCTGTATGCTTTTCGGTTATTTCCTCCCTGTCGGGGACGGGCTGCAGCTCTGGGAATATGCGGTGATCGGTGTAGCGGGTGGTATAGTTTCACAGTTCGGCGATCTTACTGCTTCTATTTTTAAACGCAAGATGGGTATAAAGGATTACGGTAATCTGATACCGGGTCACGGCGGCATAATGGACAGATTTGACAGCGTGCTTTTTACTGCGCCGATGGTTTATTATGTATTGTATATACTTAATGTTTTTTAGTATACTATGCTTTAAACGCGGCAAATGTCATGGAATGGCGGTGCGTCGGGCCGGGTGATCCGGCGGGCTGTCGTGCAGTATTCGTTGATGGAGTATTATTATTATGAAAAAACTTGCAATTCTCGGCTCTACGGGTTCTATCGGAACTCAGACGCTTGATATAGTGAGAGAAAATCCTGATAAATTTGAGGTGGCGGCGCTTACATGCGGCAGAAATATAAAGCTGCTCGCGGAACAGATACGCGAGTTTTCACCTTCTGTAGTGTGCGTTTCTGAGGCTGCTGACGCCGATGCGCTGCGCGATGCTTTTCCGGGGCTCGATGCAGTGAGCGGGCGTGAAGGTCTTGTATATGTTGCGGGGCAGGCTGATTATGACATTATTGAAAATTCCCTTGTCGGGATGGCGGGCCTTGAGCCTACTTATCATGCGATAATGTCAGGCAGGACGATCGCACTAGCAAACAAGGAGACTCTTGTTGCGGGAGGTGCGCTCATAATGAAGACTGCAGCGGAAAAGGGCGTGCAGATACTTCCTGTTGACAGCGAGCACAGCGCGGTGTTCCAGTCGCTTGAGGGGTATGACAAGGCTCAGCTCAGGAGGATAATACTTACTGCTTCGGGCGGCCCGTTCAGAGGAAGGAAGAAATCTGAGCTTGATAATGTTACGCTTGAACAGGCTTTGAATCATCCGAGATGGAAGATGGGAAGCAAGATAACGATAGACTCATCTACGCTGATGAACAAAGGCTTTGAGGTCATAGAGGCTCGCTGGCTTTTTGATGTGCCTGCGTCTAAGATAGACGTGCTCGTTCATCCTGAGAGTATAATACATTCTATGGTCGAGTACGAGGACAGGGCTGTGATGGCGCAGCTCGGACTTCCTGACATGAGGATACCTATAAGCCTTGCGCTGAATTATCCTGCGCGCCTGCCTAACAGTATGCCTTCGCTCGATCTTGCGGAGATGGGCTCGCTTACGTTTGAAAAGCCTGATATGGAAACGTTTACGTGCCTTAAGCTGGCTTACGATGCGCTTGAAGCGGGTGATACGTACTGCACTGCGCTCAATGCGGCAAATGAAGTGTGCGTAGCGGCTTTTCTTAATGGAAAGATACGTTACAGGGATATAAGTGATACTCTTGCGCGTATAATAGATATACACAGACCGTCTGCTGAGGTTGATCTTGAAGAGATACTCAGAGTTGATGCTGCGGTGCGTGAGCAGACAGCGGGTTTACTGTCAGAGCTGAGGTAGGATGCTCGCTGATATACGGCTCAATTAAAATATTTTGTTAATATACTGCGTCATACAGATGATGATATTATTTTGCCTGATCCTGCTTAAGATGTCCGGTGGCTTGTACAGCTGGCAAATAAGGCTTGATTTTTAAGGGTGCGCTTTGCTTTCTATCATCTCGGTTTGACGCAGTTTTTGGTTATATGGTAAAATGATAATATGTGTTTAAACAGCGGTATGAATAAAGCGGCAGATTAAAAATGTATGGTAATATCATTAAAATACGAAAAAAATTTTGGACTCTTATAGATACAGAATGATTTGCGGAACTCAGCGCATGTTATTGCATGCAGCCGTTTTTCATATTATAATCCATACAGAACAGATGTTTAATACAAATGTTCTGAAATGTCAGCTGGCGTAATTAACACGAAATAAGCAAAATGTGGTTTTAACATATCTGTGATAGCATGAGCCGGAGTTTAGACCACAAGAGAATGAAAAGGGAAAGGGGTGCGTGATATGCATTTAGCTATAGGAATAATAGCTGCTATCGTTATATTTGGGGTGCTCGTGGTCGTACACGAGGGCGGTCATTTCATGACTGCGAAGGCTGTAGGCGTAAGAGTAAATGAATTTTCAATAGGTATGGGACCGCTGCTTTTTAATCGTCAGAGGGGCGAAACTGTATATTCTCTCAGACTTCTGCCGATAGGCGGATATGTGGCACTTGAGGGTGAGGATGAGGAATCTGATGACGAACGTGCTTTTTCAAATAAGCCTGCATGGGCTAAGCTGCTCGTGCTTGCTGCAGGACCGTTCATGAATTTTCTGTTTGCCGTTATAGTACTTACAGTGCTGCTTATGGTGATGGGAGGTCCGACAAACATTTTTGAGGCTGTAGCTCTTGGATTTAAAAACTGCATGAATATGGAAATAATGATATTTGACGCATTTAAAGATCTCCTGACCGGAGCAGGCTCGGTAAATGATGTAGTAGGACCTATAGGCATTGTTGATGCTGTTGATAAGACGGCGCAGGCGGGTATATCAAATCTTGTGCTGCTTACGGTCGTGCTTAGCCTGAATCTCGGTCTGTTTAACATACTGCCGTTCCCTGCACTTGACGGAGGAAGGATACTTTTCGTAGTAATACGCGCTATAACAGGAAAAGCGATAACGGACGAAATGGAAAATAAGATACACTATGCGGGAATATTGATATTATTCGGACTTATGATACTGATAACTATGAAGGATGTAAATACATTCTTCCTTAAATAATATAAATTTTGAAACATATGAAACATAACTGAAAAGGCTGGTCGAACTTAATGGAAGTAATGAAAATAGTCAGGAAAGAAACGAAAAAAGTCATGTGCAGAAATGTGCCTATAGGCGGAGGAAGTCCGATATCAGTGCAGTCTATGACTAATGCGGATACAAGAGATGTTGAGGCAACACTTGAGCAAATAAAGCGCCTTGAGGAGGCAGGATGCCAGATAGTACGCCTGGCTGTTCCTGATATGGCAGCGGCTGAAGCTTTCGGAAAAATAAGGCAGAAAACTGATATGCCTTTAGTCGCAGATATACATTTTGACTACAGACTCGCGATAGCTGCTATAGAAAACGGCGCTGACAAGGTCAGGATAAATCCCGGAAATATAGGCTCTGAGGAACGTGTTAAGGCTGTTATAGACACTGCTAAAAAATACAGGATACCTGTCAGGATAGGTGTGAATTCCGGATCTGTAGAAAGAGATATACTTGCAAAATACGGCGGTCCATGTGCTGAGGGACTTGTAGAAAGTGCCATGAGGAAGGTAAAGCTTGTTGAAAGCATGGACTTTGACGATATAGTAGTTTCAGTCAAGGCGTCTGACGTCGTTATGAATTATCAGGCGTATATGCTGATATCACAGCAGACCGACCATCCGCTGCATATAGGAGTGACTGAATCGGGAGACCCAAAACGCGGTACTGTTAAATCGGCGGCAGGACTTGGGGCGCTGCTTTTAAACGGTGTGGGAGATACTTTGCGAGTTTCTCTCACAGGAGATCCTGTAGCGGAGATACCTGTAGCGCGAGAGCTGCTGAAATGTACAGGCAACCTTGATGCAGGCATAAATCTCGTATCGTGTCCTACATGCTCGCGCTGCCGTACAGATATGCCTGCTATAACGGAACGACTTATGAATAAGGTAGAAAAAATAGAAGCAGAAATGATACAGAAAAATCTGCCTGGCATAGATCTTGCAGTTATGGGCTGTGCAGTAAATGGCCCGGGAGAAGCGTCACATGCTGATATCGGAGTAGCATGCGGTGATGGAAAAGGCGTCATATTTAAAAAAGGAAAAATAATAGATACTGTAAGTGAAGCTGAGATAGAGACGAGACTTATTGATGAGCTTACTCGGATGATAAAGTAATATTTGATATATTTATTGATCTGCTTAAACAGATCCTTTCTTACAGTAATATTAAGTAGAATAATGACAGCGGATATAGTAAAATAAAAGTAATAGTTATTGTTCTGTTTTCAGAAGGGAGGATGAACATGGGATTAGAAGATATACTGAGCCTGTCACCTGTCTGGCTGTGGCTGGGAGTTGCTGTGATAATGGGTATCATAGAGGCTTTTACCATGGGATTGACGACGATATGGTTCGCAGGAGGAGCACTGGTCGCTGCACTCATATCATGCATAACAGACAGTTTCCTTGTACAGCTTCTTGTCTTTGCTGTAGTTTCACTTGTTCTTGTATATTTTACAAGACCTTTAGCAAAAAAGATGCTCAATACAAAAGTTGAAAGAACTAATATTGATGCCGTTATAGGAACAAGGGGTATGGCAGAAAGTGATATAAGGCAGAATTTAAGAGGAACTGTACGTGCAGACAATAAGATGTGGACCGCTGTTATTGCAGAGGGTTCTCCTGATATAAGTACGGGAGATATAGTTACAGTCGAGAGAGTAGAGGGCGTAAAGCTTGTAGTTAAAAAGGAGATAAAATAAATGATAGCTGTTATTATTGCATTACTCATTATCGTTATAGCTCTTCTGGTTACAAATATCAGAATAGTTCCGCAGGCGAACGCTTATGTAATAGAGCGTCTCGGAGCTTATGCCGGAACATGGGAGGTAGGTCTTCATGTAAAGATCCCTCTGATAGATAAGATCGCTAAAAAGGTCTCACTTAAGGAGCATGTAATAGACTTTCCACCTCAGCCTGTTATTACAAAGGATAATGTAACTATGGAAATAGATACTGTTATTTATTTCCAGATAACAGATCCGAAGCTTTTCACATACGGAGTTGCTAATCCTATGGCAGCTATTGAAAATCTGTCAGCTACTACACTGAGAAATATCATAGGTGATCTTGAACTCGATGAATCTCTTACAAGCCGTGAGATAATAAACTCAAAGATCAGAATTGTCCTTGATGAAGCAACAGATACATGGGGAATAAAGATCAACAGAGTTGAAGTAAAGA
>CAVGTL010000051.1:0-7469 GCA_963632005.1 Succinivibrio sp.
CAGTCAGTACTCGGCGCAGCAAAGATGGTCCTTGAAACAGGCGAGCACCCGGGCGCTCTGAAAGACGCAGTATGCTCACCGGGAGGAACTACGATAGAAGCCGTAAGCGTCCTCGAACGCGGCAGCTTCCGCAGCACGATAATAGACGCCATAACAGCCGCGACAGAAAAATCTAAAAATATGTAAGACAAATAATATGCAATAACAATAAAGCGCAGGCTTGTATTCAAACACAAACGCCTGCGCTTTTAATTCTCTTGTCAGCAATTATTGCCTCATCCTGTTAGCGCGGTGACGCGCGCGGATCAGCCGTATTCGTTCAATGCAGTAATACGGTGCATTATTGCTTATCGATTAACAAGTAATTTTTTTATCCCTTCATCAAGCCCCTCAAGCGAGAGCGGATACATAGGGAATATATCGCGGATCATGTTCAGCGTATGATTGCCGTAGACGATGTTCCACGATTTTTTTGAAATAGGATTGAGCCATATGACGTGCGGGTACTTCTGCTTCACGCGGCGCAGCCATACGACGCCGGGTTCCGGGTTGTATGATATGCGGTAGGAGGCGCCGCCGACTCTCAGCAGCTCGCTGGGCGCCATACATGCGTCGCCGACTATTATTACCTTATACTCGCTGTCCAGATTATTTAGCACCCATTTAGTATCAACAACAGATTTCTTATTGCAGCTCGGGTCCGTAAAAAGTTCCTGATAAAAGCAATTATGGAAATAATATACTTTAAGCGATTTGAAATGATTCGACTGGTGAGCCGCCTGGAAAAGCTGGCTGCATATCTGGCTGTAGACCGACATCGATCCGGCAGAGTCAAACAGCAGCAGGACTTTTACAGTATTCTTGCGCGGACGGTCAAATACGAGCTTCAGATTGCCCGCGTTGTTGCACGTAGCCTGTATAGTCTGGTCTACATCGAGCTCTGTCTTAGGCCCGTCGTTCTTGCTCGAGAACTGGCGCAGCTTGCGGAAAGCCATCTGAAAGCTGCGGATATCAAGAATATTATCCTCGCGGAAATCCCTGAAATTACGCTCGCCCGCGACCTGTACAGCCGACCTGTGGCGGCTCTCGCCGCCGATACGGATGCCCGCAGGATTATACCCGCCGTGACCGAAAGGCGAAGTACCGCCGGTACCTATCCAGTATCCTCCGCCGTTGTGTTCCTCATGCTGCTCTTTTAAGCGCTCCTCGAGCATCTTCTGCAGCTCGTCAAAATCAAACTGAGGAAGCTCCTGCATCATGCGCTCTATGAACTCTGCAGGAACTTCGAGCTCCTTATCGAGCCAGTTCCATACCTCCTCAGGTATCTCCTCGGGCGTTTTTACGCCCTTAAAGAACTCAGCAAACGCCATGTCAAATTTATCGTAATCAGCCTCGCTTTTTATCAGCACCGCCCTGCAGAGGTAGTAAAAGGCGCTCAGGCTCGACTGCCCGAGCCCCTGCTCAAGAGCATCCATCAGAGCCATCCATTCGTTCAGCGAGACCTTCAGTCCGCGCTGGCGCAGCAGATAGAAAAATTTTATAAACATATCCGGCCTCTTTTATCTCATGCCGCGGTTCTTGTAGCGGTGGAAAATATCGATATCCTGATTCTTCTTAAGCAGCGTGCCTATAAAAGGAAAATCCTGCTTGACAGCTTCTGCAGGAACGCCGCCGAGCACCATAGCCTGCAGCCAGTCAAGAAGCTCCGATGTGCTCGGCTTCTTCTGAACGTCAGGCATAGAGCGGATCCAGTAAAACGCTTCCATAGCCTGTCCGAGCAGATGCTTGTCGAGGTCAGGGTAGTGGACGTTTACGATCTCGTGCATCTTTTCAGGGCTCGGGAACTCTATGAAGTGGAATATGCAGCGTCTGAGGAACGCATCAGGCAGCTCCTTTTCAGCGTTTGAAGTAATGATAACTATAGGTCTGTGCTTCGCCGTTATAGTTTCCTTAGTTTCATTTATATAGAACTCCATCTTGTCGAGCTCCCACAGAAGGTCATTCGGGAATTCAAGGTCAGCTTTATCTATCTCGTCGATAAGCAGCACGACCTGCTTGTCAGAAGAAAAAGCTTCGCCCATCTTGCCGAGCTTTATATACTTCTTTATATCATCAACGCTGCCTTCGCCAAACTGACTATCATACAGACGCTGCACGGTATCGTATACATAAAGTCCGTCCTGCGCCTTTGTAGTAGACTTTATATTCCATATTATGAGCTCCATACCGAGCGTCTCAGCGATAGCCTCAGCGAGCATAGTCTTGCCGGTGCCAGGCTCGCCCTTTATCAGCAGCGGCTTCTTGAGCGCCATAGCGACATTTACTGAGTTCATCAGCTCCTGAGACGCGACATACTTAGTGTTGGAATCAAAACCGTTTAACATTAATGTATTTCTCCTTCCATATAACTTCATGATAATACGCACCGGACAATGAATGAATTAATGCCCGAATGCAGTAATACGGAGCAAAGCTCCTGGTCACACCTTACGCGGCCCCGGCCGCCTGAGGCCCCGGCGTTTGAAAAAACAGCGCCGCGGCGTTAGTATCAACAAATCAATTATATATGTAAAAAGCGGTAAAGACCATAGTATAAAAAAAGTTGTGAAAATAAGAAAAAAGTACTTGCATTATAGTGCACATGCGTGTATACTTCTAAAAGTAACGTCGCGAGTGGTCATTAAGACTTAACGATTGATTAAAAAAGTTTTTAAAAATCGAAAAAAGTTATTGACAATGGCTTACAGAAATGTTATTATAATATGGTCGTGTTCGAGAGGGCACTTGAGTACAAACCATATATGTGGCGGGATAGCTCAGCTGGCTAGAGCGTCCGGTTCATACCCGGAAGGTCGTAGGTTCGATCCCTATTCCCGCTACCAATTATGGGCGCTTAGCTCAGCTGGGAGAGCATCTGCCTTACAAGCAGGAGGTCATAGGTTCGAGCCCTATAGCGCCCACCATTTTAACTGACAAGCTCAGTTAATTATTAAGAATGCGGTCCGGTAGTTCAGTTGGTTAGAATGCCAGCCTGTCACGCTGGAGGTCGACGGTTCGAGCCCGTTCCGGATCGCCATTTTTTATGATTCAATGTATGGTGGGTGTCGTCAAGTGGTTAAGACCCAGGATTGTGATTCCTGTATACGTGAGTTCGAATCTCACCATCCACCCCATATTTTAATATCAACACCGTAGGGGTATCGCCAAGCGGTAAGGCAACGGATTCTGATTCCGTCATGCGAAGGTTCGAATCCTTCTACCCCCGCCAATCTATTGCAGTTCTCTGATTTCAGAGAACTGCAAATTTAACTGAATAAGTATGGCGACATAGCCAAGTGGTAAGGCAGAGGTCTGCAAAACCTTCACCCCCAGTTCAAATCTGGGTGTCGCCTCCATACACTTATCCCTGTAATTTCACCGTTACAGGGTTTTTTTATGCCCGTTTTCAGGCTTGCCGGACTTATATAAAAACGGTATGAGATGTAGTGAGATATACATTTTTAAGGTATACTTTAAGAAGAAATGTAATCAGAGAATTGCATTTTATTTAAATTATATGTATACATATGTAATTACGACGAAAACATGTATACATTGAAATTCAATGATTTTATTGATGACTTTTTTATTAAATTATTTCAAAAAAGCATTGATATATCTGTATATCTATTGTATAATGAAGCCAAATTTATTGAATTTTCAAATAACGGGCAAACCTGCCGAAAGGCAGGGACGCAAAGCCAGATGGGTCTAAGGTCTGCTGGCGCGGTGACGCGCGCGGGCTAAGACAGCCGGTTGCTGTCAGTTATATTTGACTGATATTATAATTTCATAGAATAATATTTTTACTACGTAGGAATTATCGATTTTGATATGTACGAAATAGTAAAAAGTTTCCGCTGAACCACAGCGGGGTTACTGTTTTATAAAATCACTTATTTTTATTTATTACGTATAAAATATCGGTTTGATATTTGCGAAGTAACGAAAAAGTTCGCCGCGGGATGACCAAACGGCGATACCGACTTTTGGAAACGTAAATCTATTTTATTTTATTTAATTTATTATTTTATTTAACTATAATGTTGACGACGATCAATGACTGTTTATGCGATGCCTGTGATGATATTCACAGGTATTTTTTGATTACGCGGGAAATATCGGTCCACGATGGAGAGCGAGTAAGAGATCAAGTCAGTCGCATTGTTAGCGCAGCATGAGCTGCGGTTTGATTTTTCGGTTTATTTATCTTCTATTTCCGTATGCATTGAGAACGACGTGTAAGGTGATAAAAGAGATGCTTGGGTTGTAATGCGTGCGCCGGGCGCACAGGCAGCAAAGCATTAATACGTTATATCAATTTTTTTAAAATTAATAAAAGATTTTAAAGATATCACCTTTAGATTTATTGACTTATTTAATACCATAAAAAAGTATTAATGTAAAAATAAGAAAAATAATTAAAATAATGAAAGGAGAAATTAAAAGATCTTATGAAAAAAACTAAAGAAAAAGACACGGCGGCAGTTTCGGTCGGACATCGCGTACTGACAGTGATCGGAGCGATACTCTGCGTGATACTCATACCGATACTCGTCGTAAACTGTACGCTCATAGTCAAGAGCTTCGTAAACAAGGATGAGGTTCCGAGCTTTGGCGGCATGTTCCCTATGATCATACTCTCAGACAGTATGTATCCGGAGTTCGAGTACGGCGACCTCATAGTCTGCAAAGCGGCAGACCCGTCAGCTGTAAAGGTGGGCGATATAATCTGCTTCTACGACCCGGACGGAAACGGAACTACGACAGTTACGCACAGAGTCACAGAGCTGACGACTGATGAAAACGGCGGCCTCGCATGGGTGACAAAGGGTGACGCCAACAACTCAGAGGACTCACAGGTCGTACCTGAAGCATCCCTCGTAGGCGTTTACAGAACACATTTCGCAGGTCTCGGAAACGTTGCGATGTTTATGCAGACAACGAAAGGTCTCATAATCTGCGTAGTATGCCCGATCATACTCTTAGTGCTGTATGACGTCCTCCGCCGCAGACTGTACGACAGAGCAAAGAAAAAGGATACAGACGCACTCATGGCAGAGCTCAACGCGCTCCGCGCAGAAAAGGAAGCAGGAATGGACAGAACAGAGAGTCTCGCTTCAGAAAATTCAGCGGCAGAAGCCATGCTCAAACATGAGGGCGCATCTTTAGCCCCAAAAAATACCCGGGGGGGGGTACTTTAGAAAATATCGAATAAAAGATAATACAATAAAGTACATAAAATTAACATATGAAATAATAAATAATAAAACAAAAATACAAAGACTTGTAAAGGTATTTAGACCGCGGCCACAGCGCGGCTGGATATATATTTTTACTGCGGGGTAACACCGCGCTTCGGGCGCGTTGCCCGGAGAGTGGAAAAGAAAGGAAAACGAAAAAATGAAGAAAAACAAAATGATGAGAACAGCATCAGTACTTCTCGTAGCTGCCCTCATGACAACAAGCATGATCTCAGGTACGTTTGCTAAGTATACTACTTCTGCTACTGGTACTGATACTGCCAGAGTTGCTAAGTTTGGTGTTAATATCACTGCTAATGGTACTACATTTGCAAAAGAGTATACTAATGATTCAAGTGCAAAAACTGTTGTAAGCTCTGAAACAGATAAAAATGTAGTTGCTCCAGGAACAAAAGGTGATATGGCTAAGATGACTCTTACAGGTACTCCTGAAGTAGCTGTTAAGGTAAGCTATGAGGGTAAGTTTGATTTAAATGACCAGTGGAATGCAAGCGGTTCTTTCTATTGCCCACTTGTTATAAAAGTTAATAATTCAGAGGTAAGTACATCTGATTGTACAACAGCTGAGGATTTTGAAAAGGCTGTAAATGATGCTATTTCCAAATATAGCACAGAATATGCCCCAGGGACAAATCTTGCAGATAAGGGTAATGATAGCCTTACAGTTTCATGGGAATGGCCGTATGCAGGTGATGATACTAAGGATACAGCACTTGGTAATGCAACAAATGCTGGTGAAGTTACTCTTGCTGTAACAACTACAGTAACTCAGATAGACTAACATTTCCAGGTTATACATATATAATTTACCATATACCGCCGCGCGTGGCAGCGGCGGTATATGGATGTTTATGCGCAGCCTCAGCCGAAAGAGCTCAGGCCGGGCATAAGCAGATAATAATATTTATAAAAAGACGCCCGCGTAAGCGTCCTGTATATAAAGCAGTGCATGAGAAAGGAGGAGAAAATGAAAAATTTAAACGATTCTGCAGGGCCGCAGGCGGCCGCCGTTTCGGAAGAAGAAAAAGAAAAGAAAAAACGCCGCATCATAATATTAATAATATTTTTCATAATACTGTTCCTCATTTCAGAAGGCATATTACTGTACCGCCTCGGCGGCCTCGCCCAGAAAAACATCGGCAAAGTAGTAGACACCATAGTCCTCTCACCGGACCAGTCAGAAGAACTCCCACTCGCCCTCTGCGGCAGGATACAATACACAAACGGCGCACCCGCAGCAGACCTCACAGTCGAGCTCCACAGCGACCCGATGACAGACATCACAGACGAAAACGGAGATTTCTATTTTAATAACGTAGAATACGGAAGCCATACACTTACAGTAACAGATAAAAAAGGAAATAAAAAAGTCCTCGCAGAACTCGACATACAGCGCGACAGCATGATAACCGACGGCAAACAGCTCTTCACCGAGGGCAGTGACGGCGTGTGGTACTTCAAGGTCCCTGAAGAAACACTCAACGTAGAGTTCAACATACAAATGAACGACGCAGTAACAGAAATGAGCGTAGTACAGGAGTCTGTGTCAGCCATGCGGACCGACAGCCGGGTAATGACATATTACAGAAATGAAACAGTCTCAGAAGAAGGCCCGATAATCACACTGCACGGTTCAGTCATGCTCAGCGATGGTACTATCCACCTGCACGAAGACGGAGTAATACTCCCGGACGGCATGTATATCTACACAGACGGTTCAGTATATAAAAACGGGCAGAAAACGGAAAAGTCAGAGCTTCCGGTCGACTACGACCTCGATACGGGCGCACTTACGGTGACTACACCTGACGGCTCACTCATACACCTCAGGGACGGCGTCACAGATCTTCCGGACGGAACGACAGTTTCAGGCGGCGAAAACAAGATCACGTATCCTGACGACACGATAGTCGATAACAGTGAAAACGGCGTTACCGCTCCGATAGGTGAGATAAAGGGCTCACCGGGCAGCTCAAATGCCTCAGGCACGAGTGGCGGTCAGACCGCCGGAACCGGAAACGTAGGCAATTCGGACGATTCGAGCAATTCGAGCAATTCAGGCAGCTCCGGTAATTCAGGAAGCCAGACAGGCAACAGCGGCAGCGGAAATAATGGAAATAACGGAAGCAATGCCGACAACTCGCAGGATAGTGGAAACAATAACGG
>CAVGTL010000051.1:7479-16047 GCA_963632005.1 Succinivibrio sp.
AGCGATAATAATAACGGCAATTCAGGAAATACCGGAGGAAACACAGGCGGAGGCAGCGGCGGTACGTCCGGTGGTGGTGGCGACGCTGATACTCTGGATGTTGTAGATAAAAATACAGACCTTGAATGGCGCCAGCTTACAACTATAGACCTTTTCAAGAACGGCGGAACGATAAGTCCGGGTTCATCGGCAAGCTATGATTTTTACATCAGAAACGGAGTAAGAAATAAGGTCCGTTTTAAAATGACCATAGAAGAAGCCGAGCACGAGGCAGGAGCGATACCGCTCGAGTACAGGCTGCGCGACAGCAGCGGCTATATCGCAGGAACGGCGGACAATAAAAATGGCTGGCTCACGGCATCGGAGCTTGAGGACGTATGGGTCACTCTAAGCGAGCGCGGGAGCATCAATTACACGCTTGAATGGCGATGGCCTTATGAGCGCGGCTCAACAGCGGCAGAGATAGCAGCGAATGACGCAGCTGATACAGCGCTCGGCAATTCAGCGAACACCGAGCACTATATACATTTAAAAATATACGCTGAAGCAATTAATTGATAAGTATATGAAAAAATTAAAAATATATGAGTTTTTATAATAAATATACAGAAAAAAACAGAAAAAAGGATAGGCAGGGAAGCGGCGGTCATGCGATACTGCGCAGGCTCGTGCTCATAGCGGCAGGTCTGATACTTGGTCTGAACGCATATATGGCAAATGCAAACGGGCTGCTCGGAGACGACCTGCCTATGCCGTTCGGATACGGCATGGCAAACGTGCTTTCAGGCAGTATGGAACCGACGTTTTCAAAGGGAGCGCTGTTGCTGGTAAAGCAGAGTGACGATCCGCAGGTCGGAGATATAGTCGTTTATCAGGCGCAGGGCGAGCTGATCGTACACAGGATAATATTTATCGATGGAGATAATACGGTCGTTACTCAGGGAGATGCGAACGACGCAGCAGACGCGCCGTTTGACAGGAACGAGATAAAGGGCGTTGTGATCGCACATGTACCGTTCCTGGGAAATGTAGCTGAAGCGCTTAAAACGCCGGTCGCATCGGTCGCAGTCATAATATGTGCGATACTTCTTGTAGAATTTTCATTCAGGAAGCAGCGCGATTCTGACGATGCGGAGCTTGAGGCTATAAAGGAAGAGATACGCAGGCTGAAGGAAGAGCAGCAGAAACAGAAATGATAAGAAGGAGAAAGGCATGCAGCAGTTCAGGAAAAGAGAAAGATTCATAATATGCGCATTTGCAGTGCTGCTGTGCCTTACGCTCGTGTCGTTCTGGATGACTTCAAATATATACGCGCGTTATACGGCTGAGGCGATGGGCAGCGACAGTGCTCGCGTGGCTAAGTTCAGCGTGACGGAGAGCGGAGAACTGACAAAGGAATTGAAAGTTCCTATTGCTCCGGGAGAAAGTCTGAACTATCAGGTCGAAGTTACAAATAACAGTGAGGTTGCGATAGATTATGTGATCTCAGCTGAAAATAAGTATGAGAATCTGCCGCTTGAGTTTTCGATAGGTGATGTTTCCGATGCCGGAAGCTCAAAGAAGTTATCGGAGACAGCCGGAACGATAGGAGCAAATGACAGCTCAGCTTATACATATCGCTTTAAAGTCAGCTGGCCGAATGATAAAAACTCACCTGACTATGCAGGCATGGCAGACGTAATAGTAATAACATTAGAAGCAAGACAGAAGGATTAGGGGTGATCGCTTATGAGACCGCTGAAGGAAATTTTATCAGGGAAAGCTGAAGGAACAGGAACGCGGATCAGTAAGACGACTGCCTTCCTGATTCTTTTGTGCGTTTTATCAGTGTTTATATTGGCAGGCGTTACTGCCATGTATATCCAGAAAACGGATAAAAATGATGTAGCAGTAGCTAAGGAATTTTACTTTAAGAGCGACCTGCTCGACGGTAATACCCATACGATAGCTCCGACCGATAGCGGAACAGGCAGTATTACGATAACGCTTATGAATCATGAGGATGCGCTGAGATATTCAGAGGTCGATATTGAATATACCGTTTCTGTTAAGGAGGATGCGGGCAGTGATAGCACAGCATCGTCAAATGGCGATAAATCAAGCATAACTATTGACGAAGCGACCGGAACGATCTCAAAGGATGATGTAAATGACAAAGCAGTGACCATAAGCGGTCTGCAGCCGGGCAGAACATACACAGTAACGGCAACGACAAACAACACATATTCAAAAACACTTACAGGAACGATAAAGGTAAACGCAATAGACAGCGCACTCCATGCGTCTGTAGCTGATAAAACGCAGTACATAGAAGTAAATGTGTGGAGCGTGGATACGGCACATGAGGATGTTACGCTTACATACTGTGCAGGTCTTATCCCTGACAACACGGACAGCCTGATGGCAGGCGCGAATACCGTATCTGACGAAGGTGCAGAGTCATCAATATCAGCCGGAAAACTGGATAAGAACACATCCCACATGTTCCGTTTCTTCAAAACCGATACATCGTTAAATTACAATGCATCGGTAGACGGATCAACAGTTACCATATCAAACTCAAGCACCGGAGCAAGCTCCGATACAGAATCAGAAACAACAGCCTCATAGGAAAGCGAGGTGAGCAGCAATGAAAGATATTTACACGAAAAACTTTAACAAAAACATCAAAAACAGCAAATTCAAAAAAGCATGCGCGCTCGTCCTCGCAGCTGCCATGGTCAGCATGACGGCAGTTACAGGCAACATTTCAGGAGTATTTGCAAAGGATCCTGATGCAGACGCGCTTTGCGGCATACCGGCGCACACACATGGCAGCGAGTGCTACGAGACGCACAGGACGCTTGCGTGCGGTCTCGAAGAAGGCGAGATACATACGCACAGCGCAGACTGCTACGAAACAGAAAGATCGCTTATCTGCGATGAATCTGAATCAGAAGGGCATACGCATACAGATGACTGCTACACGGTGACAGAAGAGCTTACGTGTGGTGAAGAAGCGTCTGACGAGCACGAGCATACGAGTGACTGCTATACAGAGCACAGAGAGCTTACATGCGGACAGGAAGAATCGGAAGGTCATACTCACACGGACGCTTGCTACGAGGAACACGAAAAGCTCGTCTGCAGTATTGAAGAGGGCGTGCCTCACGAGCATACAGACGCATGCTATGAAGAAACGTCAGAGCTCATATGCGATATACAGGAACATCAGCACACTGATGAGTGCTACGCAGAAAATACTAAGACGTGGAAAAAAATGGCTGCTGAACTCGACTTCAACGGAAACTGGGCTCATGACCTTGTAATGATGGCAGAGTCTCAGCTCGACTACGACGCAAGCAGCGTTATATACATCACAGACGAAGAAGGAAACAAAAAAGGCTACACACGCTACGGCGACTGGTACAGCGACGGCAGCGGTGACGCTGAGATCATATACGGTCCGTGGAACGCAACATTCGTATCGTTCTGCCTGAACTACGCAGGTGTAGAGGGCGTGCCTTTCGGCTCAGAATGCAGCGAATGGCTCGACGATATAAAGAAGCAGGACGAAGAAGCAATGAATGATGTATCCGAGGCCGCGCCCGGCGCGGAAGCAGATGCGGAAAGCATTCAGAGTGATAACGCAGATGCTGCAGAAGATACGCGTTTATATTACGATGCAGCCGACTACACGCCGACAGCAGGCGATCTCGTATTTTTCGGCGCCGACGATGCAGCAACACACGTCGGCATAATCACAGACGTTGATGACGACAAAATAACGACAATAGAGGGTGGCAACGGTCCTGTAGCCTACCATGAGTACACACTGAACGGCGAAACCGATGAAATACTCGGTTATGTTAAGCTGCCTGTGAATCCAAATGAAGACGAGTGGGAAATAAAGAATGCAGAGATATACGATGATCTCGTGACTATAACAGACCCGAGTGGAAACGTATCAGTAGCAGGCGACCTCCCGGAGGGCGTGACAGTAACAGCAGAACCGCTGTCAAAAAGCGACCTTAAAAAGCTTGATATAGACAAGAAACAGGTAGTTTTCGCATATGACATAACACTGTGGCTCGACGGTGAAGAATACGAACCTGAAAAGCCCGTATCAGTCAGAGTAATTCCAAAGGAAAAGCCTGAAAAAGAACTGGTCGTAACACATATAACGACAGACGAGTCCGGCGAAGCAACTGAAAAGAGGACCATAGAAAGTACAGTAGATAACGATGGTAATATAACATTTGATGCATCAAGCTTTTCTATTTATATCGCGCAGTCAGCAGAAGAAGTTGAATTAGACCTTACAGATTCAACTATTAAAGAACTTATAGACGCCGATACTGCACTTTTGAAGTGGAAGGCTACTAAGGATACTGACAATGTGTCAGGAACTGAAATAGCGATACAGGAAGATACATATACGATTTCAGAGACTACTTATGATAGCTTGTATAAGCAGGTATATAATGCAATGCTGACAAAAGCCGGTGGAACAGTAGCGAATGAAGATACTGATACGATCGGTAATGCAAAGACGATAAATAACGGTGATAGTATAGAGGCAACTACTATAAGTAATGACACTATCTGGAATATTCCTGAAGGTGCAACTGTATCTATGAATGGGGATATTACTGTAAATGCAGGGGCTCGTTTGGTCATACTCGGAGAGGGCAGTATACAGAAAACAGGCAATTATTCTGTAATTTCAAAAGGCACACTTTGTATGCAGGGCAGTGTATTTCTTGATGGAAATCAGAAAAGTACCATACTTGTTCAGGTACATAGCGGAGAATCGTATCTTGCAGATGACTTCAGGATAGGTAATAATAACGCCGCAGGGGTAAATATTTCATCAAGTGGATCATTTTATATGATCGGGGGTCTGATAGGTACAAAAGAGATTTCATTTGAATGGTGTGATGAAAATAATAGCGTAGGGAACTCGAAAAATTATGAAGAAACACTTAGCTATATAGAAAAAGGCCTTAATGGAAGTAGCTATGATTATATAAAAAGCATAACACCTAATGGAGGAAATGTATATGGAATAGGAGTTAGAGCTAATGCATCACTGACAATGGCGGGTGGATCCATTGCAGGAAATACGAACATATCAGCAGGGGGAGGTCTTCTATGTGAGAGCACTTCTCGTGTAACAATAACAGGAGGTATCCTATTTGGCAATCAATGTACAAGCTATATTGGTGAAGATAAAAAGGAATATCGTGCTACAGGCGGAGGAATAAGCGGTTCGGGATCTATTAAAATATCTGGTGGAATGATAATAGCAAACCATTCTATGAGCTATGCAGGTGGTATAAATTTATCAGGAAATTCATCAAATAACTTATCAGGACATTTAGAATTATCGAATGATACAGTTGTGGCATATAACTCATGCGATTATAATGGCGGCGCAATACTTGTTAATAATGACACTATATGCGATATGAAGGATTCAGTGCGTATAGTACATAATAGAGCTATTGGTGAAAATAAAGTATCTAATAGCGGAAAAGGCGGAGCATTTAGAGTAGTAGGTACACTGAATATTGAAGGCGGATCTATTGCATATAATTATGCTAATGGGGAATTAGATGTTACATCGACCGGACAGTTTTTAGGAGGAGCGATAAGCGCACAGACTGATAGGACAACGAATAATACTGTACGTGAAGCAACGATAAACCTTGATGCAGGAGTTATCGAAAATAACAAAGCAAACGGAAATGGTGGTGCGATCTGCCTTCAAGCGGCTGCTACGGGATATAATGCAACTTTTAAATTAAACGGAACAAAAATAATAAATAATGAGTCAAAAAATAGTGGTGGCGCGATCTATCTTTTTGCCACTGCTGGAAGCTTAAATGCGAATATTTTAAGCGGTTCATTGGAAGGAAATACTGCATCACAAAATGGCGGGGGCATTTATCTTGATTTAAGTAGTGGTGGTACTGCCTTAAATGTAAATATTGGTGAAAAAGATAAAAATGACCTTAATATTACAGATAATGAAGCAGGCGGTTCCGGTGGCGGATTATACGTAGCACATGATAATAATAATACAGGGACTATTAAGGTAAACCTGTACGGAGGAACTTTAAAAGATAACAGTGCGACTAACGGCGGCGGGCTTGCAGTCGTAAAGGGCTCTTTAAATATTTCAGGTGGTTCTTTCGAGTCTAATGATGCGAAGAAAAACGGCGGTGGCGCATACGTATCTGACGGTCAGGTCCGCATGTTCGGAGGCAGTTTTACAGGAAATACAGCGACAGTAAACGGCGGCGGTATGTGCGTATCATCACAGGATCAGGCAGCCGACGTAGTCATCCGCAGCGGAGACATAAGCGGTAATACTTCAGGTGGAAACGGCGGAGGCGTAGCAGTTGAAGGTGCCAGCACATCAGCAGATACAGTAACGATAGGCGTGCTTAAAGAACACAAAGATCTTAAAATTACAGAAGATGAAAATAAAAATAAGGTACGCTCTTTTACTGCATTTGATTATATTGATAAGGATGACGACAATACTTCGCATAACCATGCTGCATGCCCTGTTATAAAGAATAATACGGCTGACGGAAACGGCGGCGGTATCTATATGAATAGCGGACAGGCAGAAATGGATATTTACTGCCTTGATGAAGATAATAATGAAGCTAAAGCAAACAGCAGCGGAAACAGTATTATGACAGAGGGTGGTACTGTAAATATAGGTGATGCTGATTATAAAGGTAACGATGGCGAGGTAACTCGCGGAAATGTGACGATAGGCTCATCGATGCTCGTATCAGGCGGTAATGTAAAAATATCGGGAAATATGGATAATCCGTATTTTAATGATGATATCCTGGTAGATATAAAGAACAATGCCGGAAAATTTACTGATAGCAGAAAATCAGCTACAGGAAACGGAGAAACAGGCAATAACGAAGTTCAGGATTATAAAATTCACTATTTTGAGAACTTCAAGGATGAGAGCGGCGTTGCTTCAGGTGCATACAAGGTCCTGCAGTATGACAAGGACGCGACTATCACAGTACAGGGCGCATTATTCAGTCATGAGGGATATAAGCTGATGGGATGGAGCAGAAGTCAGAATGCGACTGATGCTGAATACGAAATAGGTAAAGAAATAGCGACATCAAAAGATCATACAGCATGGGATCAGCCGGGCGAGCCGTTGATATTATATGCTGTGTGGAAAAGAATCACATATATAGTACAGTTTGTTCCTAATAAACCTGATGCAGCTGACAGCTATACCGGAGAAATGAAAGATCAGAAATTTACATATGGTGAAACGTTAGCGCTGCATGCTAATAATTATAAGATAAGTGGATACGTGTTTACAGGATGGAATACTCAGAAAGACGGAAACGGAAGCTCTTATGTAAATGGATATTCCGAAAGTAAAATATCTAATAAAGATGGCGCAACTGTGATCCTGTACGCTCAGTGGAGATCTTGTGATATAGACAGTGGTGAGTCGGGAGGCGGTTCTGCAGCAGATAATGATCCGTTGTCATATACGGTAAGCGATGACGAAAGGACGATCACTGAATCATGTGAGTGCGGCGGTCATGTAGTTTCTGTGACTATGACAGTATCTGATTCTTATTATGATGGGAAAGAGCACGGTGTTACATTGGAATATTCACCGTCATATAAAAAATTTAAAGCTGATGTGGCTGTAACATATTATGTGCAGGATGATAGCGGTCAATATACATCTACAGAAAATAATAATGTTCCTGTAGATGTCGGAAGCTATAAAGTATCTGTAAAAGCCGGAGATACGGAAATATCTGCAGAATATAAAATAGTGTCTCCTAAAGATGAATTCTCCGTAGAGGCAAAGGTCACTGCAGGTCAGGTATTTAAAGACTTTGCAGATGCTGATAGTTTAGCTGTTTATAATGATGACGCATTTACTGTTCAGTTTACGGCAATTATCGGAGATAAAGCAAATATTGATGCGTATAAGTTGTCGGTGCCGGTATTGAGCTTCGATAAAGCATTACCGTCGGGAACGAGTATAATAATGCAGGAATTAAAGGACGCAGATGATCAAAACTATAATTACTGTTTTTATAATGTACATGAGCATGGCAGCGAAAATGGAAGCTCATCAGGAGGTACTGAAATAAAGATAAGTGAATTTACCTGTATGGGCGACAGTGCGAAATACACGTATGAAAATAAGTTGGAACGTAATAAAAAACAACTGTATAGATTTATTATAAACTTTTCAAATGTAAAATCAGGTGACCGTCTGAGTTCCGGCACATCTTTAAAGGCTGAGTTCACATATAAGTATATTTATCAGTCAGAAAATGAAGATCAGGATGATAGTTTAATATCAACAAGTTCCAATGTCAATGATGTATCTGCTTCATTAAACGTATCGTTAAAAACTGCTTCCGGGTTTTCGTTAAGTCCGAAAGATGCGGCATTAAACATCGAAGCGCCTGATGCGTCAGCAAACGGTCGTTGGGCAGGAAAGTCTCTTGTACTGATCGCTGCGCAGAATGATACGGAACTGATTCCGTCAGATGCGACATTGAC
>CAVGTL010000052.1:0-7435 GCA_963632005.1 Succinivibrio sp.
ATATAAATGTCATAAAATATCCGTTGGAAGTCAATATCCCCTTTATTTTAATGATGTAATACCGAAATTATTGTAAAAGTTATTCATTCATTATTTAGTTGATTTCCTGTTTCTTTTAAAATTATTAATACTACAGAAAGGACAGTCAGATCAATGAAAGAGCCATTTAACAAAGGCGCTGAAGAGGAAACTGCTGTTGAGGCAGTTGCGGATTTGTATGATGAGAGTCCGATATTTTCAGACGGATCATCTGAGGAGCAGTCGCCTCCGTCAAAAAAAGCGGCAGTAAAAAGATTTTTCGGTAAATTGAAGCCGAAGAGCAAGAAGGGCTGGATATTCCTGCTTATAATCATACTTATAGCAGCAGGCGCAGTATACGCCGTAACTAAACACGGCGGAGAAAAAAAGTCTGCGGATGACGGGTATATCACAGACACAGTTCAGTACAGGGATATAAATTCTTCCATAACAGGAAGCGGAACGCTTGAAGCAGCGAATCAGTATTCCGTGAAATCGCTCGTTTCGGGAACTATTCTTTCCGATACTTTTGAAGAGGGCGATACAGTAGCGCAGGACACGGTCCTGTACAATATAGACTCATCAGACTCAGCAAACTCGCTGGAGCAGGCGCAGCTCTCGCTTGAAAAAGCGCAGCGTGAGTACAACAAGGCTGTAAGCGACGGCGCAGACCTTACGATAACGAGCCCGTCAGCAGGTCAGGTCATTTCATACGATGTAGAGGTAGGCGATGATGTAAAGGCGGGCGATACGGTAGCTACGGTAAGAGATTCAAGCTCTATGAAGCTCAAGGTATATTTCCCTGCCGATGACGCAGCAAAGATGTACAACGGCGAAAAGGCAACGGTAACGCTCGACAGCACGTTTGAGACGCTTTCCGGCACAATAACTAACGTAAGCAAGGCGAACGAAGTTCTGACAGGAAATCTGATAGTACGTGAGGTTACAATAAATGTAAGTAATCCGGGCGGCATTTCGACATCGCAGCGCGCGACAGCGACAGTAGGCTCGGTGACGAGCACGAGCAGCGGGACATTCGAGTATAAATCAGAAAAGAAAGTAACTGCGGAAACTAACGGAAAAGTAGCGCGCCGTTACGTATCAGAGGGCGCTAACGTTTCAGCAGGACAGGCGCTCGTACTCCTCTCAAGCGACGACCAGGCAGATAATGTACAGAATGCGTCGGACAATGTAAGGAGCGCGGAGCTTCAGTTAAGCGACGCCAACAAAAAGCTTGACGACTACACTATAACGTCGCCTATACAGGGAACTGTAGTAGATAAAAAGGTAAAAGCAGGCGAAAAGATAGAAGCCAATACAGAGCTTTGTACTATATATGACCTTTCATATCTGGAAATGACGCTCAGCGTAGACGAGCTCGATATTTCCAATATAGCAGTCGGCCAGAGCGTAAAGATAACTGCTGACGCTGTAGAGGACAGGGAATACGAGGGCGTAGTTACAAAGGTCAGCGTAGCCGGAACTACGACAGGCAGCGCGACGACTTACCCTGTAACTATACAGATAGACGAAACAGACGGACTTCTGCCGGGCATGAACGTTGACGCGGAGATAAGCCTTGAAAGCGCGGAGCACGTACTTTCGATACCAGCAGCGGCGCTTCAGCGCGGCAATACGGTACTCGTTCCTGACGCCAGCGCATCAAACGGTAAGGATAAGGCGGCTGACGGAGCAAAGCCGGGCGCTGACAGCAATGCGGACAATAACGCAGGCGCAGGCAGCACAGCAGCCAGCGGCTACAAGTCTGTTCAGGTAGAAACAGGCATAAGCGACGGCGATTACATACAGATAATATCAGGTCTCAAAGAGGGCGATACTATAGCGTATCTGCCTGCAGCGACAGGAAACAGCGGGTTCTTCATGATGGATGACGGCAGCATGGGTGATATGCCTGCAGGTGGCCCTGACGGAGGCGGCGGAGCTCCGGGAGGAGGCGCGCCGTCAGGCAGTGGTGGTCCGATGGGCTGATCCGGAGGTCGCTGATATGAAGATCTTAAATAATAATGCGGCTGCCATGACAGATAATGGAAACAAACAGCCGCTTGTAGAATTCAGAGACGTTTGCAAATATTACGTTATGGGAGATACGACAGTAAAGGCTGCAGACCACATCTCTTTTAAAATATATGAAGGTGAGTTTGTAGCGATAGTAGGACAGTCAGGCTCGGGAAAGTCAACATGTATGAATATAATAGGCTGCCTCGACACGCCTACAGAAGGACTTTATCTGCTTAAGGGCAGAAACGTAGGCAAGATGAACAAGAACGAGCTCGCCGTAGTCCGCAACAAGCAGATGGGATTCATATTTCAGCAGTACAATCTGCTGCCGAAGCTCGATCTCACAGAAAACGTAGAAGTGCCGCTGATGTACGCCGGAGTTCCTAAAAGAGAGCGCCGCGAGCGCGCTCACGAGATGCTTAAAATGGTCGGGCTCGGAGATAAATTCAGGCACAAGCCGAACGAGCTCTCAGGCGGCCAGCAGCAGAGAGTTTCCATAGCGAGAGCGCTTGCAGGCGACCCTGCGGTGATACTCGCCGACGAGCCTACAGGTGCGCTCGATTCGAGAACAGGCCGCGAGGTAATGGAGATGCTGAAGCAGCTCAACAGAGACGGTCATACTATAATATTCATAACGCACGACAATTCGCTCGCTGTCCAGACGCAGCGCATAATCCGCCTCGAGGACGGCCACGTAGTATACGACGGACCATCGGACGCGCCGGAGGCGGTAGTATCTCCGTCGCTTGCCGGAGGCATGTCTGCCGGCGGGCCGGCGCAGGATGCAGGAATTGATTCGGGCATTGCTGCAGGAAAAGCTGAAAGGGCGGGTGATAACTGATGAATATATCTGAATCATTCTCGCTCGCGCTTAAAAATATAACGTCAAGCAAAATGAGGACGTTCCTCACTATGCTCGGCATAATCATAGGTGTAGCCGCCGTTACGCTCATAACGGGCCTCGGAAACGGCCTGCGCGAGTATATAGCGGCTGAATTCGCTGACATGGGGACCGATTCGCTCACAGTCATGATACAGTCGAGAGGTGCTACGAGAACGATGTCGCCTGACGATGTGTATGATCTTGTATCGGAAAACAGCGATCTGCTCAAGATGTGCTCGCCGTCGGCTACACCTTCGGGAAGCCTCAAGATCGGCACGGAAACGCTCACAGATACTACGCTTTCGGGAGTAAGCGAAGACTACCTGACAGGAATGAAAAACAAGGAGTTTGCGCAGGGCAGGAATTTCGAGTACAGTGACATGCTTTACCGTAATAAAGTCTGCATCATAGGCGCGTATCTCAACCAGAAATATTTCGGAGGAAACGGGCTCGGTCAGACGCTTCGCGTAGGCGGCATGAGCCTGACTGTAATAGGCGTGCTCGATCAGACAGTCGATACTCTGGAAGAAGGCTGCAGTGACGACTGCCTGTACCTGCCGTATACCACGGTGACGAGAAACGGCGGAAATATATCAAGCTATACTATAACTGTTCAGGATGAAAACAATGTAAGCGAAGCGAAATCAGCGCTTGAGTCAGCTCTTACAGATTATTTCGGCAGCAGCGATTATTTCTCGGTAGTCAGCATGGCTGAAATGCTCGACTCGATGAATACGATGATAAACGCGCTCGTAGCCGTGCTCGCCGGTATAGCCGCGATATCGCTCGTAGTAGGAGGCATAGGCATCATGAATATCATGCTCGTGTCTGTAAGCGAGCGTACGCGCGAGATAGGCATAAGAAAATCGCTCGGAGCGAAGGAATCGTACATAATGCAGCAGTTCGTCATAGAAGCGGCGCTCACGAGCGCGCTCGGCGGCATACTGGGCATACTGCTCGGAAAGCTGCTGTCATCTGCCGTTACAATGGTAATAAATGCGCTGTCAGAGTTTTCCATGACGGTAACGCCGACGTGGACATCTATAGGCGTAGCGTTTGCAATATC
Organism: Succinivibrio sp.; assembly: GCA_963632005.1. Taxonomy (GTDB): domain Bacteria; phylum Bacillota; class Clostridia; order Peptostreptococcales; family Anaerovoracaceae; genus CAKQOE01. The sequence goes on from CAVGTL010000052.1 coordinate 3,987, forward strand.
AGTAGGCATAGGCGTGCTTTTCGGATATCTGCCTGCAAAGAAGGCTGCGCGCCTTAACCCTATAGATGCGCTGCATTACGAATAGAGGAGAATGAATAATAATGAAAATAAAACGTTTAACGGCTCTCGCGCTGTCAGCGTGCCTGTGCGTCACCGCACTCCCGGCAGTTACGGCGTCATCTGCTGTATATGCTGAGTCGCAGACGACGCAGCTGCAGATAGTGAGAGCTATGGGTATACTTACAGGAGATCAGAACGGAAATCTGAGTCTCGGTTCGTCAGTGACGAGAGCGCAGTTCGTAAAGATGATGTGCGCCGCGTCAACTTACAAGGATTCCATCGGAAATGGAAGCGGTGTTTCACTTTTTAAGGATGTAAAAAACAATTACTGGGGCAGCGAGTACATAAAGCTGGCGATAGAGCAGGGCTGGGTGTACGGCTACGTTGACGGTATGTTCAGACCAAACAATAACATCACGCTTGAAGAGGCATGCACGGCGCTCCTGAGATTACTGGGCTACGATTCTTCAACGCTGACAGGCTCTTATCCGTCAGCGCAGCTTTCAAAAGCGTATTCGCTTGGGCTCAGAAATGACCTTTCTGCGGCGCAGGGCACGATCCTGACGAGACAGGACTGTGTGACGTTATTCTATAACCTGCTTTTATGCGACGATTCAGAGGGAAGAGTATACGGCTCAACGTTAGGCTACACCATATCTAACGACCAGGTAGATTACTCATCGCTCGTTTCAAGGAGCACAGAAGGTCCGTATATTTCTGATGGAACATCGTCCAACCTGTCATTCGTTAATTCGAATACAAGCGTATTCAGAAACGGAGCTGCATCAAATATATCGTCTCTGACGACGAATGATGTATATTACTACAGCACAAATATGAATACAGTATGGATATATGACGATAAGGTAAGCGGAACGCTTACGGCAGTATCGCCTAACACAGCGTCACCGGAAAGCGTTTTGGTATCAGGCGTTTCATACAAGCTCGGTACATCTACTGCAGAATACAAATGCTCAAGCTTAGGATCATTTAAGGAAGGCGACCTTGTGACGCTCCTTCTTGGAAAAGACGGGGATGCAGTAGATATAGTTACGCCATCGAGCACGAGCAGCACTGTATACGGCGTAGTTATTTCAAGTGAAAATACATCGACTACGACTAATAATACTGCTTCAGTTCAGAAAAAGACTGTAATAGCATGCGCAGACGGTACGGAGAGGACATTCTATCACAGCGGGTCATCCTACAGCGTCGGTCAGGCAGTATCTGTAAAGGTAACATCATCAGGAACTGAAATAACTAATGTAAAGAGCAGCATGAGCGGAACAGTAAGCGCTGACGGAACTACATTCGGCGGTGTAAAGTTCGCGTCGGGTGTCGGTATAATAGATACTGATGAGAACGGAAATTACAAGAGGATATATCCGTCAAGACTTGCAGGCAGCTCGCTTACTACATCAAATGTTCTGTATTTTGAGAAGAATTCAGCAGGCGAGATAAGCAGCCTGATACTCAGAGATGCGACAGGTGATGTAAACAAATACGGATATATAACATCAGCTCAGACAAGCAGCGGAGGTATGAGCGTATCAGGCTCGTATACTTACTTTGCCGATGGAGTAAAGGAGACCATCAATACCGACGTTATATACAGTGCCGGTGTAGGCGGAGCTACATTGATCTATAAGAACGGACAGCTTAAGACTATGCGTTCAATGAAGTCAGTAAGCATCAGTAGCCTTGATAACTCGCTCACAGCGAGAAGCGGAAGCACGAGCTACAACATATGGGAAAATGTTCAGGTCCTCATAAAGGACAGCTCAAACAACGTTTACGCTACAGAGCTTTCTTCTGTAAATACTAAGGACTACAGCCTTACAGGCTGGTATGACGACCTCGGATACTCCGCAGGAAAGCGCATAAGAGTAATAGTAGCGACTCCGAAATAAATAAGGGTAATGGATTTAAAATAAAAAAGCAAATGCCGGGAAGCCCAATTCACGGCATTTGCTTTTGGCTAAAAATATTTCTAAAGAAGAAGGTGAAAGGTCCTCTTCTGTGAGAAAGCCTGATTGATAAAACAAATTATTGATAACACACACAACCGTTCTGTGTGTATCTGTATCTAAATTAAACATATCACAACAGTTACAAAAATGCAAATTATTATGTGAAAAATATTACCAAGTATACTTAATACACAAAACAAAAAGACCTGCCGAACGTACATGGCAGGTCTTTTAAAATCATACTTTCTTACTGTATGTTTTCAGTATCCGTATTTTCAACAGCTTCGTCTTCCGGTGACGGAAACAGGTCGGGGGATTCATTCGCTGCGTCAGATCCTTCATTTTCTGCGTCGGCTGTGATATCGTCATCAGCGACGACCGGTTCTTCTTCAGACGGCTCGTAGCCGGTTATAGTGTCGTAAAAAGCAGCCCAGCCTATCAAAGGTCGCATGATGATAGTAGACATGGCTACCATGAATATCAGGTACGCTGCAATATAAGCGACTGTTATGCCGATAAGCAGCATCATGTAAGCGCTGTATATATCTCCTGAATAGAATATATTCATTACATAAGTATATCCGATCGCAAGACCTCCGCCTATGATAGCGCCGCCGATCGCGATAACAAGTATGTACCAGCCTATATAAGAAAGGAAGAGCAGGAAGAGCTTCCATGTATTGCCCTTCATAGCCTTTATACTGAATTTCGCAGCTTCCATGACTTTCATTTCAGAGTGCTCTATAAGAAGCGGGATCATAAGCGCGAGACGCAGATAAAACTGCGCAGCAAGTACAGCGCCGCCGATATAAAGAACTATAACGATGACCTGAGTAGCGACAGCGGCAAAGCCGTTGCCGAGACCTGCGGAAAGCATGGATACGATCATAGCAGGTAGAGAGCATATTACCGTAGAGATAAACACAGCAACAGCGAAAAGCAGGTAAGAGCCTACAGCCTTAAAGAACCAGTTGTCCTTAAAAGCGAAGAAGAGCCTTCCCGTTTTAAAGTGCTGACCGCGTGATATGTCCATAGCGCCTCCGAGCAGGCCCATGAAAAGCGGACCTCCGAATACAAGCGGAACGAGCGCTGCTATGACCTCTATAGCGCGCGCTGCCGCAAGGCTGGAGCCTGACTTTGACATGCCGAGTATAACGAGCAGCAGAGGCGGTATCATAAGAAGCACACTGTAGAGCAGAGCCTTTGGAAATGCATTTAAAAGATTATGCTTCTGAGCTTTAATGGCGCGTTTTCTGACTTCCGAAACAGTAAAATCGGAAGAAAAAACGATCTCCGCAGGCTGCGGATCTTCAGTTTCATCGAAATCGGAAGCATCGTCATCCGCATTGTCTACAGCGACAAGAGCAGCAGGACTTTCATCTGTCGGAGCTGCTTCATCTGCGCCGACTTCGTCGATAC
>CAVGTL010000052.1:7445-15998 GCA_963632005.1 Succinivibrio sp.
CATCTGTGCTGACTTCTGCTGTATCCGTTGCAGCGTTGTCATTTACAGTGTTCTGTTCAGGCGCATCGTCAACAGGATCATCGACATTTGCGCCGCCGGATAGTATATCCGGTCTGTTTTCCAATTCTTTGTCCATAAATAATCTCCTCTAAAAAAACAATATACATAAAGTTATATTAAACTAATTTAGAAATTATTACTGTTTTGGTCGTCAACGGCTCTGAAATTTCCTGTAAGAGTCGAGTAAAATACAGCCTTTGACGTTTCCAGATAAAGTACCACAGGCGCGTAAACAGCCATAAATACACACATGAGTATAGCGGCTATAAGATTGCCTGCGAATGAAGTCGAGAGCATGAGAGCCGTCATTGCGAGCGAAAGCGGTATAGACGCGAGTATAAGCCAGCCTATAAAAGAAAGTACGAGCATAAAAAGGCTTCCGACCTTCTTGCGCATCATAAAAACGCTCCTCGCGACAGCCTCAGAAGCGCGCATACTGCGGTCATCGGCAGCTATGAAATAAGTCATATCATAGCGCATCGTAAATATAACGCCGCCGATCGCACCGGCAAGCGTAGCCGCAAAACCGAGGAACAGCAGCATATAACCGCCGCCGGCTGATATCATGGCAGCAGCCATACCGAATCCCAGCATAAACGAACCCGGCAGTATGAAAAGGCAGCGCCATAAAAAAGTAAAGAACATTATCATGATCCCGGCGCAGAACGACTGACCAAATCTATTGAGCCCTGTAGTGACATCGGCAGGAGTTACTTCCTCATCGCGTATAGTTTTGAGCGCGATAGTCGCGATAGCGATACCGAAAACGCCGGTGAGGATCAACTGGTAAAAAGTAACAAAATTACTCAGCATCTGTGTAGCAGGCGAAAAAATGTCTGCAGCAGCTGAGTTGTCAGCGGCTGAAAATCCAACAGCTTCCTGAAGCGTAGATATATATGCCGATGAATCGCCCGAAAGCAGCCCGGCAGCCTGAACGTCATGGATGTAAAGACCTGCATATATGAGATTTGGAAGCATGCTCAGCACTATATAAATGAGCACGGGAACGAATAATTTCTTCCATTTGCCTCTGAGCTTTGCACGCGCGATAGAGCGTATCTGTGATGATGTAAAAACAGGCGTCGGAGGGACCTGCTGCTGTGCAGGCTGCCCCGGAGCACCATAAAATGGGTCTGAGCCCGGCTGTGTATTCTGCATTAAATTAATACCTCCCTTTTAAATGAAAAACATGTTAAATAAAAACATGAGAGCCGACCGCTAAAAAACAGGGTCAGGCTCGTCCTCGTCATCGTACTCGCCGTCGATGACAGGGTTGTAGCGGTCAACGAAGCCGTCAGTATACGGATCTATAGGTCCCCTCAGTCCTATAGGGTCGTCAGGATCCCAGTTAGTAGGATCCCAGTCAGCAGGCAGCTCAACAGGAAGCTCGTCCTCATCGTCATGCCCCTCGTAATCATCGTGATCGCTGCTGTAGCCGTCGTAATTGCTGCCGCGCGCGCCGCCGAAGGCGTAAACGTCATCAGCCGCTTCAGCCATGGCGTTGAGTGTGTACTCGTCAGGACCTGACGGCATGCATTCTGAAAAATCGTAATTATAGCGTGTGCCGGAAAGCTTTTCTTCACGGAAGAGCATGAGCGCCTCGAGCGGAGTCATACGCAGTGTATCGCCGCCCTCCTCAGGCGTACATGAAACAGCATCAGGCGAAAGGAGCCACTCGCGGAACCTGAAAAGCTCGTCAGCGTAAAATCCGCGGCCCCTGTGGTGAGTATGCTCAGCCAGGCTTACGAGCGTTTCTTTTATAGTCTGCAGCACAGAGTAAAGCTCCGTGTTGTCGTCAGGAACTCCGCGCACAAGATCTTCAAAAAACGAAGTAGTCATTTCTGAAAGAGAATCGCCGTCAGGCATAAGCATAAGCTCAGCGAAATCATCGTACTCGAGCTCGTCAAAATCGTTTTCCATAAGCGCGGAAAACTGCTCAAAATATTTAAAGTCCTCGGCGGACTCTACATCGATCTCGTTCATTAAATCTTCTAAAACCATAATAATACACTACCCTCTGTAATAAATAAAATAAATTAAATTAAATAAAATGATTCCAATAAGCCGTAAAACAGCGCGCGTCACCGCGCCAGCAGACCGCTTTACGCGGCGAAAATACTGCTGCGTAAGCATGTGGGTCCGGTGACGGACGCAGATCTGTGTTCTGTTACTGTATTGTTATTTATACCTTTATTTTTCTTGATGAATCTAATCAATCAGTTTATTATATAATAAATATGAGGTTGTATAAAGTGTAAATCCCCGGCGTAATCTTAAATTAATGTTATGGAATGACTGCATGAGGGAAAACAATATTAAAAATAAAGTATGACGGTATCGGTTGGAAATATTGAAATAAGACCGAAATAAGACAAAAGGAGTTTGGAAAATGGCAGACGAAAAAAGACTCAGACAGAGATCGGAGATCGAAGACAAATACAAGTGGAATATCGAGGACATGTACGCTGACGAAGCTGCGTGGGAGAGCGATTTTGAAGAAGCGCTCAAAATGGCCGACGGATTCACATCATACGCCGGAAAGCTCGGCGAAAGCGCTGAAACGCTGCTGGGCGCGCTCCGCGCGCGAGATGCCGTATGGCAGAAAGCAGAACGCGTTTACGTTTACGCTCACATGAAGGGCGACGAGGACAATCGTGTTTCGCGCTATCAGGAGCTCAGCCAGAAGGCTATGTCGCTCATGTCGCAGATATCGGCAAAATCAGCGTTTTTCACGCCTGAGCTCATGGACCTTCCGGAAGGAACAGTAGAAAGATTCCTCGAAGAAAACGATGAGCTTAAGATCTACAGCTATACTTTACTCGACCTGCTCCGCCAGAGAAAGCATGTACTTTCGCAGGCAGAAGAAGCGCTCATGGCGCAGTTCGGCGAGGTCTCAGGCGCTCCGAAACAGATATTCAGCATGATAAACGACGCTGACATAAAATTCGGGACTATAAAAGATGAGGACGGCGACGACGTGGAGCTGACTCACGGAAATTATATCAGCATGATGGAATCATCAGACAGGCGCGTCCGCGAGGACGCATACCGTGCGCTTTACGCTGCATTTATGAAGCAGAAGAACACGCTTGCTTCGACTTATTATTATAATGTAAAGAAAAACGCAGTATTCTCAAAGATCAGAAAATATCCGTCTGCGCTCGCGTCAGCGCTCGACGGCGGAAATATCCCGGAGTCAGTCTACACTAACCTCGTAGACACGATAAACGCGCATCTTGATGTGCTCCATCGTTATGTAGGCATCCGAAAGAAGATGCTCGGCGTTGACGAGATACACATGTACGATATGTACGCGCCGCTTGTGGAAATGCCGAAGCGCAGCGTTCCTTACGAAGAAGCGCTCGACGTAGTGCGCGAGGCGCTTGCTCCTATGGGCGAACAGTATATCAAGGACCTCAATGCGGGCCTGCAGGCAGGCTGGGTAGATGTATTCGAAAACGAGGGCAAGACTAGCGGAGCTTATTCATTCGGAAGCTACGACAGTATGCCTTACGTGCTGCTTAACTACAACAATAAGTTCAAGGACGCTTTCACTGTGATACACGAGCTCGGTCATTCGATGAACTCGTACTACACGCGCAAGGCGCAGCCTTATATCTACGGCGGACATTCGATATTTACTGCAGAGGTCGCTTCGACTGTAAACGAATGCCTGCTCATGCACGATCTGCTCGCCAAGTGCGCTGACAAAACAGAAAAACTGTATTTGTTAAATATATATATAGAAGAATTCAGAGCGACTGTATTCAGACAGACTATGTTCGCCGAGTTTGAGATGCAGGTACACGCAGAAGTCGAAAAGGGCGAGGTAATGACGCCTGACAGACTTTGCGAGATATACGGAGACCTGAATAAAAAATATTTCGGTCCTGATGTCGTTTACGATGATGAGATCGCTATGGAATGGGCTCGCATCCCTCATTTCTATAATGCATTTTATGTTTACCAGTACGCTACAGGCTACTCTGCGGCAGTTGCAATATCAAAGAAGATAATAGAAGAGGGCGCGCCGGCGCGCGACGCGTATATGACATTCCTTGCTGCGGGCGACAGCGATTACCCTATAGAGCTGCTCAAGGGCGCAGGCGTTGACATGAGCAAGCCTGACGTTATCGAAAGCGCCATGGCGACGTTCGAAGGACTGATAGACGAGCTTGAGGAACTGATAAATGAATAAAAATTACCGTAAATACCATATTTACGCAAACGATAACGAGATATCCGACAGGATAACGAAAGAAGTAAAAGAAAAAATGGGAGCAGCGGGGTACGAATACTCTGATACGGAAAAGGGCGCTGACCTGATATTCTGCATCGGAGGCGACGGCGCCCTGCTGCGCCTTCTCAGAAAGTACGATTTCCCGGAAACGCCGATAGTCGGCATAAATACAGGTCATCTCGGATTTTTCCAGGAAATCACGATGGATGGGATAGACGAGCTGATACGGATGCTCGACAGCGACGAATACCACGTTCAGTCGTACATCGGCCTGCAGACTGATGTATATACTGCTGACAGCAAGACAACGTACCTGTCGATAAACGAGATAGTAGTGCGCGGCGACGGCGAGCGCCTTCTGCACCTGGGAGTGCGCGTCGGAGACAATGAGATAACGCGCTTCAGCGGTGACGGCATACTCGTCTGCACGCCTGCAGGGAGCACGGCTTACAACTACTCGCTCGGCGGCGTAATAGTCGACCCGGAAGTGGACATGCTCCAGATAACCCCGATGGCGCCCGTCAACAACATCGCGTATCGCTCATTCACATCCGGTCTCATAGTCCCGACCCACACATCCATAGAGATATTCCCCGTAGACAACGAGGACAAGACCGTTTCCATCATACAGGACGGGCGCGTAGTAGTGCGCGGAGATGTGAAGAAGATAGTAGTAAGCGTAGCAGAGCGCAGGGCTCATATAGTACGATTTAAGAATTATAATTTCTGGAAAAAAGTTACAGATAAGATAATAGGTTAAAAGACGCAGGCAACAGCAGGCGTCCTGCATTTGTTAAATATAATGGTAAAATAATGGAAGAGAATACTCTTGAACATAAGCTGACCCGCGAGGTCAGAACAACAGTAAAAAATACGACCGGCGAAGGCGCCGCCGCCCCGGCCCCCGTCGGCATGAGCCGCTTTACGTATACAGTTACGTCCGATGACGTAAACATGACAGTAAAGCTTGTGCTCAAGAAACGTCTGAATTTCTCGCGCCGCCTGCTGACTAAATTGAAACAGGGCGGTGGCAAAGTCACTCGAAATGGCTTCGAGGTCAGGCTTTTCGCAGACGTGATAGAAGGCGACGTGATAGACGTAGAAATGCCTGAGGAGCGCTGCAACTTCATACCGCAGGACATACCGATAGACGCGGTTTACGAGGATGATGACATGCTCGTAATAAATAAGCAGCCGTGGGTCGTCGTTCACCCGACGATGGGACATCCTGTAGGAACTATAGCAAATGGCCTTATGAAGAGGATGGACGACACAGGCGTTCACTACAAAATACGCTTTGTAAATCGTCTTGACCGCGACACCAGCGGTTTGATGATAGTCGCTAAAAACTCACACTGTCAGGATGTAATGACGAAGCTCATGAAGAGCGATAAGGTCATAAAGCGTTATATAGCAGTCGTTCACGGCATTATAAAAGAAGACAAGGGGACTGTCGACCTGCCGATAGGCAGGCGCGACCCGGACGATATACAGCGCTGCGTCATGGAGGACGGTTATCCGTCTGTAACTCATTACAAAGTACTTGAGCGTTTTTACGGCGGCGGAGCCTCAGAAGATATATTCGCGCCTGAGAATGGGTTCACGCTTCTTGAGCTTAGACTTGAAACAGGGCGCACGCATCAGATAAGAGTCCATATGTCACACACAGGCCATCCGCTGGCAGGCGATACGCTGTACGGGCGTGAGGAGCCTGAGCTGATAGCGCGCCAGGCGCTGCACGCAGCTTATCTGACATTCCCGCATCCGGTGACAGGAGAGGATGTGCATTTGGAAGCTGCACTGCCTGACGATATACAGGAACTGCTGGCAAAGCTGAGAAAAGTAAAATAAAAAAGTAGAATAAAGAAGCAGAGCAAAAGCAGAATGACAGTATAAGAAAGACCATTTGTGCTCCTGAAAGGGCAGCCCGGCTGCCGCGAGCGTTGAACAGAAAGTGGTGAAAATATGATATTTAAAATACTTTTGATATTTATGCTCGTCCTGCCGCTTGCCTATCTGGCGATAATGCTGCTGGGAAGCCTTATGGACGAAGTAGTTGCTATGGGCAAAAAAACAGAAAAGAAAGCAGAGGATAAGGATGACAGAGGATACAGCAGACCGCGGCGCTGAGCGCAGCAGTGATAATGACAACAACACAGGACGCGGTTTGTTTATAACGTTTGAAGGACCTGACGCCTCAGGAAAGACAACGCAGCTCAGGTTGCTGGAGGCGCACCTGCGCGAGCGAGGCATAGAGCCGATCATGACTCGCGAGCCGGGAGGAACACCGATAAGCGAAAAGATCCGCGAGATAATACTTGATAAGGCAAACGATGAGATGCTGCCGATGACAGAAGCACTACTGTACGCCGCATCGCGCGCGCAGCACGTAGGACAGCTCATCATACCGTCGATCGAGGCGGGCCGCGTAGTGATAAGCGACAGATACGTTGACTCGAGCATAGCGTACCAGGGCTATGGTCGCAGGATGGGCGATATAATAGAAGAGATAAATCTTCCGGCTACAGGCGGACTTAAGCCTGACCTGACGATACTGCTCGCGACAGACACATCAAGGATGCGCGAACGCCGCAGCGCCGACGAAGAAGACCGCATGGACGCACAGAAAGCAGAATTTCACGCAGAGGTCATGAACGGTTACATGAAGCTCGCAGAGCGTGAGCCTGAGCGCGTGCGCGTAATAGACGGTCAGCGCGGCATAGAAGAGATCGCAGCAGACATACGCGCAATCGTTGACAGTTTAATGGAAGAAAAAGGAATTACTTAAACACCCGTGGGCGGCCGGGAGGCCGCGAATCGTTAAAAATTTCTCATTAAAATCGTTAGCATACATTGATTTCGTATACTAACGTATGTATAATGTAATCATATTGATGTCCTGCTTATGTTTGTTGAGACAAATATTTTCAGGGCATGCACAGTAAAATATACAGGCATTGCGCCGCAGTCGGGCTGTGCAGATGACACAGCCGCTGAGTTTCATGAGAAAGCATGGTGAAAAGATATGTATTTTGAAGATTTTGAACTTGGAATGAAATGGGACCTCGACAGACCTATAAAGATAACACGCGAGCTGATGCGCGACTACGGTAGCAAGTACGATGCAGCGCCTATACATAACGACGAAGAAGTCGGCAAGCGCAGTAAGTTTGGTCAGATAATCGCACCGGGAACTATGACGAGCATGCTCTTATGGTCAGAATGGATCAGACGCTTCAATACGCTCGACAATTTCCAGGCAGGCAGCTCAAGCTACATAGACTGGTTCACTCCGCTGCTCGAAGGCGACGACCTCACAGGCACATGCGAAGTCATCGAGCTCCAGTCAATGAACCCGCACAACGGCAAGGTCGTAGTAGAATTCCACGGCTACAACCAGAACGGCGACCACTGCATAAAAGTCGTAGATACATTATACATAGGCAAGACACCTGAAGGCGTAATGCAGGGCCTCCGCGACCGCGTAGTACAGCGTACAGCCGAAGTAGAAAAAGCCGAAGCCGAGCTCGCAAAGAAGAAAGCAAATCTCGAAAAATCAAAGAAGCAGCTCAAGGACGCTGAAGAAAACGGACTTTAAAAAATGAAAGATACTGGTTTGTAAAGTTGAATATTTGCATATAGCAGAACAAGCTGCCCGGCGTGCCGGGCAGCTTGTTCGCTTTAATATAAAAATACTTTTATTATCTTAGTCAGATCTTTAATATATCTGATTTTTATTCTGTAAGAATGATCACTTATGCAGCAGCCCTCTTGATACGATCAGGATGATATCCAGCTGCTCTTCATTTAATTTGTATAACTCTTCAAGTATTTCATTTATTTTCGCAGGATACTTCTCTTCAGTATTGAAAAAATCCTTGGGAGATATGTTTAAGTATTCACATATATAGAAAAAAGCCTGCATCGACGGGAGTGCCTTTGCGTTCTCTATCCTGTTTATATAACTGTCATTCTGCCCTATATCAAGACTCATTTCACGCGCGGAAACATCTTTCTGCACACGTAACTTATAGAGTCGTTCGGCAAATTTTTTGTTGTACATATATATTAAACCATCCGTAATGTTAGATTTGTATTGAAGTTATATAGGATATTGTAAACTATATAATTGAATGTATACGATAATAAAAATCTTAAAAGCGTTTACATACGGCATATAATGCCGTATACTTGGTAAAGTACTGTATTTAAAAATTAAATTTATAAATCGAAAATATTACTTATTGTATAGC